>NZ_CP050296.1:4701211-5003568 GCF_014189455.1 Mesorhizobium huakuii
CCGCCGGCGATCAGGCCGACAACCATGCCTTCGGGCACGCCGAAAGTGGGCGGACACTCCGAAGCATCGAGAACCCCGAGCCGGCCGCTGGTGCCGGCGCCGATATAGATCAGCCGCGCGCCTTTCTGGAAGGCAAGCACGATACGATCGACCGCGGCGGCGATTTCCGGCAGCACCTTTTCGACAGCCGCCGGAACAATCCTGTCCTCATCATTGATCTTGCGCAGCACATCGATGGTCGGCAGCAGGTCGATATCCATCGTCCGCGGGTTACGGCCTTCGGAAACCAGCAGGTCCAGCTCAGACATCAATCCTTGCTCGGTCATTCCAGTGCCTTCAAAATTCTGCTGCCCGGCATGGCTCAATGGGCGCCAGGGAACACGGACCTTGGGTCCGTCATCGCATTTTTCTTTGTTAACTTTTTAGAATTGGATATTCGTATCGTCAACAGGAGATTGGAATATTTTATTCCAACTCCCGCGAAACTTACTGTGTACAGAGCGACCGTTTGGCAAGGATGATCGCACCGGACACGGCGTCACCGTCGGCGGGCTTCAGACGGCGCCGCACATCGGGCGAAAGCCAGGGTTCGAGCGGGCTGGCGAGGCCGCCCAGCAAGGTCACGCGCGGCGCGCCTTTTTCGAACAGCACCCGCACCAGCGTGTCGATCTGCTCGGCGGCACTTTGCACGATGCGCCGTCCGGCGGGATCGCCCTGGTCGGCATGGCGCATCACCATCGGCGCCAACGCGGCGTAATCCGTGGCGCTGGCGCGGTCCATCCAGGCGACGGCCTCCATCGGGTCGCCCTCGAAGCGCTGCATCACCTCCGCCAGCAGCGCTGTCCGCTCGTGCCGGCCGTCATGGGCGCGCAGAGCCAGTTGCACGGCTTTCAGGCCAAGATCGGCGCCGCTGCCCTCATCAGAGATCGGAAAACCGTAACCGCCGACCCGCAGGTCGCGCCCCTCGGCGAAGCCAAGGCCGATCGAACCGGTGCCGGCGATGACGATGGCACCGTCCTGCCCGGAATGCGCGCCAAGGCAGGCGCCAACGCCGTCGCTGACGAAATCGATGCTGGCAAAGGGATGCGCGATTGCCCGCAACGCCTCCAGCGCACCCTTGCGGCCGATGCCGGCGAGGCCGATGCCGGCCCGGATTCGGCCGATCTCGAACGGCCCGAAGCCTGTCTCTTCGATCGCCGCGCCAAAGGCTTTGGCAATGGAAGCCCAGGCCGCGTCGATCCCGAGCCGCGTTGTCGCCGGGCCTGACAGGCCCTGTCCCAGCACGGTTCCCGCCGCATCCTCGATGCGGGCCCGGCAGCCGGTGCCGCCGCCATCGACGCCGAGGAAATAGTCCACGCCGCTCATGCGCTCAGCCGCTCGATGTCGGCGCCGCAAAGGCGCAGCTTGCGATCCAACTGCTCATAGCCGCGATCGAGATGATAGACGCGGTTGATGATCGTCTCGCCTTCGCTGACCAGCGCCGCCAACACCAGCGACACCGAGGCGCGCAGGTCGGTGGCCATGACTTGAGCGCCATGCAGTTTCTCGCCGCCGCGCACCAGCGCCATGGTGCCTTGCAGCTTGATGTTGGCGCCGAGCCGCATCAGCTCCGGCACATGCATGAAGCGGTTCTCGAAAATGGTTTCGCGCAGCAGCGATGCGCCCTCGGCGCAACACATCAGCGCCATGAACTGCGCCTGCAGGTCGGTCGGAAAACCCGGATAGGGTTCCGTCGTGAGGTCGGCGGCCTTGAGCGGCCGCTCGCGCGAGACGATGAGCCCGCGGTCGCCGGGCCAGACGCTGACGCCGGTGGCTTCCAGCAATTGCACCACCGAGGCCATATGTTCGAGCCGGGCGTGGGTGAGCTCGAGCTGGCCGCCGGTGATCGCCGCGGCGATCGCATAGGTGCCGGCCTCGATCCGGTCCGGGATGATGTCGTGCCTGGCCGCATGCCAGCCGGTGTCGCCGGCGATCAGAATGCGGTGCGTGCCGGCGCCCTCGATGCGCGCGCCCATGGCGTTGAGGCAGGCGGCGAGATCAGCCACTTCCGGTTCGCGCGCCGCGTTGAGGATCTCGGTTTCGCCCTTGGCCGTGGTCGCCGCCATCATTGCGGTTTCGGTTGCCCCGACCGACGGCGAACTGAGTACGATGCGCGTGCCGGTCAGCCCGTTCGGCGCCGAGGCGACGATGGAGCCGTTCTCGATCGCAATCCTTGCACCCGGTGCCGCGAGTGCCGCGACATGCATGTCGACCGGCCGCGCGCCGATCGCGCAGCCGCCCGGCAGCGAAACCCGGGCATGGCCGAACCGGGCGAGCAGCGGCGCCAGCACCAGCACCGTCGCGCGCATTTTGCGTACCGTGTCATAAGACGTTTCCTTCGAAACGGCAGCGCTTGTGTCGATCGTCGCGGCATGCGCCGACCGCGTCACCTCGGCGCCGTGAAGCCGCACCACGCCGAGCATGTTTTCGACGTCGGTTACATCTGGCAGATTGGTCAGTTCGAGCGGGTAGGGGCTGAGCAGGGCAGCCGCGATCTGCGGCAGAGCGGCGTTCTTGGCGCCTGAAATGGTGACCGCGCCTTCCAGTCTTCGTCCGCCGACGATCCGCAATCTGTCCATGGCTGAACCCTTGTATGGCGAAAGCCGGGCGGCGGTCTCTCCGGAAGACCTTCTCGATTCCCGAACCTGGCCGATCCGAGAATTAATTCTGCGTTCTTGGCTGTCAATCGAAATTGGAATATTTTATTCCTCCAAGCACCGCAGCGCTCCAGAGGGTTCATGTCCGTTCTCAAGCAGATCCATGCGAAGCTCGACGGCATGGCGCCCGGCGATCGCGAGATCGGCCAGTACATCGTCGACAATCCCGACCAGATGCTGCGGCTGTCGACGGCAGCGCTTGCGGCCGAGATCGGCCGCAGCCAGTCGAGTGTGGTCAAGTTCAGCCAGAAACTCGGCTATGCCAGCTACCAGGAGCTCAAGCTCGCCGTCAGCGAGGCCAAGGCGCAGGACTGGCAGGTGCCGGCCGGCGTTATCCACGGCTCGATCGAGGTCGGTGACAACTATCCGGTCATCCTGAAGAAGCTGATCGGCAGCAAGCTGCTGTCGATGCAGCAGACCGTCGCCGCCAACACCGAGCGCATCATCGGCCGCACGCTGGAACTGCTCGACGGCGCGCGCCGCATCCATCTGGTCGGCGTCGGCGCCTCCTCGCTGGTGGCGCGCGACTTCTCCTACAAGCTGATGAAGCTCGGCCGCAACGTGCTGCATGACAGCGACAGCCATATCCAGATGGCCAATGCCGCGACGCTCGGGCCTGGCGACGTGCTGTTCGCGCTCTCCTATTCCGGCGCCAGCATCGAAACCTTGCGCATCGCCGAGCTTGCCCGCAAGCGCGGCACGATGGTGATCGCCGTCACCGGCCTGCACGACAATCCGCTGAGCCGCGTCGCCGACATCCGCCTCTACACCATCGCCGATGAAGAGCGCGCGCGCTCCTCCTCCATCACCGCGCGCGACGCACAGCTGACGCTGACCGATTTGCTGTTCATCCTTTTGGTGCAGAGGCAGCCGGACGCCAACGACTATGTCCACAACAGCGAGATGGCGGTCTCCGTGCTGAAGGCCGAGCGGTCCTCGTAGGCGTAAGCCGCCTGTAGGGCCGCCGGCGGGTTCGGCAAGCTGCGATTAGGTGGGTGGCTACCAGCTCGTGTGCACCTTCAGCTTGAACGAACGGCCTTCGCCGTAGGAGCAGGTCAGCGTCGTCTGACAACTGGCGACATAGGTCTTGTTGAACAGATTGGTGACGTTGAGATCGACGCCCCAATTCTCCTTCTCGTAGCCGAGTTTCAGGTCGGCGAGCGTGACGGCCGGCACCTTCGCCGTGTTCTCGTTGTCGGCCCATGAGGAGCCGATATAGCGCAGACCGCCGCCAATCGAGATGCCGTCATACCAGTCACCACGGAATGTGTAGTCGGCGGAGGCCGAGGCCATCACTTCCGGTACGATGAAGGGCGTCTTGCCAATCAGCGCCGGGTTGGCATCCTTCGTGATTTCGAGATTGTAGGCGGTGAATGCGCCCGTAATCCGGAAATCATCCGTCATATTCACCTTGCCTTCGAGTTCGACGCCGCGTGAGCGCACTTCCCCGGTCTGCATCTGTGTGAAGAGCGTGACGTTCGAGGGCACGTTCTGGCGCGTCAGGTCAAACAAGGACAGGGTGAACAAGGCATCGATGAAGGTCGGCACATATTTCACGCCGACTTCATATTGCGTGCCTTCTTCCGGCCTGAACAGATTGCCCATCGCGTCCGTACCGATGATCGGATTGAAGAAAGTGGCGATGCTGGCATAAGGGGTTACGCCGTTGGCGAACTCATAGGCGAGGCCGGCACGGCCGGAGAAATCGCCTACCGTGCTGCTCTGCGTGCTGGAGCTCGCCGAGTAGAAGGTCGGACGATTATCGGCGTCGAGCCAGCCACGGTCGTAGCGGCCATTCAGCGTCACCAGCCAGCCATCGCCAAAACGCAGCTGATCCTGCGCATAGAAGCCAAGCTGCTTCTGCGTCAGGTTCTGGTTGAGGTAGCTGACGCGTGGCGTCAGCGGCGACCCGTATACCGGATGGAAGGCATCAATGGGATTGTCGTAGTTGGGATCGTAGAGGCCAGAGGACTGTACCTGATCGATGTTGTAGTATTTGAAGTCCAGACCGGCGAGGATCGTGTGCTCGATTGGACCGGTCGTCACCTTGCCTTCGATCTGGTTGTCGAGAAGGAAGGTCTTTGCCGTGGTGTCGTGGTCGAAATTTATTCGCGCCAGGTCGGTAGGCCCGCCGGTGAGCGACCAGCCGTTCGGATAGACACTGACCTCATCGATATCGGCGGCGGTGAAGCGGGCGTTGGAACGCGCGGTCCAGTCATTGTCGAAATCGTGTTCGAACTCATAACCGATCGAGCCTTGTTCACGCTTGTAGAGATCGATGCTTGGTTCGGTGAAATTCGCATCGGGGTCGATGCGGCCGTAGTTCACCCCACCGGCAATGTGGTCCGTCACCGTGCCGTCATAGGGCAGGAAGCTGCCGCCATTATGGTTCTCGTCGATGTGGCTGTAGTTGGCCAGGATGGTCAACGTGGTTGCTTCGTCCGGCTTCCACGTAATGCTGGGCGAGATGAAGCCGCGCCAGCCGTTCTGCAGGTCGCTGTAGGTGTCGCCGCCGGCGACCTTGCCATTGATGCGGTAGCTGACCGTGTTGTTGCTGGCCACGTCGCCGACGTCGAAGCCGAGATAGACATTGCCGGCATCGTTGACGCCGGTTTCGACATAGCGCTTGCGTTCGAACTCGGGCCGCTTGCTGACATAGTTGACCAGTCCGCCGGGGTTGCTGCCGCCATAGAGCACTGAGGCCGGGCCCTTCAGCACCTCGATGCGCTCAAGGCCGAAACTGTCGACATAGAAGCCGCCGAAGCCGTAGCTGAACAGCTGCAGGCCATCCATGTAGGTGCCGGTAGCGGTCGCCTGGAAACCGCGGATCAACAGCCAGTTGGTGTCGCTGTCCGGGCCGAAGGGCTGGGCGAAGACGCCGGCCGTGTAGCGCAAGGCCTCGTCCACCTTCTGCGCGCCCTGGTCGTCGATCTCCTGCCGGCCGACGACAGAGACGGATTGCGGGATGTCCTTGATGTCGGTTGCCGTCTTCGAGCCTGTCGTGGTCTTCTTGGCGACGACACCTTCGACCGGCCCGGTCGCGCTGCCGCCAGCCTCACCCTCGACCACCACCGGCTCAAGCTGGGTGCTGGTTTGCACGGCCTGCGCGAAGGCGGCCATCGGCGTGATCATTGCGACAGTGGCGACACTGGCCGCCAGAAGCGCCTTCCTCCGGTAAAGTCTGCTCATCAGGAAAGTCCCCGCCTGTCGTCGTTGAGATACTTGATCATTTATCTCAACTTATCCGCGGGTCATTGGACGGATTTGGGCGGCTTGTCCATTCTTGTCCAAACGAGGGACATCGCGGCGTCATGTTGCGGAAATGTCACTGGTGGTCGGCACTTTTCATCCAGGCGCCGGGTGTCACGCCGACCACCGATTTGAACACCCGCGTCAGATGCGCCTGGTCGAAGAAGCCGGTCGCCTCGGCGATGTCGGCAAGCGAGGCAGCGTCATTCGCCATCATCGCCTTGGCCCTGTTGACCCGCGCCTGCATCTGCCAGCGGTGCGGCGGCACGCCCGTTGCCGCCTTGAAGGCATGGCTCATCGCGGTCTCGGACAGGCCGGTCAGCGCGGCGAGATCGGCAAGCCGGATCCTGTCCAGGCAGTGCGCGTCGATATAGTCGGTGACGAGGCGCAGCTTGCGGCGCGACAGCAGTGACCGACGCCTGGCGACATCCGGCGGGTCGATCTGGAAAAGGCTGGCGAACAAGGCATTGAGCAGGCCCTCGCCATAGAGATCATGCAGCGGCTGGTCGCTGCCGCATTCGGCGGCGATCAGGCCGGCCAGCATGGCGACGCGGTCGTCGCGAAACTGGAAGCGCGACATCTGTAAGGCCTCACGATCGAGGCTGCGGCCGAAGCGCCGCGTCAGCGTCGCCACGTCGAAATGCAAATCGAGATGTCGGATGCGGCGCAAACCCTCGACCCGGCCACGGATCGGCACACCGGCCGGAATGTAGGCCATGGAGAGGGGGCCGTCGTGGCGCGATACTTCGCCTTTGGCGCCTTCGACGAAGAAGGCGCCGCCGCCATCCACATCGAGCGCCACAAACAGCCGGGGATCGGGAGAGACATAGTAACCCTCGGCCCGGTCACCGCACGAGACATCCCAGAGGTCGGCGACCACGCCGTCCCATAGATGCCATTTCAGGTCGCCGATGACCGAAAAGCCCTCGATCCGGCTTTCCATGCGTGCAACGAAGGTCAAGTCCTGTCTGTCTCCGAGGATAATACATGATAAAAATAATCATGTTTATGCCCGGTTGAGGATCGCATCGCAAGCCCCATGCTTCTGCGGTCGATCAAGGGGCGTGCGGAACCGATATCCCCGGTCAGTTGGGATTAGACACTTTCGAGATAGGTCTCGATCTCGAAATCGCTGACGTTGAGGGCGAAGGTGTTCAGTTCCTGGCGTTTGCAGGCAACAAAGGAGTCGCGCAGAATCCCCGGGAAAATCTCCGCCACATGCGTTCCGCTTTCGAAGGTGGCGATGGCGGAGGCCCAGTCCGGCGGCAGCTTGGCTGGTGCCGCGCCTTGTCCGTCATTCCCGGTCGGCTCGCCCGGCGACATCTGCCTTTCGATGCCGATCAGCGCGGCGCCCAATATGGCGGCCAGCACCAGATAGGGATTGGCGTCCGCTCCCGACACGCGGTGCTCGATGCGGCGCGCGGCGGTCGGGCCGCCGGGAATGCGGATCGCGACCATGCGGTTCTCGTAACCCCAGGCGACCGCGGTCGGCGCATAGGAGCGCGGGCGAAGCCTGCGGTAGGAATTGAAGTGCGGCGCAAACACCAGCGTGCTTTCGGCCATCGCCGCCAGCAGCCCGCCGACCGCGTGGCGCATGATTTCCGAGCCCTGATCGGTGCCGTCGTCGAACACGTTGCGCCCTTCGGCGTCGATAAGGCTGAAATGGACGTGAAAGCCGTTGCCGGCCCGATCGCCATAGGGCTTGGCCATGAAGCAGGCGGCAAAGCCGTGCTTGCGGGCGATGCCCTTCACCGTGCGCTTGAACAGCACCGCATCGTCGGCGGCCCGCAAGGCGTCGGCGACATGGTTCAGGTTGATTTCGAACTGGCCGACGCCATTTTCGGCAATCGCCGTATCGACGGGAATGCCTTGTGCCCGGCAGGCTTCGTAGACGTCATGGATGAAGGCCTCGAAATCGTCGATCTCGTCGATCGACAGCGCCGCATCGGAATCGAGGCGCCGCCCGGTGACCGGCGAGACAGGCCCCACCGGCCGCTGCGATTGCGGATCGACCAGGTAGAATTCAAGTTCGGTCGCCGCGACCGGGGTCAAGCCGAGCGCCTTGTAGCGGTCGAGGATGCGGGCCAGCGCCCGCCGGGGATCGCCGAGATAGGGTGCGCCGCTTTCATCGGCGAGCCAGAGCGGGACGAGTGCCGTCGGATGCGCCGTCCAGTCCACCGGCAGAATGCCGCGTCCCGTCCATTGGCAGAGGCCATCGGCATCGCCGGTCGAGAAAACCAGCGTGTTGCCTTCGATATCCTCGCCCCAGATGTCGAGCCCGATCAGCGAATAGGGCATGCGCAGCTTGCCTTCCAGCGCCTTGCGAGCCTGCTCGACGGGTATGCGTTTTCCCCGCATGACGCCATTAAGGTCGCACACAGCCGCCCTCAGACTCTGTATGTCGCTTCTGCTTTCAAGCCAGCTCAAAACGTCCGCAATTGCATCGCTCAATTTCAAAACCTCTGGTTTTCGAAGGTGCCTCAGCCTGATCGGCCGCACTGTCCCTGGTAAAAAATGCTTGTGAGTTTTCGGGAAACTTATCCGACTGTTGTCGGATATTTTTCCTTATTTTTTCAAGTCACTAACCGGGATATCGGGAGGCATTTCAAAACCAATTGCGCGATCTGCGATCGCAACATAGAGGCAAGAAGATGGAAAGCCAAGGGGCATTCGGCGTGCCGGCTCGCCGCAGGGCAGGTGCGACCGGCCTTAGGGTCGAACGACTGTCGCCCGGCAACCCTAGCTTCTTGCGTCCGGAAATCTGGCCTGCCGCAGGATGTGTGCAGCGCCTTCTTCGATGTCGCGCACGATGGCCCCGCGGGCGCGCGCCGCGTCCTGCGCCTCGATCGCGGCGACGACTTCCTCGTGATAGTCGATGTCGAGGATGGAGGAGAGGTCGTCCTCGAAGCCCATGGCGAGATTCCTGAGGAAGGGGCCAACCTGCATCCACACGGTCTCGATCAGGAAGATCATCTGCTCGTTGCCGCAATGGCGGTAGATCGAGAATTTGAAGGCGTAATTTTTCCTCAGATAATCGTCGATATCGCCCTGGCGCGCCGCCAGGGTCAATTCGGTGCTGTGGCGCCGGATCGTCCGCAGATTGTTGCCGTTGATGCGTTTTGTCGCGAGCTCTGTCGCCGAACCTTCGAGGATCGTTCGCACGGCGGTCAGTTGCGAGAATCGGTCGGCCGAAATGACGGGCACCTCGACGCTGCCGTTCGGCATCGGGCTCAGCGCCCGCAGCGCCTGCAACCGCATGAAGGCGCTGCGCACCGGCATGTCGCTGGTGCCGAGTTCCTTGGCGAGCTTGCGCGAGGTCAGCTTCTGCCCGGGCGTTAACTGGCCGGACATCAGGGCCCGCACAAGCTCCAGATAGACCTTCTCATGCAGGGGCGCGCTGTCGACGGCGCTCAACCCGAATTGTGTTCTGTCGGCCATGGTCGGGGGCGCTACTTCATTCGTTCTGAGATCTCGCCTGACGACCACGGACAATCACGATCGGGCCGATCATGGCGGGAGGCCGAAGCCTGCGGTTTATTGGACCATGATAGACGCTTCAATCCTTGCACGGCAAGACTTGGCGCGTTGCCACCAGGCCTCGGAATTCGGCTCGCCGCAGCGCTCACCGTGACGCCCGGATTGCCGGGTTTTTCGGCCTGGCTTGCAGGCGCGCGGCATCGCGGGCGCCGTCTGCAATATCGTCATCACAAATCTTGAGCTTGCGCGCACTTGCACGTCCGGCCGCTCTCTGGCTTTTTGGGGCACCCATCCGAACGGACTGATTCGCGTCATGCCGCTCGATTGCAATGTCCTAGAGGCAGTCTGCTCGTGGGTCGTGAAGCGCGCGCAATTGGCGAAGGAGAAGCAGGCATGGCCGAGTTCAAGAAGCCGGAAATCTCCGAGATGAGACCCAAGATCACCGTTATCGGCGTCGGTGGCGGTGGCGGCAACGCCATCAACAACATGATCACGGAGCAGCTTCAGGGAACCGAATTCATCGCCGCCAACACCGATGCGCAGGCGCTGACCATGTCGAAGGCGACGCGGCTGATCCAGCTTGGCGCCCACGTGACCGAAGGCCTTGGCGCCGGTTCGCTGCCGGAGATCGGCCGTGCCGCGCCGAGGAATCGCTCGACGAGATCATGGATCATCTGGCCGGCACGCATATGTGCTTCGTCACCGCCGGCATGGGCGGCGGCACCGGCACCGGCGCAGCCCCAATCATTGCGCAAGCGGCGCGCAAGGCCGGCATCCTGACGGTGGGCGTCGTCACCAAGCCTTTCACCTTCGAGGGCAGGCGCCGCATGCAGATGGCCGAGGAGGGCATCGAGCGTCTGCGCGAGGCCGCCGACACGGTGATCGTCATTCCGAACCAGAACCTGTTCCGCATCGCCGATGCCAAGACCACCTTCGCCGACGCTTTCGTCATCGCCGACCGGGTGCTTTATTCCGGCGTCAGCTGCATCACCGACCTCATCGTCAAGGAAGGCCTGATCAATCTCGACTTCGCCGACGTCAAATCGGTCATGCGCGGCATGGGCCGCGCCATGATGGGAACCGGCGAGGCCTCGGGCGAAAGCCGGGCGATGAAGGCCGCGGAAGCCGCGATCGCCAACCCGCTGCTCGATGAAGTGTCGATGAAGGGCGCCAAGGGCGTGCTGGTCTCGATATCGGGCGGTCGCGACATGACCCTGTTCGAGGTCGACGAGGCCGCCACCCGCATCCGTGAAGAAGTCTACGAGGACGCCGACATCATCGTCGGCGCCATCTTCGACAAGAGTATGGAAGGCCGCTTCAGGGTTTCGGTGGTAGCGACCGGTCTCGATAGGGCGATCGCCGATGCCGATGCCGGCATCGCGCATGACCGTGCTGTCCAGTCGCCATTGCGGACGCTGCAGTAAGCCATATCCGTCGCACAAGCATCCTCCCGGGAGACATCACCGAAAGACAGCTGTCTGCCTGCGGGCCAGATCGGCCGGCGCAATTATTGCAGTCGGCTGTATCGACCTCTATCCCTCTGCTGCTACAAGAATCCGTCACATCAGGCCATCTATACTGGCAGTGGGCGTTTGTTCGAGCGACGAGAGGCGCGGCTTGGAATTTGACTTGAAAACCATCGAAGCGCTCGCGCCTGATCAGGCGTCGTTGAGCTCCGCTTCCAAGTTGACCAAGCAATCGAACTGGCCCCGGCTCGAAAAGAACGAACAGCTGGCGCTTATCTGGGGCGAATGCCAGGGCTCCGGCTCCAATCCCTATCGCGTCGTCGTCGACACCGGTGACCACGGCTACAAATGCACCTGTCCGTCGCGAAAGTTCCCCTGCAAGCACACATTGGCGCTGATGTGGATCGCTGCCACCGCGCCGGCGAGTTTCACCGCCGCCGGCTCGACGCCGGAATGGGTGAACGATTGGCTCGGCCGTCGCCGGAAGATCACCTCGCAGCCGGCTGCACCGGCGCTTGGTGCGGGAGGCAAGAGCATTGGCGAGGCCGCGCGCGACGATGAAAACGCTGCTGTCGAGGATGCCGCCGCGATCGAGCGCCGCGAGGCCGCGCAGCGCAAGCGCGCCGAGGATACGCGGTCCTCGGTCTCGGCGGCATTGGACGAACTCGATCAATGGATATCGGATCAGTTGCGGCTCGGCCTTGCCGGCTTTGTCGACAACAGCAGCGATCGTTGCCGCCGTATCGCGGCACGGCTGGTCGACATGAAGGCGACGGCACTCGCCGGCCGCATCGACGAGATTCCGTCACGGCTGATGGGTCTGCGCAGCGAGGAGCGGCCGGACGCGGCGATCCGCGAACTCGGCAAGCTTGTGCTGCTGGCCAAGGCCTGGCGCTCGACGCCTGACGATGCCGAACTGAGACGGCTGGTGTCGACCTCGGAAAGCCGCGAGCAGGTTCTGGCTAATCCCGAGGCGATCCAGGTCGAAAGCGTCTGGGAGGTGCTTGGCGAGAAGATCGAGACGCGCCGTGACGGTCTTGTCAGCCATTCAACCTGGCTGCTCGATCTGAAGAGCGCGGCCCCGCAATTTGCTCTCCTGCTCGACTATTTCCCGGCCTCTGCCGGCCGCCGGTCGAACGCCTTCACGCCGGGCGATCGCTTCGACGCGAGGCTGGTCTTTTATCCGGCGCGCCAGCCGCTGCGGGCGCTGGTGGTGGAGCGCAAGGGCGATGTTTCGTCAGGGCAATGGCCGGATTTCGGCTTTGACGCGGTCGATCCGCTGGCGGCCCATGTCGCCCACCAGGACACAGCCCCCTGGCTCACCGATAGTCCGGTCATGCTGCCGCCCGGCGCGATCCTGCTGGACGATCGCGGCGATGCCTGGTGGCAGTCGGCCGATGATCCGCACGGCATCGCCTTGCCGATCGCCGATACCGTCAGCCCAACATTGCTTGGGTTGGACCTCGCGGCGACAGCAGCGCTCTGGAGCGGCAGCCGGCTTCACCTTCTTGCGGCGCAAAGCGGCTTTGGGAGGCTTGATCTGTCGTGAACGAGATCGAGCAGACGGGTCTCGCGACCATGCGCGACTGCTGGATCACCGGCGGAACCAGCTTCGACCTGGCTCCGGTCGGTTGGAAGGAGATCGCAGGCAGTGCTAATCCCGATGAGCGTGAGCGCCGATTGCTGGCGATTGCGGCGCAAGCCCTCGAAATCGCCTTGCGGCCGGCCGCGCCAAAGACGCTGAAGCGGCGCCCGCCGCTGCCCGAGCTTGCCTTGCCGATGCTGCCGGAGCGGTTGCGGCCGCTGTTTCGGGCGGCTCTGAAACAGGCCGCCGACGCAAGGGGCAAGTCGCGCGTGGTGGCCCTCGTTGCCAGCCGCGGCTTCGTGCTGCATCCGATGGACTGGATGCCGGCCGCGTCGGATCAGACCAGTCCGGATGTCTATGCGCCGTGGGTCGACTGGCAGGCGGGGGTGGACGGCGAAAAACACACGAGACGGGAGCAACTGACGGCTGAGAACTGGGACGATTTCTATCCCGCCGCACGCCGCACGGCGCTGGCCGATATGCGCCGCACCGCGCCGGCTGCGGCGCGGCAGCTGATCGAGACCAGGGGTTCAAGCGAGCCGGCGGAGGTCAGGCTTGCGCTCATCGCGCTCATGCATTTCGGCCTGGGCGCCGACGACGTGCCGTTCCTGAAAAGCCTGTCCGCCGACCGCTCCGGCAAGGTGCGCGAATTGGCCGGCCGGCTGCTGGCGCGGTTGGGAGAGCATGGCCAGCCAGGCGATGGCGGGCCGGAAGACCCGATAGCCGAACTCGCCGCCTTCATCACGGAAGGCAAATCCGGCTTCATCCGCCGCCGCACCACCTACGCGCCGGCAAAGCTGAAATCCCCGGCACAGGAACGGCGCCGCGCCGAACTGTTCGAAACCTGTAACCTGGTCGATCTTGCTGCCCGCTTCGGCGTCACCGAATCCGACTTCATCGGCGCATGGCAGTTCGGCGCCGACAACAATGTCGATATCCTTGTCGCTCGCATGGTCGCAGCGTCGGGCAGCGATGCGGCGGTCGCGCACATGGCCGACACGCTTGTCGCCGAGGGCGGCAAGCCCGCGCTTTTCGTCCTGCATTTGATGCCGCGTCTGGACAGTCGCCGGCAGCGTGTCCTGGTCAGGCTGATCCTGAAGGACACGCAATATCTTGGCGCGCTCAGCCTGGCCGAGGGCGTCGAAGCAGGCTGGCTGGACTGGGCCGACCTGACCAACGGCAAGACGCTGCCGGCACTGCGCACCGCTGTCGCGGGAAACGACGACGCCGTGAAGCGCGGCGTCGACCAGTTTCTGGAAACGCTGGGCTTTCTCGCCACCGCCGCGGCGGCGGAAAAATTGATCGGCGATGTCGTCGCGGCCGGCATGGCGCCGGCAGCACCGTCGCTTGGTCTTCTGCGCCTCAACGCATCCCTGACCGGCCCTTGAATGAACATGATCAATCCGGAGAACAGCAAATGAACGCAGCCATCCGTCTTCCGGTCGAGCAGGCCTACGCCGCCGAATTGCAGGCCCTCGCGCGCAACGACGACAGGCAAAGACCCGCCGGCTGGAGCCTGTCGCCAAAGGCGGTGCTGACCTATCTGCTTGGCGGAAAGGCTGACGACGGCACGCTGATAACGCCCAAATATGTCGGCCGTCGCCGGCTGATGGAAACGGCGGTGGCGACGCTCGCCACCGACCGAGCGTTGTTGCTGCTCGGTGTTCCCGGCACCGCCAAATCCTGGGTGTCGGAGCATCTAGCCGCCGCCATCATGGGCGACTCGACGCTGATCGTGCAGTGCACGGCCGGCACCGACGAGAACCAGGTCCGCTATGGCTGGAATTACGCGCAGCTTCTGGCCAAGGGCCCAAGCCAGGAGGCGCTGGTGCCGACGCCGCTCTACCGCGCCATGCAGGACGGCAAGCTCTGCCGCCTCGAGGAACTGACGCGCATGGGGTCGGATGTGCAGGACACGCTGATCACGGTGCTGTCCGAAAAGATGATGCCGATCCCCGAACTCAACACCTCGATCTATGCGCAGCGCGGCTTCAACATCATCGCCACCGCCAACAACCGCGACAAGGGCGTCAACGAATTGTCCTCGGCGTTGAAACGCCGCTTCAATGTCGTCGTGCTGCCTTTGCCCGAAGACATGGCGGAGGAAGTGGCGATCGTCTCCAAGCGGGTCGGCGAGATGGCCGGCGGCCTCGACCTGCCGGTGCCAAAAAATGTCGGCGAGGAGATTGCCCGCGTGCTGACCATTTTCCGCGAATTGCGCTCTGGTGCAACGGCGGACGGCAAGGTGACGTTGAAGACGCCGTCCGGTTCACTGTCCACGGCAGAAGCGATTGCAACCATGGTCGGCGGCCTCAGCCAGGCGGCCTGGTTCGACAGCGGCAAGCTCGGTGCTGAAGGCCTTGCCGCCAGCCTTGTCGGCGCGATCGTCAAGGATCCGGTGCAGGACAAGCTGGTGCTGGAGGAATATCTGGAAACCGTGCTCAAGAAGCGGCCCGATTATGCTGGCTACTACGCTGCCTTGAACGCCGCGATCTGACGCCATGGCGCTTAGCGAGGTTTCCTATTTCGGCATACGCCATCACGGGCCTGGCTCCACCGCCAGCCTGGTGGAGGCGTTGCAGGAGTTGAAACCGGTCGCCGTGCTGATCGAGGGACCGGCCGATGCATCGGCGCTGCTGCCTCTACTCGCCCGCCCCGAAATGCAGCCGCCGGTGGCGCTGCTGTGCTATCCCGAGGACGATCCGGCCTCGACCAGTTTCTGGCCCTTCGCAGAGTTCTCGCCGGAGTACCAGGCGACGCTCTGGGCCGTGGCCAACAACGCGACAGTGCGCTTCATCGACCTGCCGTCCTCGGCCCGCGTCGCACCCGCAGAGGCCACGCAGGAGGCCGAGGCCGATGAGACGAAAGCCGAAGCCGAGATTGAGGTAGCGCCGCATCTGCGCGACCCGATCGGCACGCTGGCGCAGGCCGCCGGCTATGAGGATGGCGAGAGCTGGTGGGCCGATATCATCGAGCAGAACCCTGAGCCCGGCCCGATCTTCGCGGCAATAGCCGACGCGATGACGACGCTGCGCGAAGGCGAAGGTCCGCTTGCCGAATTCGAGGCCAAACGCGAAGCCCATATGCGGCTTGAAATCGCCGCGGCGCGCAAGGAATTCGACGGGCCGATCGCTGTCGTCTGCGGTGCCTTCCATGTGCCGGCGCTACAGGCGACGCGTCCGCTCAAAGAGGATCAGGCCTTGCTCAAGGGGCTTGCTCGGCGCAAGAGCACGATGACCTGGGCGCCATGGACCGGCCCGCGCCTGGCGCTCGGCTTCGGTTATGGCGCCGGTGTCGTCGCGCCCGGTTGGTGCAAGCATCTGTGGCGCACGCGGGGCCGGCACGACGCGGCGACGCTGTGGCTCGCCATGATCGCGGCAGTGCTGCGGGCCAAGGGGCACATGGTCTCGACCGCCTCGCTGATCGAGGCCGAACGGCTGGCCCGCACGCTGGCTGTGATCCGCGAGCGGCCAAAGCCCGGTTTCGAAGAATTGCGCGATGCCGCGATCGCCGCTTTGTTCAACGGCGAAGCGGTATTGTGGGCGCTGGTCGAAGCCGAACTGCTTCTGGGCGCCGATGTCGGTGAGATTCCGCCTGACACGCCGCTGGCGCCGCTGATCGAGGATCTGCAGCGCAACCAGAAGACGGCGCGGCTGAAGCCGGAAGCGCTTGAGCGCGAATTGTCGGTCGACCTGCGCAGCGAAAGCGGGCTGTTCCGGTCGACCTTGCTGCATCGCTTGAACGTGCTTGGCGTGCATTGGGGCAAGCTGACCGACAGCGGCCGCAGCCGTGGCACGTTTCGCGAGCGTTGGACGCTGTCGTGGGAGCCGGAATATGCCGTTCGCCTGGTCGAGAACCTGGTCCATGGGCCGACCATCGAAAAGGCCGCCAACGGCCGGCTGATCCAGATGATCGGCGCGTCGACATCACTCGACGCGCTGGCGGCACTGGTCCAGGGCGCCATCACGGCCAATTTGTCGGAGGCCTCGACGGCCGGCCTGGCGGCACTGGAGGAACGCGCGGCGCGCAGCAGCGAATGCCTAGAAATCCTGGCGTCCGTGCCGCCGCTCGCCGACATCATCCGCTATGGCGAAGCCCGCAAGACCGAAACGGCACGCCTGTCCGGCCTGCTGGAGCGGCTGATCGTCGAGGGCGGCATCGCGCTCGTCTACGCCGCACGCGACCTCGATGCCCAGGCTTCCTCGGCGCTGGTCGGCGCTATGCGCAAGGCCGATGAGGCGATCAAGCTGGTCGAACCGGAACAGGACGTCCTGGACGCCTGGCGCAATGGACTGGCGGCCGTGCTCGACGGATCGCGATCGACGGCGCTGGTGGCCGGCTGTGCCGCGCATCTGCTTTACGAGGCCGGCCATCTGTCCGCCGACGCCGCGGCGGGCCTGATCGCGCGGCGCCTGTCGCCGGGAACGCCGGTCGCCGAGGCCGCTGGGTTCTTCGAGGGCTTCTTCAGCACCGCCGGTCAGCGGCTGATCTATGATGAAGGCCTGCGCGGAGCGGTCGATGCCTGGCTCAAATCCCTCGACGAGGATGCCTTCATCGCGCATCTGCCGCTCCTGCGCCGGGTCTTCTCGCATCTCGACTCGATGGAGCGGCGGCGGTTGATCGAAGCGGTCCTCGGCCGCATCAGGCGCCTGCCGGCCGGGCTGACGCCGACGCCGAACGGCGAGGAGGCCTGGCGCCGGCATCTGGAACGGCTTGGACCTTTGCTGACGGGTGGGAACGGCAATGGATGACGAGGCCGACATCAACGAAACTGAGCCCGCCGGCGACGACCGGGAGCGTCGCTGGCGCCTGGCCATCGGTGCCGATGATGAGTCCTCGTCAGCGCTCTCCGACACCGACAAGCGGCTCTCGGCGGCGCTCGATGCGCTTTACGGCGATGGCACCGGCGATACGGCTGGCGACCCGCGCAAGCGGCGCGGCGGGCTCGGCCGCTCGGCGCCACGGGTGGCGCAGTGGATGGGCGATATCCGGTCGTTCTTTCCGGCGCAGGTCGTGCAGATCGTTCAGAAGGACGCGTTCGAGCGGCTCAATTTGAAGCAGATGCTGATGGAGCCGGAATTCCTCAAGGCGATCGAGGCCGACGTCAATCTCGTCGCCGACCTGATCTCGCTGCGCTCGGTCATGCCGGCCAAGACCAAGGATATCGCCCGCACCATCATCGCCGATATCGTCGCCAAGCTGATGCAGCGGCTGGAGCAGAAGACCGCCGAGGCGATCCGTGGCGCGCTCGACCGGTCGCAGCGCACCAATCGTCCACGCCAGCGTGACATCGACTGGCCGCGCACCATCTCGGCCAACCTTCGCCATTACCAGGCCGAGCACAAAACCATCGTGCCGGAGAAGCTGGTCGGCTTCATGCGCAAGCAGCGAAGGCTGGTCGATCTGGATGAGGTGGTGCTGTGCGTCGACCAGTCGGGCTCGATGGCAAGTTCGGTGATCTACGCCTCGATCTTCGCCGCCGTGATGGCTTCTTTGCCGGTGGTGCGCACCAAGCTCGTCTGTTTCGATACGGCCATCGTCGACCTGACCGAGGAACTCAGCGATCCGGTCGAGGTCCTGTTCGGCGTGCAACTCGGCGGCGGCACCGACATCAACCAGGCCGTCGCCTATTGCGCCGATCGCATCGAGCGGCCGACCAAGTCGCATATGGTGCTGATCACCGACCTCTATGAAGGCGGCAACGGCCAGGAATTGCTGCAGCGGCTGGCGGCGCTCGTTCGCTCGGGCGTCAATGTCATGGTGCTGCTGGCGCTGACCGACCAGGGCAGGCCGGGCTATGACCCGAAGATGGCAGGGTCGGTGGCGGCACTCGGCATCCCCGTCTTCGCCTGCACGCCGGACCTGTTTCCCGACATGATGGCGGCGGCCTTGCGACGGGAAGATGTCGGCGCATGGGCGGCAGGCGCCGACATCAAGCTGGTTCGCGCCGAGGACGACAGTCCTGCGGCCGACGCGTAGCCGCGCTCGACCTGGCGTCATCAAAAGCGGCAATCCAAAACCAGGCTCGGCGGTGCTGACCTGCACGCTGGAAGAGGCCCCCTCGCATCGCCATTCACTGATATCGCCAGACGGCCGGCCAAAGCCCGCTTCGGCCGTCATGTCGTGATTTGCGCCATCGGTCGCTTGACTCTGATCGAGCCTTGTGAAAAATTTTGCAGCAACTGATAAAAATATCATAGGGTGGAAATGGTAGGGTTCGGCAACGGTCTCCTGCGCGACGACGAAACCAGCATGGCGACGCGCGCCGCCTGGCTTCACTATGCCGGCGGGCTTACCCAGTCCGAGGTTGCCAAGCGGCTGGGGCTGACCAGCCTCAAGGCCCATCGCCTCATCACCAAGGCCAACCAGGAAGGGCTGGTGAAGGTCTATATCGACGGCGAAGTGTCGGAATGCGTCGAGCTTGAAGACGAACTGTCCCGCCGCTACGGCCTCGACTATTGCGAGGTGGTTCCGGACTTCGATTCCGAGGATCTGCCGCTCAAGGCGCTCGGCATTGCCGGCGCGCAGTTCCTCAAGCGCGAGATCGAGCGCGGCGAGGAGGCGCTGATCGGTGTCGGCCACGGTCGCACGCTGGCGGCTTGCGTGGAATATCTGCCGCGCACCTCGACCGACAAGATCCGTTTTGTCTCGCTGCTTGGCGGCCTGACGCGCAAATTCTCAGCCAATCCGCATGACGTCATTCACCGCCTAGCCGAACGCACCGGCGCCGAAGCCTATGTCATGCCGGTGCCGATGTTCGCCAACACGGCGGAGGACCGCACCGTCCTGCTCGGGCAGAAGGGCATCAGCGAGGTCTTCGATCTCGCGCGCTCCGCCGACCTGTTGTTTGCCGGCATCGGCACCGCCGAACGCGAGGCGTCGCTGGTTGCCACCGGCATGATCGAAAAGGGCGAGATGGAGGAGATCCGCCGCAATGGTGGTGTCGGCGAATTGCTCGGCCATTTCTTCGACGACGCCGGCAAGGCGGTGGCGACGACCGTTTCGAACCGGGCGCTGGCCTTGACGCGCGAGGACATTGCCAGCCGCCGGATCGTCGCCGTCGCCGGCGGCAAGATCAAGGTTCGCGCCATCAAATCAGTGCTGGAGGGGCGCTATCTCAAGGGCCTGATAACAGACGAGCGGACGGCGCGGTCGCTCGTGGAAGAGACGCCGGTCGGGTAGCCGGCAACCGTTTTAGCTGAAACTACCCTGTGGAGGAGAAGACGAAATGCATGAGAAAGAGAAAGACCTCATTGATGCCTTCCTGCGCGGACAAGTCGACCGTCGCGGACTGATCAAGGGCCTGGGTGCCATGGGCCTTGCCGCCGGCACCGCCGGCACGCTGCTCAATCTGGGGCAGACCCGCGCGCTTGCCGCGGATTTCGACTGGCAGGCGCATAAGGGCAAGACCATCAAGCTCCTGCTCAACAAGCATCCCTATGCCGACGCGATGATCGCCGATCTGGAGAACTTCAAGCAACTGACCGGCATGAACGTCGTCTATGACGTGTTCCCCGAAGACGTCTATTTCGACAAGGTCACGGCGGCGCTTTCGGCAAGCTCGCCTGAATATGATGCCTTCATGACCGGCGCCTACATGACCTGGACCTATGGCCCCGCCGGCTGGATCACCGACCTCAACGAATGGATCAAGGATCCGGCCAAGACCAACCCGAAATACGCCTGGGACGACTTCCTGCCCGGCGTCAAGAACTCCTGTGCCTGGAACGGCAAGCCGGGCGGCGCGCTGGGTTCGGACGACGCCAAGCAGTGGTGCATTCCGTGGGGCTTTGAACAGAACAACATCACCTACAACAAGGCGATGTTCGACAAGGCCGGCGTCGCCATTCCGGGCAACATGGACGAGATGGTAGCCGCGGCCGCCAAGCTCACCAAGGATGTCGGTGGCGGCGTCTACGGCATCGGCGTGCGTGGCTCGCGCTCCTGGGCGACGATCCATCCCGGCTTCCTGTCGGCCTATGCCAATTTCGACCAGAAGGACCTGAACGTCTCGGCCGACGGCAAATTGTCGGCCGCCATGAACACAGCCGAATCCAAGGCTTTCCACAAGCAGTGGGTGCAGATGATCCAGGAGAGCGGCCCCAAGGACTGGTCGACCTACACCTGGTATCAGGTCGGTACCGATCTCGGCGCCGGCGCCTCGGCGATGATCTTCGACGCCGACATCCTCGGCTACTTCATGAATGGCGGCGACAACAAGATGGCCGGCAAGCTCGCTTTCGCGAACTTCAAGGCCAATCCGGCAGCCAAGGCGGCGACACCCAACATCTGGATCTGGTCGCTGGCAATGTCCAACTTCTCCAAGGACAAGGACGCCACCTGGTACTTCATGCAATGGGCCTCGGGGCCGGAGCATGGGTTGTTCGGGGCGACCAAGATGGACTTCGTCAATCCTGTCCGCCAGTCGGTCTGGAAGGATCAGGGGTTCCGCGACAAGCTGAACAAGAGCTATCCGGGATATGTCGAGATGTTCGACGCCTCGGCGCCGGGCGCGAGCATCAAGTTCACCGCTCAGCCGCTGTTCTTCGACCTCACCACCGAATGGGCGGCAACGCTGCAGAAGATGGTGGCCAAGGAAGTGCCGGTCGACGAGGGCCTCGACAAGCTTGCCGAAAGCATCAACGGCCAGCTCAAGGAAGCCGGTCTCGGTTAAGTCGCAACGAGGGCCGGCCTGCCTGGCGGGCCGGCCCTCGTCATACCTTTTCAAGCTTGCGATGCGGTGCCGGAAGGTGACCGCTATTTCGCCCGACCGGTCGCCTTGCTCCCTTAGGCGGCCGGCAGGGCGAAGCAACAGCGACAACGGAGCAACTCGATGACCGCGGTGGTATCGCAAAGGCCCAAGCCATCCGGCTTCAGGATCAGCAAGCGGGTGCTGCCCTATGTGCTCAGCCTGCCGGCCTTGCTCGTCTGCATCGGCATCCTGATCCCGTTCCTCACCTCGGTCGTCTACTCCTTCCAGCGCTACCGGCTGAGCCAGCCCTGGGCGCGGCAGTTCAACTGGGGCGACAACTACATCTCCTTCTTCACCGATCCGAAATTCTGGAACACGCTGAAGGTGTCGCTGCTCTATGCCGGCACCACCGTCGTGCTGGAACTGCTTCTCGGCCTCGCCATCGCTCTGCTGCTGCAGAAGCGCTCGACGCTGAACAATTTCATTTCGATCATGCTGTTGATGCCGCTGATGACGGCGCCGGCGCTTGCCGCGCTGATGTGGAAGCTGATGACCAATCCCGGCTTCGGCGTCTTGAGCTATCTCGCCAGCCTGATCGGGCTGCAGGATTTCCGCTGGGCCTCGTCGCCGTCGACAGCGCTGTTCACCGTCGTGCTCGTCGACATCTGGGTGTACACACCCTTCATCATGATCCTGCTGCTCGCCGGCCTGCGCAGCCTGCCGACCCAGCCCTTCGAGGCGGCGGCGCTCGACGGTGTGCCGCGAAGCTTCGTCTTCTTCCGCATCACGCTGCCGATGCTGACGCCCTACATCCTGACGGCGACTTTGTTCCGCCTGCTCGATTCCATCCAGCAGTTCGACATCATCTATGCCATGACGCAGGGCGGACCAGGCGACACGCTGACCGTCTTCCAGGTCGAGGCCTATCTCAACTTCTTCCAGTCGACCAATGTCGGCCGCTCGGCGGCGCTGATGATCATCCTGTGGGCGATCACCTATTTCCTCTCCAACATCTTCATCAAGAACTGGCTGCGGCTGCGCGAACGCGCCCGTGGGCAGGCATAGGAGGCCGAGATGGAACACACCTCGCTTCTCGAACGCATCCTGCGCGGCGTGGCGCTGACGCTGGTCGTGATCTTCTTCATGTTCCCGATCGTCTGGATCTTCATGATGTCGTTCCAGACCAACGAGACCATCCTGCGCATTCCCCCACAGCTGATCTTCGAGCCAACGCTCGCCAACTACACGGCGCTGATCACCGGCAAGCTGATGACCGCCGCCGGCACGCTCGACATCGCCTTCATGCGCAATCTCGGGAATTCGGTGTTCCTGTCGGTGACCTCGGTCGCGGTCTCGCTGCTGCTCGGCGTGCCGGCGGCTTACGCCTTCGCCCGGCACAAATTCCGCGGCTCGGAGGACATCGCCTTCACGCTGCTGTCGTTCAAATTCGCGCCGGCGCTCTTGGTGCTGTTGCCGCTCACCCTCTATTTCCAGAAGCTTGGGCTCGCCAACACCTATATCGGGCTGATCTGGGTCTACCAGCTGATCTGCCTACCGTTGATCCTATGGATCGTGCGTGGCTATTTCGAGGATATCCCCGCCGACATCGAGTATGCCTACCGCATCGGCGGCCATTCCTGGTTCGCCACTTTCCGCAAGATCGCGCTGCCGCTCGCCGGTCCCGGCATCGCCGCCGCTGGCCTGCTCGCCTTCATCTTCGCCTGGAACAATTTCGTCTTCGCGCTGGTGCTGGCCTCGGCCGACAAGCAGCCGGTGACGGTCGGCGCGCTCGCCTTCATCACCTCCTCGGGCATCCAGTACGGCCAGATTTCGGCAGCCATCGTGCTCTCGATCACGCCGACACTGGCGCTCGCGCTCTATGCGCAGCGCTATCTCGTCGAAGGCCTCTCGCTTGGCGCGGTGAAAGGATAGACATGGCCAGCCTCGAACTCAAAAACATCGTCAAGCGCTACAAGAGCCAGACCGTCCTCGACAATCTGTCGTTGACCGTCGCCGATGGCGAAACCCTTGTCCTGTTCGGTCCGTCCGGCGCCGGCAAGACGGTGTTGCTACGGCTCGTTGCCGGCGTCATTGATCCAGATGAGGGCAAGATCTTCATCGGTGGCGAGGACATGACCGATGTCGACGCGGAGTTCCGTGGCGTCGGCATGGCGTTCCAGAATTTCGCGCTGTTTCCGCATATGAGTGCGTTCGACAACATCGCAACGCCGCTGCAGGCCAAGCGGTCCTCTCCGGGCACGATCAAGGCCGGTGTCGAGAGCGTCGCCAAGCTGTTGAAGATCGCTCATGTGCTCTCCCACAAGCCGCGCGCGCTCTCCAATGGCCAGAAGCAGCGCACGGCACTGGCCCGTGCGCTGGTCGGCTCGCCGCCGCTGCTGCTGCTCGACGATCCCTTGCGCAATGTCGACGCCAAGCTGCGCTTCGAAATGCGGCTTGAACTGCCGCGTCTGCTTGCCGATCGCGGCGCGACCGTCGTCTACGTCACCCAGGACTACAAGGAAGCCATGGCGCTTGGCGACCGCATCGCAGTGATGTCGCAAGGCGTCATCAGGCAGCTCGGCACGCCCGAGCAGATCTATCGCGAACCAGCCAATATCGAGATCGCGCGGCTGTTCGGCGACCCGACCATCAACCTGCTCGACGTCAAGCCCGCGCGGGATACCAGGGGGATTTATGTCGGCCTGTCCAACGTCCAGGTCCATCTGGCCGGCGCTTACGACACGGCGGTTGGCCGCGATTGCGTGATCGGCCTGCGGCCCGAAGCGCTGAGCTTCGTCGAGGAGGGTATCCCTGGCGCCATTCCGGTGACGGTCGAGGCCGAGACGCCGCTCAACGAAAAGATCGTCACGCTGGTGCGCACCGTGCGCGGCCGCGAGATCCTGGTCTCGCGCCCGGCCGGAACGCCGGGCCGCAGCGAAGGCAAGGCCCATATCGCCGTCGACGGCAAGAGCGCCCTGCTGTTCGATCACGCCAGCGGCGACCGCATCGGTTCCAAGAACGTCGTCGCCTTGCGCAATGGAGAAGCGGCATGAGCCAGAGCGCGCTCACCATATCAGGTGTCGACAAGTTCTACGGCCCGATCGACAGGGGCGTGCACGCCGTCAAGAACCTGACCATGGAAATCGTCAAGGGCGAGATCGTCGCGCTGCTCGGTTCGTCCGGCTGCGGCAAGACCTCGACATTGCGCATGATCGCCGGCTTCGAAGAGGTGTCGCGCGGCGCCATCTCGGTCGGCGGCCGTCAGGTGCACACCTTGCCGCCGGTCAAGCGCAATGTGGCGATGGCCTTCGAAGGCTATTCGCTCTACCCGCCGCTGACCGTGCGCGAGAACATGGCCTTCGCGCTCAAGGCGGCGCGGCTGCCCAAGAGCGAGGTCGACGCCAAGGTCGCAAGCATCGCCAAATTGCTGGAGATCGAGGACATATTGGAGCGCTATCCAAGCTCGATCTCCGGCGGTCAGCAGCAACGCGCCAGCCTTGGCCGCGCGCTGATCCGCGAGGCTGATCTGCATCTGCTCGACGAGCCGATGGGGCAGCTCGAACCGCAGCTGCGCGCCGTGCTGCGCGGCCGCATCAAGCACTTCATCAAGGAGCGCGGTCTGACCGCGATCCTGGTCACCCACGACCAGACCGAGGCCAATGCGCTTGCCGACCGCATCGCGGTGATGGAAGGCGGCGTGCTGCAGCAGTTCGACACGCCGGACCGGATCAAGGAGCGCCCGGCGAACCTGTTTACCGGCACCTTCGTTGGCGAACCGCCGATGAACGTCTTCGAGGCCTATGTCGGCGCGACCGCCGGCCGCATCAATCTCAAGCTGCCCGACGGCCTGTCGCTCGACTACGACAAGGACGCTTTCAGCGCGCCGGTTCGCGATCAATTGCTCAGCCGCGAGCGGGTGGTGATCGGCATCAGGCCCTACGCGGTCCGGCGCTCGAAGGAAGGCGTTCCCGCCAGGGTTTCGGCGAACCAATGGCTTGGTGACCAGACGCATATCGCGGCGGATTTTGCCGGCGGTTCGTTGGTGCTGGTCGAGCATGACCGCACGCGTCTGGATCTCGGTGCGCCGATCAATGTCAGCATCGATCCGAAGAACCTGCATGTCTTTGATCAGGCGAGCGGCAAGGCGATTTCGCACGGCATGGAGCTTGCGTGATGCGTGACATACTGATCGGCATCGATGCCGGCACCTCCGTCATCAAATCCATCGCCTTCGACATAGCGGGCCGGCAGATTGCCGCCGCAGCTCTCCCGAACCACTATGAAACCCTGCCGGGCGGCGGCGCCGAACAGGATCTTACGCAGACATGGGCTGACGCCGCCACGACCTTGCGCCAGCTCGCCGACAAGGTGCCAGATCTCGCCAGCCGGACGGTGGCGATCGCGGTCACCGGGCAAGGCGATGGCACCTGGCTGATCGACGACAAGGGCGAGCCGGTGGCCAAGGGCTGGCTCTGGCTCGACGCGCGCGCGGCCGGCGTCGTCGAGGAGATCCGCGCGCGGCCCGAGGACCGGCTCCGCTTCGAAAAGACCGGCAGCGGTCTTGCCGCCTGCCAGCAGGGTTCGCAATTCGTCTTCATGAAGCGCACCATGCCCGCAATGCTGAGCAAGGCGGCAACTGCGTTCCACTGCAAGGACTGGCTCTATTTCAAGCTGACCGGCGAACGCGCCACCGATCCGTCGGAGGGAACCTTCACCTTCGGCGACTTCCACACCCGCGACTACAGCGACGAGGTGCTCGACGTGCTTGGCGTCACCGATCTCAGGCATCTGCTGCCGCCGATCGTCGACGGCACCAGGAACAGCACCGGTCTGTCGCAGGCAGCGGCCGACGCCACCGGCATGCTGGCCGGCACGCCGGTCGTGCTCGGCTATGTCGACGTCGTCTGCACCGCGCTTGGCGCCGGCCTTCTCGACCGCGAGCGCAAGCCCGGCTGCTCGATCATCGGCTCCACCGGAATGCATATGCGGTTGGCCGAAACCCCGGACGACGTGCAACTGAACGAAGCGGCGACCGGCTACACCATGGCGATGCCGGCGCCCGGCGTGTTCGCGCAGATGCAGTCGAACATGGCGGCGACGCTCAACATCGACTGGGTGCTTGGGCTGGCCTCCGGCATTCTCGCCTCCCAAGGCATCACCCGCAGCAATGGCGAGATGATCGCGCTGGTCGACACCTGGATCGCCACCGCGCAGCCGGCCTCACTGCTCTATCAGCCCTATGTATCGGAGGCGGGTGAGCGGGGGCCGTTCGTCGATGCCAATGCCAGGGCGGGTTTCGTCGGTATTTCCTCGCGGCACGGCTATGCCGACCTCGTCCGCGCCGTCTTCGAAGGGTTGGCCTTCGCGGCGCGCGATTGCTACGCCGCCATGGGGCCGCTGCCGCGCGAAGTCCGCCTGACAGGCGGCGCCGCCAGAAGCCCGGCGCTGCGCAAGATCCTGGGTGCCGCGGTGGGTGCCGATATTCGCACCAGCGCGCGCGAGGAAGCGGGCGCGGCGGGTGCGGCGATGATCGCCGCGGTCTGCGTCGGTCTCTACCCGTCCATGGATGCATGCGTTGGCGAATGGGTGACGCCGCTGCTTGGCGAAGCCGAGCCGAGCGACCGGAACCTCGCCGCGATCTACGACAAGATGACCCCCTCCTACATGTTGGCGCACCAGGCGTTGCGGCCGGTGTGGCGCGCGATGGCTTCAGTGCAGGCAAATTGAGAAGTCGAGTATGCGTAAGACAATAGCGATCATTGGCGACAACTTCATGCTCCCGGAGGTGTTCCGCGCCAAAATCGAGAAGGTTGCCACTGGCGACCTCGACATCAGGACATTGCAGACGGCATGGCCCGACGAGCCGATGGAATTCGGCAATCCGGCGCTCGGCCTCGACAGGGTCAAGGAGTATTTCGGCCATCCCGACGAGGTCGTCGATTTCATCGGCGATGCCGAGATCCTCGTCACCCAGCTGGCGCCCCTGTCGGAAGGCATGATGCGGCGCCTGCCGACGCTCAGACTGGTCGCGGTTTCGCGCGGCGGGCCGATCAACATCGACATGGCTGCTGCCAAGGCGCACGGTATCACCGTGGTCAACGTGCCCGGCCGCAACGCGACGGCTGTGGCCGAGTTCACCATCGGCGCGATCCTGGCCGAGACGCGGCTGATCCGGGTCGGCCACGAGGCCTTGCGCAAGGGCGAATGGCGCGGCGACCTGTACCGCGCCGACCGCACCGGCCGCGAACTCAGCGAAATGACCGTCGGCGTCGTCGGCTATGGCAATATCGGCACCAAGGTGGTGCGCCTGCTGCGGGCCTTCGGCTGCCACGTCCTGGTCAGCGATCCCTATGTGCAGTTGAGCGCCGAAGACCGCAATGCCGGTGTCGAACTCGTCGCGCTGGACGATCTTCTGGCTCGCTCCGAGGTAGTCACGCTGCATTCGCGGGTGACCGAGGAGACGCGCGGCCTGATCGGCAAGGACACCATCGCGCGGATGAAGCCTGGCGTGATCTTCGTCAACACCGCGCGCGGGCCGCTGGTCGACTATGACGCGCTCTACGAGGCGCTGGTTTCAGGCCAGATCGCCAGCGCCATGCTGGAGACATTCGCCGTCGAGCCGGTGCCATCGGACTGGCCCTTGCTGCAGCTTCCCAATGTGACACTGACGCCGCACATCGCCGGCGCCTCGGTGCGCACCGTCACCTATGCCGCCGAACAGGCCGCCGAAGAGGTGCGCCGCTACCTCGCCGGCATGCCTCCGGTCAATCCGTGCTGAGGCAGTGGCTATGACGCATCAAATCGACATCGAGGCCACGGCAACATGAATGGCGGCCCCGAAATCGTCGACCTCTTCGTCGTCGGCGGCGGCGTCAATGGCGCCGGCATTGCGCGCGATGCCGCGGGCCGTGGGCTCTCCGTCATCCTGTGCGAAAAGGATGATCTCGCCGAAGGCACCAGCTCCCGCTCGGGCAAGCTCGTCCATGGCGGCCTGCGCTACCTCGAATATTACGAGTTCCGCCTGGTGCGCGAGGCGCTGATCGAGCGTGAGGTGCTGTTGGAATCGGCGCCGCACATCATCTGGCCGATGCGCTTCGTGCTACCGCACAGCCCCGACGACCGGCCGGCCTGGCTGGTGCGGCTTGGCCTGTTCCTCTACGACCATCTCGGCGGCCGCAAGCGGCTGCCGGCCACCCGCACGCTCAATTTGCGCACCGCCCCGGAGGGGGCGCCGATCAAGGATGCCTTCCGGCGCGGCTTCGAATATTCCGACTGCTGGGTCGACGACGCCCGCCTCGTCGTCATCAACGCGCTCGACGCCGCCGAGCGGGGCGCCAGGGTTTTCACCCGCACCGCCTGCACCGCCGCTCGCCGCGAGAACGGCCTGTGGGTTGTCGAGATGCAGGATGGCAGGACCGGCATCAGGACGGTGGTTCGGGCGCGCGCTCTGATCAATGCCGCCGGCCCCTGGGTCAACGACATCGTCAACCGCGTCGCCGGCCAGAACTCCAGGCGCAATGTGCGCCTGGTCAAGGGCAGCCACATCGTCGTGCCCAAGTTCTGGGAGGGGCGGCAGGCCTATCTCATCCAGAACAGCGACAAGCGCGTGATCTTCATCAACCCCTATCAGAACGATCTCGCACTGATCGGCACCACCGACATCCCCTATGAGGGCCGGCCCGAGGACGTGGCCGCGGATGAGAGCGAGATCGATTACCTGATCAAGGTGGTCAACCGCTATTTCAAGCGCGGCCTTGCACGCGGCGATGTCGTCTATTCGTTCTCCGGCGTCAGGCCGCTCTATGACGACAATGCCGACAACCCCAGTGCTGTGACCCGCGACTATATTTTCGAACTCGACGCGCCGGACGCGCAGGCGCCGCTGCTTTCCGTCTTCGGCGGCAAGATCACCACCTTCCGCAAACTGGCCGAGCATGCGCTGGACAGGATCGCTTCGTTCTTTCCCAAAATGGGCAAGCCGTGGACCGCGAAGGCGCATCTGCCGGGCGGCGACATCGCCAATGCCGATTTCGAACAGTTTCTCGGCGACCTCGGACGCGAATATCCGTGGATGCCGGCATCGCTAGTCAAGCACTACGGCCGGCTCTACGGCACCAGGACACGGGCTTTGGTTGGCGCGGCCCGCTCGCTCGATGAACTCGGCCGCTGCTTCGGCAAGGATTTCTTCGAGCGCGAGGCCAATTATCTCTTCGACCGGGAATGGGCCGTGACATCGGCCGATATCCTGGAGCGGCGCACCAAGCATGGCCTGCATCTGTCCGCCGAGGAGAGGGCGGCCTTCGAGCACTGGTCCGCAAAACGGTTGGCGAGGGCGGGCTGATGGCGGGCGACAACCACTCCAGCGAATTCCGCATGCTGCGCTCCTTGTCCGCCAGCATCGGCGCCGACCCGCTGCTGGTCCAGGGCGCCGGCGGCAACACCTCTATCAAGCAGGCCGGCGTGCTGTGGATAAAGGCATCCGGCACCTGGCTGAAGAATGCGCGCGACGATGAAATCATGGTGCCGGTCGCGCTGGCGCCGTTGCTCGATGCCGTGGCGCAGCGCAGCCCGGCGGCCGAGACGGCCGGGCAGTTCACGCTGGCTGACCTCAACCCTCGCCAGCTGCGGCCCTCCATCGAGACGACCGTGCACGCGCTGCTGCCGCAGAAGATCGTCGTCCACGTCCATTGTGTCGAGACGATTTCGATCGCCGTGCAGGCCAATGCCGAAGCCCTGCTGGAGGAGCGCATGCGCGGCCTCGATTGGGCGTTCGTACCGTACCGCCGGCCCGGCCTGCCGCTGGCGCAGGCGATCGCCGAGCGGCTGAAGCCCGCGACAAACGTGCTCGTGCTCGGCAATCACGGGCTGGTGGTCGCCGCCGACACGGTCGCCGAAGCAGCCTTGCTGCTGCAACGCGTGACCGGGCTGCTCGCGCGGCCGCCGCGGCCGACTTCTCCGCCCGATCTCGACGCGCTGCTGAGGCTCGCCGCCGGCAGTGATTACCGGCTGCCGGCCTTGGTCGCCGCCCATGCCGTCGCGACCGATCTCGCCAGTTGCCGCATCGCCGCCTCCGGCAGCCTCTACCCGGATCATGTAATCTTCCTTGGCGTCGGCTCGGTGATCGCCGGTCCCGGCGAGAATGCGGCGGCGGTCGTGGCCCGCAATGGAGCCGCGCCGACATCCATCCTGTTTCCCGGTAAGGGCGTGCTGATGCGCCGGGATGCCAATGCCGGCGCCGAAGCGATGGCGCGCTGCCTGGCCGACGTCGCCCAGCGCATCGATGATACGGCGCGCGTCAACTATCTCAGCCCGAAGGAGAATGCAGAGCTCTTGAACTGGGACGCTGAAAAATACCGCCAACAACTCAACCGCGAGGGAGCGACGCTGCAATGACGGCATTCCGCTCCACTGTCTTGCCGTCGCGTAGGGAGGGATAGCGGCCTTGGCTTTCACGCTTTCCCTCAACACCAATCCGCTGGTCAACCGCTTTGCCGATCCGGACGATCTGATCGACACCATCGCCTATGACATCGGCATTCGCGACGTGCAGCTCACGCATGAGTTCGTCAATCCGGGCTGGCCCGCCGCGACGATCGTCAAATTCGTCCGCCTGTTCCGCAACGCGCTCGCCCGCACCGGCGTGCGCGTGACGTCTGGCATGACGGGCCCTTACGGCCGGCTCAATCATTTTGGCCATCCTGATGCCGATGTGCGCCGCTACTATGTCGACTGGTTCAAGACCTTCGCCGACATCTCGGCCGAGCTCGGCGCCAGCGGCATGGGTACGCAATTCGCCATCTTCACCCATCGCGACTTTGACGACCCCGAGCGCCGCGCGCGGCTGTTCGACATTGCGCTGGACTGCTGGCGCGAGGTCGCTGAGCACGCCAAGGCGGCGGGCCTGATCTACCTGTTCTGGGAACCGATGTCGGTCGGCCGCGAGTTCGGCCACACCATCGAGAACTGCCGGATGCTGCAAGGCGCGATCGACGCCGCCGGCATGGCCATTCCGCTGGAGATGATGGTCGATATCGACCATGGCGACGTCACATCAAGCAACCCGGCTGACATCGATCCCTATGCCTGGGCCGAGGCCTTTCCCCGAAAATCGCCGATCATCCATATCAAGCAATCGTCGATGAACAAGGGCGGCCATTGGCCGTTCACCGCAACCTACAACAGGGATGGCCGCATCACGCCGGAAAAGCTGCTGGAGACGGTGTGGCGCGGTGGCGGCACCGACAATGAGATCTGCCTCGAACTGTCGTTCCGCGAGCGCGAGCCGGTCGACCATCAGGTCGTCGCCATGATCCGCGAGTCCGTCGACTACTGGGCGCCCTTCATCGACGCCGGCAGGTCCGGTCTTCTGCCAAAGGCCGAATGAAAAACGGGCAGGGGCCGATGCGGCTCCTGCCCGTTGAATGCAGATTTGAAGTCGCCGGAGACTCAGCCGAATTTCGGGTCGAGGCTGCCCGATTTGTAGCGCTTGGCCATTTCCGAGACCGGCAGCGGCTTGATCTTCGGCGCGTTGCCGGCGGTGCCGAACTGCTCGAAGCGCTGCTTGCAGAGCTTGCGCATCGCAGCCATGGCCGGCGTCAGATATTTGCGCGGGTCGAACTCGCTCGGGTTTTCCGTCAGCACCTTGCGGATCGCCCCGGTCAGCGCCATGCGGTTGTCGGTGTCGATGTTGATCTTGCGCACGCCATGCTTGATGCCGCGCTGGATCTCTTCCACCGGCACGCCCCAGGTCGGCTTCATCTGGCCGCCATATTTGTTGATGATCTCCTGCAGGTCCTCCGGCACGGAGGACGAGCCGTGCATGACAAGATGCATGTTGGGCAAGCGGCGGTGGATTTCCTCGATGACGTTCATCGCCAGCACAGCACCGTCCGGCTTGCGCGAGAATTTGTAGGCGCCGTGGCTGGTGCCCATCGCCACCGCCAGCGCATCGACATGGGTGTCCTTGACGAACTCCACCGCCTGTTCCGGATCGGTCAAGAGCTGGTCGTGGCTGATCGCGCCTTCGACGCCGTGGCCGTCTTCCTGCTCGCCGCCGCCGCTCTCGAGCGAACCGAGCACACCGATCTCGCCTTCCACCGACACGCCGCCCCAATGCGCCATGTCGACGACGCGCTTGGTGATGCCGGAATTATAGGCGTAGTCGGCCGGCGACTTGCCGTCTTCCTTGAGCGAGCCGTCCATCATCACCGAGGTGAAGCCGTACTGGATCGCGGTGACGCAGGTGGCTTCGTTGTTGCCGTGGTCGAGGTGCATGCAGACCGGGATGTCGGGGTGGATTTCGACCAGCGCGTCGATCAGCTTGGCCAGCACCACGTCATTGGCATAGGCGCGCGCACCGCGGCTTGCCTGCAGGATGACAGGCGATTTGGTCTCTTCCGCCGCCTCCATGATGGCGAGGCCCTGTTCCATGTTATTCATGTTGAAGGCCGGCACGCCATAGCCGTATTCGGCAGCGTGATCGAGCAATTGTCTCAGTGTGATGCGAGCCAACGAATAGTCTCCCGTATCTGGTTTCAAACCTGGTGGTTGCGGGCTGTCCGCGCATCGTCCAGCCCACCGATGCTTCTGGCCGGATTTCCGCGCAACCGCAACCGTGACAGACCGTCCCGGCAGCAATTCTTGTTACAGCGCCGCGATCAGGGCAAGCGGAATATCCCAAGAAATTATCCCATTATCACAAAATATTTGATACTTTTGCGACGATAGCTGTTATATCCTGAAGCTCGATCAAGGAGCCACGCTGCGGCGTTGGCGGTCAGCGGCAATGAAGAGCGACATCAGGCGTCAAGGCATCATGGAGTTTCTAATGGACGCCGGTCAGGCCGGCGTCGACGACCTCGCCTTGCGCTTTGGCGTCTCGAAAATGACCGTGCACCGGGACCTCGACGAGCTCGAGGAAAGCGGTTTCCTGCGCAAGGTGCGGGGCGGCGCCTCGATCCAGCCGAGCAGCCTGTTCGAAAGCGACTTCCGCTACCGGCAGAAGCAGGCGACCGAGGAGAAGCAGCGTCTCGCCGCGGCCGCCGTGGCCATGATCGAACCCGGCCAGACGGTGATCATCGACGATGGCTCGACAGCGGGTGGCATTGCGCGCCATCTCGCCGACCTGCGGCCGCTGACCGTGATCTCCAACAACCTGGCCGTCATCCAGGACCTGGCTGGCGCGGGAGGGATCAACCTGATCGCGCTCGGTGGGCAATACAGCAAGAAATTCCACGGCTTCTTCGGCTTGCTCGCCGAGGCTTCGCTCAAATCGCTGCGCGCCGACGTCGCCTTCCTGTCGTCTTCGGCCATCCATGGCGCTTCCGCCTTCCACCAAGACCAGGAGGTGGTGCAGGCCAAGCGGTTGATGATGGCGGCGGCGACCCGCAAATATCTGCTGGTCGATCACGGCAAGTTCGGCCGCACGGCGCTGCATTTTCTCACCGACCTCAGTGCGTTCGACGCCGTGTTCACCGGCCGCGCGCCCGAACCGGGGATGCGCTCGGCGCTGGATGCCGCCTGCGTTTCGCTGACGGTGATCGACAAGGGATCATGAGGCCGGAAATCGGCAGATCGTGATCAACAGAGTTAAGGAGCAATACGCGTGGTTTACTGGGTCGGTACAAGCTGGAAGATGAACAAGACGCTCGCCGAGGCGCTGGATTTCGCGCAGCGCCTCGCCGGCTTCATTCCCGGTTTCGACGACCGCATCCAGCCCTTCGTCATCCCGTCCTTCACGGCGGCGCGCGAGGTCAAGCAGGCGCTGTCGTCGACGCGCATCAAGGTCGGCGCCCAGAACATGCATTGGGCCGATGCCGGCGCCTGGACCGGCGAGATCTCGCCGCTGATGCTGACCGACTGCGGACTCGATCTGGTCGAACTCGGCCACAGCGAACGGCGCGAGCATTTTGGCGAGACCGACCGCACCGTCGGCCTCAAGACGGCGGCCGCCGTGAAGCACGGCTTGATCCCGCTGATCTGTGTCGGCGAGACGTTGGCCGAGCGCGAAAGCGGGCAAGCCGATGCCGTGCTGAGTGCCCAGGTCGAAGGCGCGCTGCAGTTCCTCGAAGGCGAGGCGAGGGGCGCAAGAATCCTGTTCGCCTACGAGCCCGTCTGGGCGATCGGCGACAAGGGCATTCCGGCCAGCGCCGATTATGCCGACAAGCAGCAGGCATTGATCAAGACGGTGGCTGGCGGCCTGCTGCCGGCGGTGCCGCCGGTGCTTTATGGCGGCAGCGTCAACCCCGGTAATGCCGCCGAGCTCGTCGGCCAGCCCAACATAGACGGCCTCTTCATCGGCCGCTCCGCCTGGCAGGCGGACGGCTACATCGACATCCTCGGCCGCGCCTCGGCGGCGATCTGAAATCATCCAAACACGAAAGGGAAAACCATGAAAATAGCCATTGGAGCCGACAGCGCCGGCAAGCCGCTGCTCGATGTCATCGCCGCACACCTTGCGACCAAGCCGGGCCTCACCGTCAGCGACCTCAGCCAGGCCGGTTACTATGCCGATCTGTCGCAAAAGCTCGCCCAGACCATCATCGATGGTGAGAACGAGCGCGGCATCCTGTTCTGCGGCACCGGCATCGGTGTCTCGATCTCGGCCAACAAGGTGCCGGGCATTCGTGCTGCACTCACCCACGACACCTATTCGGCCGAGCGAGCGGCGAAATCCAACAACGCGCAGATCATCACCATGGGCGCCCGCGTCATCGGCCCGGAACTGGCCAAGGCGATTGTCGATACCTGGCTCGCCTCGGAGTTCGACGAACAAGGTCCCTCGGCCGGCAATGTCCAGGCGATCAACAGGCTCGACGCGGCCAAACCCGCATGATCCGCGCAGGCAAGCCTGCGGCATAGTCTGAGAGAAGTTCGGTCCGGGCGTACCGCGCCGGTATGCCGCGTGCGGCGATGCCGGCTCTATTTCTGCCTGCCGAGCCTGGCCGCGAGGGAACGCCGCACGTCCTCTTCCGCTCCATCCAGCAGGTCGATCAGCACCTTGCTGGTGGCTGCCGGGTCACGCTTTTCGATGTTCTCGACAATCTGCCGGTGCAGGCTGAGCGAGTGGCGCTGACCGTCTGGATTGTCGTCCGAAAGCCTGAAGCTGATCACCAGCGCCGTCTCGATCAAGGCCGCCAGCGAACCGATCAGCTCGTTGCCCGACATATGCAGGATCGCCTGATGGAAGGCCAGATCCGGTATCGCGAAGCGTTCGCCGTCATCGCCGGCCTGTTCCATCTCGTCGAGGAGTGCCCGCAATTCGGCGATCTGCTCCGGGCTGGCGCGCTCCGCCGCCAGGGCCCCGGCGGTCGGCTCGATCGCGCGGCGCAGCTCGAACAGGGAGCGCGCCTCCTCGGCCGTCGTCCTCGAGCCGAAACGCCACAACAGCACATCCGGGTCGAGGAAATTCCAATCCTTGCGCGGGCGCACCCTGGTTCCGGTCCGGGGGCGCATTTCCACCATGCCCTTGCCCGCCAGCACCTTGACGACTTCCCGCAGCCCGGTGCGGCTCGCGCCATAGGAGGCGCTCCAATCGTCGCCGTTCGGCAACTGGTCACCCGGGATCAATTCGCCGCGCACGATGCTGAGGCCGATTTCGTTGAGCAGCCTGGCGTGGAGGCCGGAATGGGACGAGCCGGCCATGCGCGACGTCATTCGGGATGCCCTGGGGTGGGCCGCTAAATTCTTCATACTATTCCCATTATTCATACGATTGTCACGTGCCCACCCTAGTGAGCACATCGTTGAACTCCCCGCCAGAGCGATCGACGAACCACAGCGCAGATAGCACCCGAAGAACCACAAAATCTCGAGTCTTGCCATCGCCGACGGCCGCCACCGTCGTTGGTCGATGTCGTGCGCGTCGAGCCCGCCGATCGTAAACACCAACAGGAACGCGCCAGAAATGTCTCCCAAGATGATCGATCACGCCAGCAAAGCCGCCCTGAAGGGAACGGCCCGCCTTCCGAAAACCATAAGCTCCTGCATCTTCGTGTCCAGCGCGCTTGCCATGACATCGGTGCCGGCACTCGCCGTCGAACCCTGGATCATGGTCGAGAAGACCACCTTCACCGGCGACGCGATAGCTGCCAAGCAGCAGGGTGTGACCACGGACGGAACGAACTGGTATTTTTCCGGCACCAATATTCTCGAGCGCACCGACAAGAACTACAATCCGAACCTGCGTGTCGCGCCTGCCATTCCGCTTGCTCTCCAGCTTCCGTCTGAATTTTCCAGCATGGGGCTAAACCATATTGGCGACATCGACTATGCCGACGGGCTTCTCTACATCTCGCTTGACACGAGCAAGCGCGACCCGATTACCGGAGGCAAATATGACCACCCGGTTTTCGCGGTCTTTCGCGCCAGCGACATGAGCTATACCGGCCAGGCCTTTTCGCTCAACCCGCCCCATGGCACCCATGACATCGCCAGCTGGGTTGCCGTCGACGCCAAGAACGGCCTGGGCTACGGCATGGCCTATGAGAATGCGACGGAGATAGCCGTCTACAATCTGTCGGACTGGAGCTTCAAGGAATACATCCCGCTGACGCAAAAGATCGACCAGGCACAGGGCGGCAAGCTGCTCGACGGCTGGATGTATTTTTCGACCGACAATGATCAGAAGATCATCTACCGGGCGAACCTCAAGACCGGCGAAGTCGAGAACCTCGGCAACCTGAAGATCGATCGCGAGCAGGAAGTCGAAGGGCTTTCCTTCAACCAGACGAAGGATGGCTGGTCGATGTATATCCTCAATCGGGAAGCGCTGGAGAGCGACCCCAACGTGGAGGCCGTCGGCTTCTACCGTTATCTGCGCCCTTATGGAAACGCGCTCTCCGGCGAGATCCACGCCGATATCAATGGCGCGCTTGTCGAGGACAGCCGCTTCGCGCGGGATGCGGCGAGCAGCCGAATTCGCTCCGCCTTCGATGCGGTCTCCGCGCCGGTTCTGACAACCGCCAGCATCGACACCGACGGCGCGCACGCCGCGCCCGCCAATGCCGACGGCATCGTGATCTGGAGCCAGGCACTGGCAATGACGGGCGATGCGAACGGCTCCGGCGATGCCGCTGCCTTCGGCCGCAACACGACAGGATTCATCGGCGGCGCCGACGCACCGGTCGGAAGCTGGCGAGTTGGCGTGCTCGGCGGTTACAGCCATTCGCGCTTCGATGTCACCGACCGGGCTTCATCCGGCTCGAGCGACAACTACAATCTCGGCCTCTATGCCGGCACGCAGATGGGCCAGCTCGGTTTCCGCGCCGGCGCGATCTATGGCTGGCACGACATCGAGACCAGGCGCAGCGTGGTCTTCCCCGCCTTCAGCGAGCAGCTCTCCGCCGACTACAATGCTGCGACGGCGCAGGCTTTCAGCGAACTGGCCTATCGGTTCGACATCGGCCGCAATGCCTTCGAACCCTTCGCCAACCTCGCTTATGTCCATCTGAACACCGATGGCTTCGCCGAAACCGGCGGCACGACTTCGGCGCTGACGGCACAGAAGACGACAACCGAAAACACCTTCTCGACCTTTGGCGTTCGCGCTTCGACCCAGTTCGACACGGGGGCGACCAAGACTTCCCTGCACGGCATGCTGGGCTGGCAGCACGCCTATGGCGACGCGGATCCGACCGCCGGTCTGGCCTTCAACACCGGGGCATCCTTTACCATCTCGGGCGTGCCGATCGCCAGGGACGCGCTGGCGGTCGAAGCCGGACTGGATGTCTCCCTGTCGTCCAATGCGACGCTCGGCGCGTCCTATTCCGGGCAGATCGCCAAGGACGCCCAGGGACATGCCTTCAAGGTCAGTTTCGATCTGAAACTATAGTGCCGACGTCAGGCTCTTCGTCATCGCGCCGATGACGGTGACGGCCGACGCCGCGCCCGGGTCCATATGGCCGAGCGATCGCTCGCCGAGCCGCGAGGAGCGGCCCTTGGCGGCGATCATGTCCTTGGTTGCTTCGGCACCAGACTCGGCGGCGGCAAGGGCCGCTTTAAGACTCTCAGCCAGGGTCTTGCCGGCGAGATTGGCCGCGGCGGCGGCTTCGGCCGCCGGCTGCCAGGCATCGACCATCGTCTTTTCGCCAGGTTCTGCCTTGCCGCGATCCTTGATGCCTTGCGCCATGGCCTGGAACAGGGCGATGAAGTCCGCCTCCACCAGCGTCGCCTTGCCCTTGACGGCGGAAGCCGCGCGCATGAAGGCCGTCGCGTAGAGCGGGCCTGACGAGGCGCCGACGGCATTGAGGAACGATTTCGCCGCCGTGTTGAGCAGCGCCGTCGGCTCGGTCGCGGCAAGGTCGAGAGGCGCCAGCGCATCGCGCACGGCATTGAAGCCGAGCTCCATCGCAATGCCGTGGTCGGCGTCACCGATGACGCCGTCGAGTTGGCAGAGCCGGTCCTTGTCGGCCTCGATCGCCACCGCGATCGCTTCGAACATTCTTTTCAGGTTGGCGGCATCGATGGTCACGGGAACGCTCTTTCGTCAGCCGGCACGGAACATCGCGCAGTCGCAGGGGTGATCGAGCATGGTCTGCAATTCCGCGTCGAGATGAAAAAGCGTCACCGAGGCGCCAGCCATTTCCAGCGACGTGCAGTAATTGCCGACCCAGGTCGCGTGAATGGAAACGCCGATATCGTCGAGCCGCTGCTTGACCCGCCGGTTCATGATGTAGAGCTCCATCAGCGGCGTCGAGCCGAGCGAATTGACCAGCACCGCGACCTTGTCGCCGCGCGACGGTGCCATCTCGGCGAAAATCTTGTCCAGCATCTCATCCGTGATCTCGTCGGCGGTCCTGAGCTTGCCGCGGGCGATGCCGGGCTCGCCATGGATGCCCATGCCGATCTCCATCTCGTCGGCGCCGATCTCGAAATTCGGCCGCCTTGTCTGCGGCAGCGAGCAGGGCGACAGCGCCACGCCCATGGTGAAGGTGTGGTCGTTGGCCTTGCGCGCGATGCGCTCGACCTCGTCCAGGGAGAGCATGCGGTCGCAGGCGGCGCCGGCCGCCTTGAAGATGAAGAAATTGCCGGCGACGCCGCGGCGCTTCTGCCGCTGGTCACGCGGTGCCGAGGCGACATCGTCGGTGGTCAGCACCGTGCGCACCTCGATGTCGTCCATGTCAGCCATCTCAGCCGCCATGTCGAAATTCATCACGTCGCCGGCATAGTTGCCGTACATGAACAGGACGCCGGCGCCGCCGCTCACCGCCTTGGCGCATTCGAGGATCGGATCGGGCGGCGGTGAGGCAAAGACGTTGCCGATCGCCGCCGCGTCCGCCAGTCCCCTGCCGACAAAGCCGAGAAAGGTCGGCTCATGGCCGGAGCCGCCGCCGATGACGAGCCCGACCTTGCCGGGTCGCGGCCCGTCACGGGCGATGATCGAGCGCGGGCTGCCGTCCGCACTCCTGAGGTGGCGAGGATGCGCGGCGAGGATCCCTTCGAGCATCTCGTCGACGGCGCGGTTGCCGTCATTGATGATCTTCTTGGTCTGCACCGGCATCCTCCCGACTTCTGGCAAATACTACCGGGTGTTATCGCGATTTCCACCCGGGAAGATTTCATGCCGCGATCTTTTCCCGTGCGGCGAGAATTTCCACGCAGGCCTTGGCCGCTTCCTTGCCCTTGACGGTGAAGTGCTCGAAGAAGAAGCGGTGGTGCTCGGCGCTGTCGTGATAATTGTGTGGCGTCAGCACCGCCGAAAGCACCGGCACGCCGGTCGACAGCTGCACGTTCATCATGCCGTCGATGACGGCACTGGCGACGAACTCATGCCGGTAGATGCCGCCATTGACGACGAACGCCGTGCCGAGGATCGCGGCATAGCGGCCGGTCCCAGCCAGGGTCTTGGCGTGCAGCGGGATTTCGTAGGCGCCGGGCACGTCGAAGACATCGACGGCGAAGCGGTCGCCGCCGGTGCCGGCCAGTTCCGCCTCGAAAGCGCTTACGCATTGGTCGACGATGTCCGCATGCCAGCGCGCTCTGATGACGGCGATGCGAACAGTTTCATAGTCTTTGTGGGAATGCTGATTCATGGGTCCATCCTTCCGTTTCGAACCAGAATCAGGACGCACGATACGAAAATCCGGCCCGCCGGAGCGGTCCGTTTTCCGTTTCGTTCTCTTTCATCCGGACTCTAACCGTCGGCTCCGGAATCACACCGGATCTGCTGACCTTTCCGATTTTGCCGGAAAGCGCTCGCGGGCTTGGATCGAGATCCTTACCGCCGGTGGGGACTTTCACCCCGCCCTGAGAACATTAACGGGCTTTGTATGGAAGGGCAGGGGTGCTGCTGTCAACCGCGCCAGGCCGGTGGCCAATCACGTTCTGTCGACTGGAGCAATTCCCGGAAGCAGTCGGTTTATCGCGTGCGCCACGCCGCCGCCGAAGCGGCAACCAGCATCAGCAACGCCGCAACCATCGCGCAGACCGCAAAGCCGAAGCTGGAATAGATAGGCCCGAAGCCGGTGGTGCCGATAAAGACCGCCAGATAGGTGACCGAGCTGTTCAGGCCCATGATCGTGCCGCGCCGTGAGGGATCGAGTGCCGAGAGGCGCATCACCAGGACATTCAGCCCGAAATGATTGGCCAGTCCCCACACCACCACCATGGCCAGCGTCAGGCCGAAACTGTTGCTCGTCGCCGCAATGGCGACATAGACGGCGGCGACGAGAAGATAGGCGAACGGCATGACGCGCCGCGCACCAAGCCGGTCGATCACGCCGTCGAGCAGAGCAGCAGTGCCGAAACCGATGCCATAGGCGAGTGCGGCCCAGCCATTGGCGCTCACCGGCTTGCCCAGTCCGCTGTGCAGGTGGTCGCCGAGATAGCCATAGACACCGTAGAAGGCGGTCATGAAGGCCGCGCAGGCGACGAGAAGCGGCACAATGCCGGGAATACCGAGCGCTGCCAGCGGCGTCGGTGCCGGGCCGCTCTTCCTGATGTCGCTCAGTGACGTCATCGTGAGGCTGGCCAGCGCAAGCAGTGCCAGCACCGCGACGGCGGCGAAGACGGCGCGCCAATGCACAAGATCGGCAAGCACGGCCGACAGCGAAACGCCGGCCACCATGCTGAGCGTCCATCCGGTCAGCACGACGCCGATGGTGCCGCTTTCGCGGCCGGGCGGCGCGATCGCCGCCGAACTGGCATAGATCGCCGGCATGGCGACGCCGGCAGCGATGCCGGCGACGAGCTGCGCCGCGACCAGCATGATCACCGTCGGCGCCACGGCACTGGCGACCAGCGCAAGCGCCAGCAACAGCAATGCCCCTTGCAGCATTCGACGTGCGCCGAGCCGATCGATGTAGCGGGCCAGGAACAGGGCGCTTGCCGAGGTGCCGAGGCCGAAGGCGGCCGTTGCGATCATCACCACTGGCACGCTTGTTCCGAACGACAAAGCGACGGCCGGGGCTATCGGGCCCAGGACCAGCGAATTCGAGCCGATCACGGCGATGCAGCCGGTCAGCAGATAGGCGAGGGCCGGGATCGGCGGCCTGGCATCGGCTGTCAGGGCTGTGGCTTGATTGCTGTTCGACATATGACCATAATGGCCGTATTAAATTCCGTGGCAATCAGGATTGTCGATATGGATGAAGAAACAGATGGCATTCTGCGGAACACGCCAGCGCCCCGCGATATCGATGCGATTGACCGAAAAATATTAGGCGTCCTCGTCGACGACGCCACGGTCAGCTATGCCGAACTCGGCGATCGGGTCGGCCTTTCGCCGCCTGCCGCGCATGAACGGGTCAAGCGCCTTCGGCGCAGCGGCGCCATTCGCGGCACCATGGCCATCATCGACCCCAAGGCGGTTAAGAAGCCGCTGCTCGCTTTCGTGCATATCGACACCAGGGGCTGGGGCAAGACCCCGGAGCTGATGGCGGTTTCGCAATATCCGGAAGTCGAGGAGATCCACACCGTCGCCGGCGACACCTGCATGTTGCTGAAGGTCCGCACCGAAGATACGAGAGCGCTGGAAGGCCTGCTTGCTCGCCTGTACGAAACGCCCGGCGTCACCTCAACGCGCAGCTACGTGGTGCTGTCGACCTATCTCGAGCGCCCGGTGCAACCCGGCGTCACCGAGACGTGGCCGACGCCCAACCACATGGGCAAGCCGCTGTATTAACTGCCCAGCCGGATCGTCTCGAAATAGGCGTCGGTGCCGACCTGGCCGCCCTTCAGCGCGATTTCGAGACCGTCGATCTCGCCGCCGCCATGGGCAAGGCAAAGCGGTGAACCCGGTGATTGCGGCAGCGGCATGCGCACGGTCAGCGCATCGATCGACAATTGCCCCAGCGCGTGGCTGGAAGTGTCGCCACCGGCGATCACCGCGCGCTTGAGTTTCTGCTCGACGACCAGCCGGCGCAGAATGTCCCCCAGCGCCCGGCCGAGCCTGTTCCGCGCGCCGTCGATATGGTCGATCTCGGCACTGCGGTCGGCCTGCGGACCAAGGGCGGTGTAGAGGATGACGCTGCGCCCTGCCGCGAGGCTCGCCAGGCCACCTTCAATAGCGCCCTCGATCGCCTTGCCGGCGCCGCCCGAGACCAACTGCATGGCATCCATCTGGATGCCGTCGAAGCCATGGGCGAGCGCGAAGCGGATCTGCTTCTCGGTGGTCGGCGACACACTGCCCGAGACCACGGCGAGCCGGTCCACCGGACCGGGCGGCGCGAAGGAGGCGTGACCCGTGGCGATGCCTTTGCCGGCCCATTCGGCGAGCAAGGCATATTCGACGCCCGAGGACCCGACGACGAAACCATGGCCTTGTTTGCAGATCCGCCAGATCTGTTCGCCGACGCGTGTCTGCGTCTGGCGGCTTTCGACGTCGAACAGGACGATCTCCTTGTCCTGCAAGGCCTGGTCGACCGTTTGGGAAAGATCATCCGCCTGCAGCGCCGCCAGGTCGACAAGGCCGGAGCCGAGATCGGTCTGGCGATGGAGGTGGACGAGCAGATCGGCTTCCTTCATCGGCGTCACCGGATGCCGGCTCATGACGGGGTGGCGGTCGATGCGGAAATAAGTGCCACGAAAAGCCGCGAAGAGGTTGCCGAACGCCGTGTAGCGTTTGAGCTGGGGCGCTCCGACAACCACCGGCACGCTCTTCTGGTTGAAGACGCGCCGGCCGATCTCGATGGCGCGGCCGATGTTGCCGATTGTCGGGCCGGAATCGAAGGTCGAGCAGATCTTGTAGTGGCAAACTGCCGCTTCAAGGCTTCTAAGCCATTTAAAGGCCGGCGACAGATTCTCGTCCATCCATTGCGGCGTTTCGCTGCGGCTCGTGCCCGCCAGTCCCACGGCCCGGCACTGCGAAAACCGTGACAGCAGATGCTGGTCGGGTTGGCGCATGAACAGCACCGTCGGCACGCCGCCAAGCTCGAGCGCCTCCATGACGTCGGTCGAACCGGTGAGGTCGTCGCCATAATAGCTGAGGAGCAGGTTCTGCATGGCGTTGCTCACGCCGCCTTGCCGTCGCCGAATTTTTCGATCGAGCGCGCCAGCTCGACATGGCTGCTGGCATAGTCCGCCAGCGCAATGCCCGCGACAGCGGCCTGCCAGGCCTGCTGCACGGCGCGTACGCCGGCACCCGGGCCATCCGGATGGCTGACAATGCCGCCGCCGCAGAGATAGAGGAGATCGACCGTGCGCCCGGTGCGCTCATAGGTCTCGGGTGCCTGTCCGCCCCACTGGCCGGAACCGGCGACCGGCAGCGCGCAATCGTCAGGCGAGAACAACGGCGTCGTCACCGCCTCGAAGGAGCGGACGAAAGACACGTCCGGCTCCCAATATTTCGAGGCGATGCCGTTGATCTGGAACTGGTCGACGCCGAGCAGCCGCCAGAACTGCTGCCACACTTTGAAATCCATGCCGAGGCCGGGATGGCGGGTGAGGATGTCCCAACCATTGCGGTGGGCGTGCAGCACCAGGCCGGAGCGCTTTCTAAGGTAAGCCATGCCGCCGAAGCCGATGGAGTTGATGTTGACCACGGCGCAATTGCCGCCGGCCTTAAGCACCAGATCGTGGTTGCGCATCATCTCATCGGGATCGGCATGCGAAATGCCGAAGGCATACATCACCTTCTTGCCGGTCTTCTGCTCGTGGTCGAGGATCAGCGGCATGATCGCCTTCACCCGCTCCGAGAGCGGCGAGTAGGCCGGGCTCATCAGCTTTTCATCGTCCTTGATGAAGTCGACGCCGGCCTCGATCAGCTCGCCCACCATCGCGGCCGTCTCGGGCGGCCGCAAGCCAAGTGCCGGCTTGACGATGGTGCCGATGATCGGGCGACCCTCGACGCCGGTCAGCCGGCGGCTGCCGGCGACACCGAACTGCGGGCCAGGATGCGCGCCCCTGAATTGTTGCGGCAGCTTCATGTCGACGACGCGGATGCCGGACAGGCCCTTGATCGAATAGGTACCGCCGATGGCGATGGTCATCAGCGCCGAAAGGTCTGTGCCGATCGCGTCGAAGGGGAATGCGATGTCGACATCGGCGCGCTTGAAAGGCCCGCCGCCGGCCTCGGGAATGGATGGTTGCTGCGCATCGGGCAGATGCCGGATCGCCAGCACCCGTGCCGCCACGCGTGCCTTCAGCTCTTCGGTCTCGCCGGGCAGGGCGACAAAGGTGCCGGTCGACTGGTCGCTGGCGATCTTGGCCGCCAGCGCTTCGATGCTGTCAGGCGTTTCGATGCGATAGGTGAACGTGATCATGGCCGGTCGAAAGCGTCCGAAAAAGTTTTGTTGTGCTCCAAATCTGGTATAATGAGTACATAAGTATTGCAAGCAAATATCCCAGTTCGCGCAACGGGGCGGTCAAAGCGCAGGCATTCCGGGAATCGCGCCGGGAATGCTAAACAGGAACCGGGCCAGGGAGTGATTCGTCACGATGAACCGTTCGGAGCCGATCGTCCGGCGCAAACTTTCCGACGAAGTCTTTGCAAGGCTGAAGCGGCTGATCACCAGCGGCGAGCTGCAGCCGGGCGACGACATGCCGTCGGAGCGCGAATTGATGGAGCGCTTCGAGGTTGGCCGGCCGGCGATCCGCGAGGCGATGCAGGCGCTGAGCAATATGGGCCTTGTCGCGATTTCGCATGGCGAGCGGGCCAAGGTGCTGCAGCTCACCGCCAAGTCGATCATCAAACAGGTCGACGGCGCGGCCAAGATCATCCTGTCCTCGTCGAGGGACACGCTCGAGCACCTCAAGACCGCGCGCATCTTCTTCGAGCGCGGCATGGTCAGGGAGGCTGCCGAGAAGGCCACCGTCGAGGACGTGCAGCGGCTCAAGGCAACCGTCGCCGAGCAGCGCGCCGCGCGGGGCGATTCCGACGCCTTCATTTCCGCCGACATGAAATTCCACACCCAGATCGCGATGATATCGGGCAACCCGATCTATGTCGCCGTCAGCGAGGCGATGCTCGGCTGGCTGAAGGAATATCACACCGAGATGCTGATCTGGACCGGCAAGGAAAAGTACACGCTGACCGAGCACGAAGAGATCGTCGATCGCATCGAGCAGCGGGACGCCGACGGCGCCGAAAAGGCGATGATCAAGCATCTCGAACGCTCGCGCGCGCTCTACGTCATGAATTCCGAGAAATAGGCCTAGCCGATCCGGGCAATAGCGTAGGGAGCCATGATGAGATGGCCCTGGCCGAGCGCGGACGCATCGACCGCGACATCCTCCGCCGTCAGGTTCGCCAGCCACACGATGGTCTCGCCGGAGGCGGAGCGGCCGGCCAGCGCCGCAATCCGCGTCTCGTCACTTGTCTCGGCCGGCACATGGACGAGGCCGGCCAGCTCGCAAAGCCCCTTGATAGCCCTAGAGATCGGCCGCGGTGACCCTTCGGTGGCAGGTTCCCCGGATGCCGCCAGCACGCCGAACGGTCCGGTGAAGCTGGACAGCGTCAGCATTTCCAGCCCGGCCGGCGCGACGCGCGCGGCATAGCCGATGGTCCAGGCGGCGGCGAACAGGCCGTTGTGGCGCGGATCGCGGTTCGCCATGGCGATGCGCTGTCCCTGCGGATTGTCCTTGGTCGCGCCACCATAGGGGTTCTGCCGCATGGCAATGGTCGAGGGCCCGATCCGGTAGGGCTTGTCGCCGAAGATCGCCCGCGCCGACCGGGTGATGAACGGCAACGCCTCCAGCGACTGCATGACGCTGAGATCGTCGGCGGCATGCACGATCGGGCAGGTGCAATGCGTGACGAAATCGAGCAGCCCGGCCGGGACGCGCTTGCGATTGAGTTCGGTGAAGTAGCTGAACATGCCGCCGCCGAGACGGATATCGGGAAAGGCGCGCCGCGCCGCGGCATAGACATCCTCAAGCGGCGGGCAGGGCGGCCAGGCGCTGCCCGGCGGCGTCGACTGCCGGTCGACCGAAGGCGACACCGCGATCGCATCGAGCCGCAGCTTTGCCAGGCGCACCAACTCGGCGACCTCTGCGAGTTCGGCATCGAGATCGCCGCTGCAAGCGACCACGCATTCGAGCGTTGTGCGGGCGGGATAGGCGTCGACGAGCCGGGCGAAAGAGTGCAAGGCGTCGAGCCCGTGACCGCGCGTTGGATCGTAGTGGAACAGCAGTTGTTGCGGGCCGAGCGCAGACAAGGTGGCGAGGTTCGCCAGCGCTGTCTCGACATCACTGGGATAGATGATCACGCCGACATCCGGCAGCGCCGGGCCGGGCTCGCCGAGCGTCACGCGGACCGCGCCGGACGCCTCGATGGCGGCCGGCGTCGTGCCGTCGCTGGCAATGCGCAAGCTGATCGTCTGGCGGTTGGTCTGGCCGGCAGGCAAAACATAGGGCCAAGGCAGCGCCAGCGGCCGCACATAGGTCTTGTAGGAGGCATCGGACCAGTTGCGTTGGTCTTCCATTTCGAAAACGTCGCCTTCCATCCGGCATTGCGCGGTGACGCCGGGCCGCACCTCATGCGTGATGGCACGCAAATCCTTGAAAGGCTGCCAGGGGTCGATCAGGTCTGGCAGTTTCGTGTCCACCACGCTGCCGTCGGTGTGCTCCACCGTAACTGGGCTGCCGGCGAGGCCGGCGATCGGATGCAGGATGCAGAAGCCGCAACGGTTGGTCTCGAAATCGCTTTCGGGCAGCGCGCCGACGTCAAACACCAGCCGGCCATCGGAGGAGCCTTTGATGGTGGCGCGGAGGGCGAGCCGGCTTCCGCCCGGTCCGGCGCAGGTCGCCGTGTAGCTAACGGAGAAGGCATCGGCGCCCTGGTCGATGGAAAGGTCCGATAGCACTGGTTCGTAAGTGCCCCAGTCGCGGTCGCGCACGATATAGGAGATGGCGCGCAAGACCTCCGTGCCGCCATGGCGGATGGTGCGCAGATTGCCGTTGACGAAATCGGCGCTGAGCGGACCAGCAGTCAGCCAAGCCGGTTCGGTCTCCGCCGCCCGTGTGCCGCAAATCAGGAAGCGATCCGCCGTCATTTCAGCAGGTCGTCGATCTTCACCGGCTCCCGGCTTGTGGCGCCGGCATAGGCCGCCTCGACCAGCGCGAATGTCTTGAGGTTGTCGGCGCCCGAGGTTGCCGGCTCCTTGCCTGATGCAAGGCTCTCGACCCAGTGCCGCTGGATAGCCAGCACGCTTTCCTGGATGTTGTGCCATGGCCGCGATGCCCAGGGCAGAAGCGGCGGCGAGATATCCCTGACCGTTGTGCCGCTCTTGCCGGTGACGGTGAGCTGGTAGCCCTGCGCCAGCCGGAGCGTGCCGTTGCTGCCGTCGATCTCGATCAGCGTTTCGGGAAACGGCTCCACCGCAAGCCGCGTCGCATAGCTGCAATCGACCACCGAAATGGCGCCGCTCTTGTGATCCATCAGCATGGTGGCGACATCCTCGCCGGCGATGGCCGGGTTGATGCGTGCCGTCCGGGCGGTGAGGCTCGAGACGTCGCCCAGCAGAAAACGCGCAATGTCGAGGATATGGATGCCGAGATCCTCGATGATGAAACGCTTGCCCGTCGCCAGATAGGGCTGGCCGGAAAACACGTCATAGGCGGAGCGGAAGGAGATGCGCCCGAAGAAGGGGGTGCCGATCTCGCCGCTGTCGAGCACGGCGCGCACCGCCTGGATCGGCGACTGCCAGCGGAAATTCTCATGCACCATCAGCGGCACGCCAGCCTTGGCGCAGGCCGCGACCATCGCTTTGGCGTCGGCCAGCGTCGGCGCGAACGGCTTCTGGCAGATCACCGGGACGCGGTGGGCGGCCGCCATCTCGACCAGCGGCCGATGGCTGCCGACGGTGGTGGCGATGTCGACGAAGTCCAACGTCTCGACCGCGAACAGCGCGGCCGCATCACTGTAGCGCTTCGCAATGCCGAACTGGTCGCCGACGATCCGCAGCCGCTCCGGATCGCGATCGCAGATGGCGACGATGGAGGCGCCGTCGATGTCGCGCCAGGCATGCATCTGGTTGACGGCGAAGAAGCCGCAGCCGATCAGCGCTCCGCTCAAAGTCGCCATGCTCAACCCGCCTTTGCCATCTGCATCAGGGTGACACGCTGCTGGAGCCGGCGCTGCGCCTGGTCGACGACGACGGCGACGATGATAACCAGGCCCTTGATCACCATTTGCCAGAAGGAACTGACGCCCATCATCACTAGCCCGTCCGACAGGATGCCGATGACGAAGGCGCCGACGATGGTGCCGCCGATCGTGCCGCGGCCGCCCGACATCGAGGTGCCGCCAAGCACCGCGGCGGCAATGGCATTCAATTCGAAGCTTTCGCCCGTTGCCGGATGCGAGGCCATCAGTTCCGACGAGATGATCAGGCCGACGATCGCCGCGCAGAAGCCGGAGAACATGTAGACGAACATCTTGACCATGTTGACGCGCACGCCCGAGATGCGCGCAGCGCGCTCATTGCCGCCGACGGCGAAGATGTGACGGCCGAGCGGCGTGTACCGGGCGAGATAGGCCGCCCCCAGCGCCACCACGATCAGGATCCAGATTGAGACGGGCAGGCCGACGAGCCGGCCGGCGCCGAAGAAGCCGAAGCCTGTGGTGCCGAGTTCCGGCTTGCCGACAAGGTTGGGGAAGGTACGGCCGTCGGACGACAGCAGCGCCAGGCCGCGTGCCACATAGAGCACGCCGAGCGTGGCGATGAAGGGCGCGACGTTGAGCCGGGTGATCAGCAGTCCGTTGACGGCGCCGATCAAAATACCGACCAGCAGCGTGATCAATGCGATCTCGACCACATTGAAATAGATGGTGTAGCCGATCTGCAGGTCGATGCCGTTGAGCACGAGATAGCCGGCCACCATCCCGCACAGGCCGACGATCGAGCCGACCGAAAGGTCGATGCCGCCGGTGATGATGACGAAGGTCATGCCCATGGCGAGGAAGGCGTTGAGCGCCACATGCTTGGCCATCAGGATCAGGTTCGCCGCCGACAGGAAGTTCGGTGCCGCGATGGAGAAGAACACCAGCACGGCGATCAGTGCGATGAAGGTCCTGAGCTTCATCAGCGTCAGCAGTACGGAGCCGCTGGAGGCCGAAGAATGAGCCGCCCTGGCCGGAATGTCAGTCATCAGCTTTGCTTTCCATGTGCGGGGGCAAGATGGGCAGGTCCGTGGCCGAGCGCGGATGCGGCGACGATCGCGGCCTCGGTCGCCTCGGCGCGGTCGAACATGCCGGTCAGTTTGCCATTGCTCATCACCGCGATCCGGTCGGACAGCGCCATTACCTCGTCGAGGTCGGAGGTGGCGAAGAGGATGCCGAGCCCATCGCGCGACAGCTTGCGCATGGTGCGGAAGACGTCGGCCTTGGCGCCGACATCGATGCCGCGGCTCGGCTCGTCCATCAAAAGCACCTTCGGTCCGGTGAGCAGCGCCTTGCCGATCACCACCTTTTGCTGGTTGCCGCCGGACAGCGACGAGACCTCCTGCGTCGGGTCGGCGACCTTGATCGCGAGTTCCCGCACCATCTGCACCACGGCCTGCCGCTCGGCACTGCCCTGGATATGGAACAGGCGCACGAAGCGCGACAGGCTCGCCAATGTCAGGTTGCTGGCGACGGATAGGATCGACACGAGGCCCTCGCGCTGGCGGTCTTCCGGGATCAGCGCCAGACCGCGCCGGATGCGCCGCGTCGTGTCGCGTTCCCTGACCTGTTTTCCCTTAATGAAGATCTTGCCGCTGGCATGACCGTGGCGGCCCATGATGCAGTCGAACAGCTCGCTGCGCCCGGCGCCCATCAGGCCGTAGATGCCAAGGATCTCGCCGGCCCGCAGCGACAGCGAGACGTGGTCGACCGCCAGTCCGCCGGTGGCGCGCGGCAGGCAGATGTCCTCGGCGCGGAAGATCTCTTCGCCCGGCACATGGCCGTCGGCCTTGGCGAAATCCTTGGCGTCCGAGCCGATCATCTGCCGCACGATCCACTGCGTGTCGACGTTCTTGACCTCCTCCTGGCCGGTGATGCGGCCGTCGCGCAGCACGGTGATGTAATCGCCGATGCGGATCAGCTCCTCCAGCCGGTGCGAAATGTAGACGATCGCCACGCCACGCGCCTTGAGGTCGGCGATAACCTTGAACAGGATCTCGACTTCGGCGGCACTCAGCGCCGAGGTCGGCTCGTCCATGATCAGGATGCGCGCATCGAGCGACACGGCCTTGGCGATCTCGACCAGCTGCTGCTGGCCGATGCGCAGATCCTCGACCAGCATGTCCGGCCGGATGCCGGCTTCGAGCCGATCGAGGAATTCACCGGCCCGCCGTTCCTGTTCCTTGCGGTCGATCTTGCCAAACCGGTTGGTGATCTCGCGCGTGGCAAAAATGTTCTCGGCGACCGTCATGTTGCCGAACAGGTTCAATTCCTGGAACACCATGCCGATGCCGCGGTTCACCGCGTCACCGGAGGAGGAGAAGGACACCTCATTGCCGTCGAGCAGGATGCGCCCGGCCGTCGGCTGCTCGACGCCGGCGATGATCTTCATCAGCGTTGACTTGCCGGCGCCATTCTCGCCGACGAGCACATTGACCGCGCCCTTACGCACCTCGAAATTGGCCTGCTTGACCGCGACGGTGCCGGCATAGACTTTCGAGACGTCTTCCAGCTTCAGGATGACGTCGTGGCTAGCCGCCGTGGTCATGGCTTCGGCCCGATCTCGGCCTCCGCCGGGGTCACCAATGGCAGGTCCTGGCCGCCTTCGATCGTATAGGCGCCGAGCACCTTGGCGGTGCGGCCCTCCAGCGCCTCGCGCGGCAGCTTGGACAGCACGGTCTTGTCGGCATAGGCGTTGAACGCCTTGCCGAACTGGGCGAAGTCGATCTGGTTGGTGAAATCGTTGAACTGGACGAAATCGAGGCTGTCGCGCAGTGCGGTTCCGCGCATCGCCGGCCCGATCTGCACCCGCGCATCCGCCTTGCCGTCGCCGTCGACGTCGATATCCATCGTTGCCGCGCGCGACTGTGTGTTGGCGGCGATGACCTTGCCCTCGACGCGGACCGCGAAGGTCCATGGCGAATTCGCCTGCTTCTTGGGGTTGCCGTATTTGGCACCAGCTGCCGCCTGATCGGTCTTCGCCAGCGCATGGACCTCGGCGAACGGCCCGGCCTTCTGCTGCAGGTACGGGATGACCTTCGCCACCCAGATCTCCTCGACCATCTTGTCCGGGTTGAAGCCGGACGCATTGGCGCCGCCTTGCGCGGAGGGCGTCGGCAGAATCTTGCAGGCGCTGAGGCTAAGGCCGGCGAGCGCGACAAGGGTCAGCCAGGTCAACTTCTTCGGCATCGCGGTCAAGCATTCCAGGGAAATGGAGACGAGGGACGAACCCTAGGTTCGCCCCTCGCGGATTGCATTGCGCAGGCTCAGTTCTTCAGCGCGAAGGTTTCCAGCTTGGCGGCATTGTCGCCATTGATGAGCATGCAATCCATCAGCTGCTTTTCCTTCTCGGGCGACTTCTTGTTCTTGATGAAGTCGTTGGCCTGCTCGACCGCCATCTGCGCCTGGGCGTAGGCCGGCTGCAGCACCGTCGCCTTGATGCCGCCAGATGTGATGGAGTCGCGCACGTCGTTGGAGCCGTCGAAGCCGACGACGATGACATCCTTGCGGTTCGCCGCGGCGAGCGCCGCATAGGCGCCCATCGCCATCGTGTCGTTGCCGGAGATCACGCCCTTGATGTCGGGATTGGCCTGCAGGATCGATTCCATCTTGGAATAGGCCTCGGTCTGGCTCCAGTTGGCTGATTGCTGCGCGACCTTCTTCAGGTCCGGATAGTCGTCGATCACGTCGTGATAGCCCTTGGAGCGGATGCCGGCATTGGTGTCGGATTCCTTGCCGACCAGCTCGACATAATTGCCCTTCTCACCCATCAGCTTGACGAACTCCTGCGCGCCGAGCTGGGCGCCCTGGTAGTTGTTCGAGACGATCTGCGCCACGGCAACGCCGGTGGCGTTGATCTCGCGGTCGATCAGGAAGGAGGGGATGCCGGCGTCCTTGGCCTTCTGCACCGCGGCGACGGTGGCGTCGGCGCCGGCATTGTCGAGGATGATCGCCTTGGCGCCGCGGCCGATCGCGGTGTCGATCAGTTCGGACTGCTTGTTGGCGTCGTCGTCATGCACCAGCACCAGCGCCTCGTAGCCGAGCTCCTTGGCCTTTGCCTCGGCGCCGACGGCTTCCGCCTTGAAGAACGGATTGTCGTGCGAGGGGGTGATGATGGCGATCAGGTCGGCTGCGAAGGCCGGCGCCGCCGTGCCGAGTGCCAATACGCCGGCGAAAGCCGCAAGCGTCATTCTGCGAGTAAGTTTCATGAAGTCCTCCCGTTAAAAAGACATCGCCTCGACCAACCGAGGCCATTGTCTGCATTTGAATTCATAGGCAGTGCGGGCACACGCTCGGTCAGGCAAAGCCGCTTGACGACTTTCCAACCGAACCGATTCTCGCTCCCCGTCCCTCGCCATCCTCCGCTCGTCCCGGCTTCAATTCGAGCGCGGGAGTAGCTTAGCCAACTGGTATGATGAGTCAATCACTAATTGAGGTGATCTGTATCCGAGCAGTTGATGTTTCTTCCTTCTCCCGCAAGGGACAGGAAAGACGGAGCCCTTTCACGTAATCCGCTGGATGGAGGCGGCAATCTCTTCCGGCTCGAAGACGCGCTTCCAGTCGTCGCGCATCAGCACCGGCTTGCCGAATTCGATGGCCTTGTTGCAGGCATCGGAGAACACGCCCTTGGTCTCGCCGAAGATGACGGCGCCGAGCACATTCATGTGGCCGAGCAGGAAATCGAGCGCGGCCTGCCGGTCGACGCCGCGCGCCACGACCTCGTCGAGGGCTTCCTTCATGACGACGAGCAGCGAAGCGCACACCGTCTCCGAGAGGCCGGGCTCGAGCAGCGCCATGTGTTCGACCGTGACGCGGTGCGAGCGCATCACCGGCGCCCAGATGATCTGGGCGATCTTCTCGCCCTTGGCGTAGTCCGCCTCCGGCCCTTGCATCAGGGCGCTGACGAAATGCTGTTTGGCCTTGACGCCGCCGAAGAAGTCCTTCTTGGCGGCCATGTCGGTCTCGTCGTTGAAGATCGGCGGATGGCAGGGATGGGTGACGAAATAGGTAAGGTCGGGACGATCGGGCAGGTGCCCGGCGAAGGGGGCGGCCGCGTCAAGCACGATCACCATCGTGCCAGGGGCCAGCTTGCTTTCGATGCTGGCGGCGACCTTGCCGATATGCGTGTCCGGCACCGCCAGGATCACGACCTCGGCACGTTCGAGCGCCTCGTCGACGCCGACCGCGTCGAAGCCCAGACCGGTTTTCAGCCGCTCCTTGCCCGCTTCGCTGATCTCGACATGGCGGATCGTATAGTCCGATCCGCGAAAATTGGTTGACAGGCGATAGCCCATTTTCCCGCCCGCACCGAACAGCGCAATCGTTGTCATCTGACCTTGCTCCCTAATCCATAGGCGATCGTCCAGCGATCGTCATCTTGTGCACTGGTATGATCACTCTACCAGAATTTGGCAAGAGGAATCATTGGTTTTGTGTTCGTCACTTCGACAGGGGCGCGGCAGCGCCTGGCCCTGTCTTCGCCGCCGCAGCGTCCGTGGGATCGACCGCGGCACGGCGCGCCAATGCCTGCCGTCCGGCAAGTGCCAGCACGAAGATGACGACGATGCCCTGGACGATGTCCTGGGCGCCGGGCGGCAGCCCGATAATCTGCATAGTGGTAACGATCAGGATGAGCAGGATGCTGGCGAACAGGGTACCGAGCGCGGTCGCCGAGCCGCCGAAGATCAGCGTGCCGCCGAGCACCACGGCGGCGATCGACTGCAAGAGATAGGGCTGGCCCATTTCGAGGAAGGCGCCGCCGATATAGGCGCCGAGCAGCAGGCCATCGAGCGAGGCCAGCACCGACGAGATGATGAAGGCCGCCGCGATCACCCGGCCGTTCCTGATGGCGGCGAGCCGGGCAGCGGTCCGGTTCTGGCCGACCGCCGACAGAAGCTGCCCGAACACGGTGTAGCGCAGCACGAAGGAGGCGATCGCCACGCCGACAATGGCGATGATGGCCATGATCGGAACACCCGAGACGCGGCCCGTCGCCAGTCCCTTGAGCGCCGGGCTGACGGCAAAGCCGGGGATTGCCTTGTTCGACAACAGCGTTGCGGTCGCCAGCACGTAGCCGGTGGCGAGCGTCGCGATGATCGCCGGAATGCCGAGGCCGACGACGAGCAGCGAATTGAGCAGCCCGACCGCGAGGCCGAGCAGGACGGCAGCTGTGACACCAATGGCGAGGTTGGCATCCTGGCCCTTGATGGTGAGCAAGGCGACGAAGGCGCTGAGCGTGATCACCGAGGCAACGGAAAGATCGATATTGCCGCGTCCGGTGGTGACGACGAACATCTGGCCGATGCCGACGACGGTCAGGAACGAGGCCGACAGGATGATGCCCGACAGGCTGGAGAGGCTGAACCGGTTGGTGACGATCGACAGCACCAACCACAGAAGCAGGACACCGATCGCCGCCCAGATCCAGCGGTTCCTCTGCGCCCAGAAAGTGAAGGCGGACATCACGTTCATTGTTCGCTCCCGCGATCCGCGGTCAGGCCGCGCAGCGTCAAGAGGGCGATCAGGATCAGCCCTTGCGTCGCGGCGTTATAGTCGCTGCTGACATTGAGCGTGCCGAGCAGCGCGCCGATCAGCGACAGCGTCACCGCGCCGGCGATGGCGCCGACCGGAGAGACGATGCCGCCCAGAAGCGAGCAGCCGCCCATCACCACGGCGGCGATGCTGAGCAGCGTGAACGAATTGCCGGAGTTGATGTCGCTCGCCGTGTTGATCGCCGTCAGCGACAGGCCGGCGGCCGCAGCGAACAGCCCGGCGATGAGATAGCGCACCAGTGCGTAGCGCGTCGGCGACCAGCCCGAACGGATCATTGCCGTCGGGTTGTTGCCGAAGCCACGCAGCACCACGCCGAGCGGCAGCCGGTCGATCACCAACACCACCAGGGCGACCGCCGCGATGAGGATGATGGATGTCGGCAGGAAATCGAGCGACCAGCCGAACAGCGCCGTCAGCCATTCAGGGCTGGCGCCGCCCGGCGTTGGTTGCAGCGCATAGCCCAATCCCACCCAGATGAAAGAGGCGCCGAGCGTGACGACGATGGCCGGGATCTTTCGCGCCTGGATCAACCCGCCAAGACCGGCATAGGCGGCGATCGCTGCCAAAAGCGCCAGCGCGCCGAGCCATGGCTGATCATAGAGCAACGTGGCGCTGAGCACGCTGACCAGGCCGGCAAAGGCGCCGACGCCGAGATCGATTTCGCTGCCGCCGACGATGAACATCTGCGCCGCCGTCACCAGCACCAGCGACAGCGCCGGCATCAGCAAAAGGTCGAGGCCGAAGATCGAGGCGACTGCCGGATTGGCCGAGATCATCACTGCCAGCACGGCGGCGAGGCCGATGAAGGGGGCTGCATTCACCAGCCTGCGGGCAAGCCCGGCCGCACCGGCCTTGCCGTGCGCGGCATCAGTGCGCTTGTCGGCCTGCTGGACGAAGGATGCCCCGACGATCGCCGCTTCGGTGATCGCCTCGCCAGTCAGTTCCTTGACGATCCGGCCGCCGGCAAAGACCAGCACGCGGTCGCAGGCCAGCAGTTCGGCATCCTCGGTGGTGTGCCAGACAAGTGTCCGTCCGCTCCGTGCGATGTCATTGCAGAGCCGGTAGAAATCCTGCTTGGTGGCGATGTCGACGCCGCGCGTCGGATCGTCGAGCAGGATGATCGGCGTATCGGCGACGAGCGCGCGGGCAACCAGCGCCTTTTGCTGGTTGCCGCCGCTCAGCTCCAGAATGTTGGAGCCGAAGCGGTTTTCGTCGAGCCGCAGCCGGCCCGCGGCTTCGGCCGCGGCCTCGCGGTTGAGCCGGTCCGAGACCAGGCCCAGCGCCGCGCGGCGCGCAAGGCTGCCGATGGAGATGTTGCCCAGCACGCTCCACAGCGGGAACACGCCTTCCTTCTGGCGGTCGCCGGCAATGAAGCCGGCTTCGCCGGTCCGGGTGACGGCGGCATCCTTTCCGGGTTTGAAGATGGCATGCAGCAGATCCTTCTGGCCGCTGCCCTCGAGCCCCGCCAACCCGACGATCTCACCGCGCGCGATCTCGATGTCGCGGCCGAGTTCCGATGTCAGCGCGCCGGACAGCCGCACCAATGCGCCTCCAGTGCTGGCGACGGTGGCGCCGTGCTGATGGATCGAGTTGGCGTCGCCGCCCATCAACTGCACCAGCTTGCCGATCGACGTATCGGCCACGTCGCCGCGCCAGGCGGTGCGCCCGTTGCGCAGCACGACAACCTGCGCGGCGATGTCGATGATTTCCTGCAGCTTGTGGCTGATGAAGATGAAGGCGAGTCCAACCTTGGCCCGCTCACGGATGAAGGCCCGCAATTGCTTGGAGCGATCGAGATCGAGCGAGGAGGTCGGCTCGTCGAGAACGATGAGCCTGACGCCGGGCGTCGCGGCGGCGCGTGCAATCTCGACCATCTGCCGTTCGGCGATGGAGAGCTGGCTGACTTCCGCGTTTACATCGATTGTGTTGCCGGGAAAGACGGCATCCAGCGCCACGCGCGCGCGGCCTCTGTAAAGCGTCCGCCAGCCCGGGCGGCTTGCCGCATCCTGCGGCGTCTCCAGAAAGAAGTTCTCGGCCACGGACAGGTTGGCGCACAGCGACAGTTCCTGATGCACCATGCGGATGCCGCGCCGTTGCGCTTCCGCCGTGTTGTAGTCGGTGAAGTCAAGCGCCTGGCCGGCGAAAGAGATCGAGCCAAGGGTCGGCCACATCGTGCCGCAGAGAATGCGCATCAGCGTCGACTTGCCGGCGCCGTTGCCGCCGACGAGGCCGATGATCTCGCCGGCCGAAACGGAAAGATCGATTTCGGCATTCGCCAGCGTCGGCCCGAAACTCTTGATGATCTGTGAAAGCGATACGATTTCCTGCCGAGCGGCGGGCGCCATGGCGGCTGCGCGCCGTGGATCGGCAACGGCGAGATGGGACATTCGTCCTCCGTTTCTTCACGGCCATGGATCGGGCGCCATCCGGCGTCCGATCCACTTGTGCTGGTCGCGTTACTTGCTCAGCAGGTTCTGCTTGACCCAATCGAGCGAATAGCTGGGGCTGATGATCTGGCCGCCCGGTAGCTTGGCGTATTCCTTGAGGTTGCTGGCATCGACGGTCGCGACCGGCATGATCATCATCTTGGGCGCCTTGGCGCCCTTGAGCAGGGACAGGCCGAGCCAGAACGCGGCGCCGCCAATACCAGGTGTCGTGTTCATCGAGACCGTCTGGTAGCCGTTCTTGGCATTCTCGTCGGCCCACCATTTGACGAAATCGGTACCGCCGCCGCCTTCGATGATCGGCATCTTGCCGGCATAGTCGCCACCATACTGGACGAAGGCCTGGGCAATGCCGACATCGTCGCTGCCGCCCTGGCCGAGCACCGCATCGACATGCGGCAGCGAGGGCAGGACATTGGCGATGGCCGCCTGCGCGACCGAGGCGGTCGCCTGGCCATAGACGGTGGCGACAACCTTGATATCGGGATATTTCGCCAGCACCGATTGCTGCGCGTTGAACATGTCGTTGTCCGGGGCCGAGCCCTTGACGCCGCGCACCTGGATGACGTTGCCCTTGCCGCTGAGCATCTTGAACACCGCCTCGGCCTGGGTCGCCTTGTAGCCCTTGAAGTCGAAATTGAGCTGGTAGTTGCAGGGCGCCGAGGCGACCGAATCGAAGGAGACGACGATGATGCCGGCCTTGCAGGCCTTTTCGATGATGCCGTTGACCGCGGTTTCCGAGGCGGCGTCGACGGCGAGCACGTCGACCTTCTTGAGGATCAGTTCGGCGATCTGGCTGTTCTGCTGCGCCACCGAACCATCGCCGTTCATGACGATGTAGTCGGAGATCTGCCCAGCCGCCTTCGCTTCCTTGGCCGAGGCTTCGAAAGCCTCCACCATCTGGTGCCGCCAGGTGTTGCCGTAATAGGCGTTGGTCAGTGCGATGACCGGCTTGTCCGACGATGCCATTGCCGGCAGCACAAACACACTCCCCAGCGCGGCGCTGGCAAGCGCCGCCACGGTCACAAACCTCATAATGGTTCCTCCCAAGAACACGATACGCCGAACCTCACCGGTTCGGCTTTGCCACTCGACTACGGCGCTCTTGTTGAGGACGCCATACCAGGTACATATTATACCAGCATACCAAATGCGCAAGCAACCGTATGTTGAGCGGGAAGGGAGTTTCCCGTGCTCGGGGCATCTTGGCGTGGGGGACTGCTGGCCCTGTCGTCGGCTCACGGAGCGTTCGGGAACGCTTGAGCTTTCAGGGCCGCAAAAGCCGGCCGATCTCCCCCGCACGGGCAGGGGAATCGCATATGGCGATTTTGGGCTTGAAGTTGGTTTGAGAAGGGATTCTTTGGGAAGGCAGTCCAGCGAGGAGTGACTGCCATTACCAGCCTTGAGAGCTATTTCGGTACGGTGCCTGATCCGCGCGCGGCCAACGCCACACATCGGCTTGGCGACCTGATCGTGATGATGATCGCTGCGAGCCTGTGTGGCGCGACCAGCGCAACGGAGTTTTCGTTGTTCGCGCAAGAGCGCAAACAGGCGCTGTCGCGCTTGATCGACTATGAGGAGGCGCCTAGCCACGACACCTTCTCGCGGCTGTTGCGCCTGCTCGATCCGGAGGCCTTGGGACGGGCGTTCGCCGCCTTTGCCGCAGGCTTTGCCCAGGCACGTCAGGGTGTGGTCGCACTTGATGGCAAGGCGCTGCGGCGGGCCTATGAGAAAGGCCTTGCGGCCAGCCCGCCCCTGACGGTGTCGGCCTTTGCCAGCCAGACGCGGCTGTGTTTGGCGGCGGTCTCGCCCGGCGACGAAGACAATGAGGTCGAGGCTGCCCTCAAGGTCGTCGAACTCATTGATCTTACTGGCCGATTGGTCACGGCCGATGCCCTCCACTGCCACACGCGCATGGCCAAGGCCATCATTCAGCGCGGCGGCGACTATCTGCTCGCACTCAAGGGAAACCGCCGGCATTGGTTGGCTCGGGCCAATCAACAACTGGCCCAGACCACTCCCGCCGTCACTGAGCGGCCCGAGACCAGCCATGGCCGCAACGAATGGCGGCAGGCAGAGGTCGTGGTGGCGGCTGAACCAATGATGCCGGGGCACAAGGCCTTCATCCGCATCACCAGCCGGCGCGATCAGGCCGAGCCGCTGACGCGCCTGTTCATGGCCTCAACGCTGCTGTCGCCACAGCAGGCGATCGACCTCACCAGAGCCCATTGGCAGATCGAGAACGCACTGCACTGGATGCTCGACGTTCATCTGCACGAGGACCTCAGTCGTGCCCGCAAGGACAACGCTCCCGCCAACACCGCCCTCATCAACCGCATCGCCAGAAATATCCTTCAGGCCGCCGACATCGACAAAGTCCCCATTAGCCACCGCATCAAGAAATGCGCTTGGAATGACGACTATCTCATCCAGGCAATCGCTCATATGCGATAGCCCTGCCCGCACGGGGGAGATGCCTGGCAAGGCAGTGTTAGGAACTCGAGGTCTCGGTGACGTTACCCCAGCGGCGGCAAGGCCGGTCGAGCGCTATCCGCGTTCGGGGAACATCGCCTTCAGGCCCTCGCGCGAGGCCTTGGCGACGCCGCGTTCGGTGATCAGTCCGGTCACCAGCCGCGCCGGGGTCACATCGAAGGCCGGGTTCGCCGCCGGCGTCGCTTCGGGCGAGATGCGAACCTGGGCGATTTCGCCGTCGGCGGTTTTGCCCCACACCAGCGAGACCTCGTCGGCCGAACGCTGCTCGATTGGGATTTCGTTCAACCCATCATGCACCGTCCAGTCGATGGTCGGCGACGGCAGCGCGACATAGAACGGCACGTCATTGTCGGCGGCGGCGAGCGCCTTCAGATAGGTGCCGATCTTGTTGCAGACATCGCCGTCGGCGGTGGTGCGGTCGGTGCCGACGATGACCATGTCGATCGCGCCGCGCTGCATGAGATGGCCACCAGCATTGTCGACGATCAGCGTGTGCGGCACGCCATGGCCGGCCATCTCCCAGGCGGTCAGCTGTGCGCCCTGGTTACGCGGCCGCGTCTCGTCGACATAGACATGGACCGGAATGCCGGCTTCCGTCGCGAGATAGATCGGCGCGGTGGCGGTGCCATAGTCGACTGTGGCCAGCCAGCCGGCATTGCAGTGGGTGAGGATGTTGACCCTCTCGCCCGGCTGCTTGCGCGCCGCGATCGCCTTGATGATGGCAAGGCCGTTCTCGCCGATGGCGCGGTTCAGCCCGACATCCTCGTCGGCGATCTCACCGGCGCGCCGGTAGGCGGCCGCGGCGCGTTGTTCTGTTGGCAGCGGCTTCAAGAAGCGCCGCATCTCGTCCAGCGCCCAGCGCAGATTGATCGCCGTCGGGCGTGTTTCGTGCAGCGTCTCCCAGACGGCATCGAGCGCTGCGTCGGAAGGATCGTCCGCCATCTGCATGGCAACGCCATAGGCCGCGGTCACGCCGATCAGCGGCGCGCCGCGCACCCACATGTCGCGGATCGCGGTGGCGATGCCGGCAACCGTGCGGATCGTCTCGATGCGAAAGTCATGCGGCAGCCAGCGCTGGTCGATGATGTCAACCGAACGGCCGTCGTCGCTCAGCCAGATGGTGCGATAGTGGCGGTCGCCGACGTTCAAATGCTGCTCTCCTGTTCGATCAGCGCGGCCAGATTGTTGACCTCGTCGATGCTGTGAATCTGGCGCCGGTTGACGGCGATGTGACGGCCGAATTTGAGCGCCTTCGCCTCGCAGGAGGCGCGCAGATTCTCGTCGGCGATGGTCTCGAAATCGGCATTGTGGGCAAGGCCGAGGATGCGCCTGTGCACCTCGATACCGGCAAAGCCGAGCAGGTCGGTCCAGATCTGGTGCAGGACATGGTCGAGCGCCTGCTCCGCGCCCAGCCTGTCGCCCTGATCCTCGAACAGGCTTTTTTGGTAGAGCATGCCGGTGCGCTCGGTGCGCCACAGATGGGAAAACTCGGCGCGGAACACCGCCCATGTTTCTGCAGTGACCCCAAGTAGATAGGCGCGCATGGCATCGCGCTTGCCTTTCTGCTCATGTCCGCGCTGCGAGAAGAACGACATCCAGAAATTGGCGAGCAGCATGCCGACATCGAACGCCATCGGACCATAGAAGGCGAACTCCGGATCGATCATCCGGGTCTCCTGGTCGGTGACCATGATCGAGCCCGAATGCAAATCGCCATGCAGCAGCGTTTCGGCGTTGGCGGCGAAAATATGCTTCAGCCGTTGCGCCTCGACTTTGAGGTCGCGATCGGCGCGCAGTTCGGCAACGAGGCCGTCGAGCTGCGGCGACGTATGCCGGTTCATCTTGGCGTCGAAATAGGGATCGGAAAACACCAGGTTCTCGGTGATGTCGCAAAGGTCGACATTGTCGGCGAACAGCGCAAGATCGGCCTTGCGATCCTTGGTCACCATTGACAGGTCGGAACCGCGAAACAGCGTACGGGCCATGAACAGGCCGATATCCCTGGCGATGTTTGGAAGCTGGCGTCCGTCGATCAGGGCGCGCCTGAGAATGATGTATGGCGGCGCCAGATACTCCATGATGATCAGGGCCTGGCCTTCATCGAAGTAAAAGATTGCCGGCACCGAGCCGGGCGCGCGCTCCCCTTGTCTGGTCAGCGCGTGATATTCGAAGAAGGAGCGCTTCAGGGGTAGCGGCCAGCTGTCGCCGACCAGGCGGACATAGGGCAGGGCCTGCTTGACCACTGCGGCACCGCTGGCGCCCTCGACAATGAAGACGAGGTTCAGATTGCCGTCACCGACTTCGCGGACCTTCCAGTGTGTCGTGTCCCGGCCGATCTTGGCGCACAGCGCCTCGTTCGTGCCGAGGCGCGTTGCAAGCGTCTCCACCGACAGTGCTTCGAACGGCAATTTCCCAGTCATCATCATCCCCTCGCTTATGCGCTCCGAACATAACGAAGGCATGGCGGCCGGGCCAAGCTAGGAAGCGATCTGGCAATTGTCAATCGTGTTGACAATTGCCGGCGTAGCCCATAGCGTCACGGTCAGGGAGGAACGCATGGTCGGCAATGCCGTGTTCCGCGTAGAGGGACTGAGGAAATCCTTTGGCCGCAACGAGGTGCTTGGCGGCATCTCGCTCGAGCTGCATTCCGGTGAAGTCACCGTGCTGATGGGCGCCAACGGCGCCGGCAAATCCACACTCGTCAAGATCATCAGCGGCGTCTACGAGCGTGGCGGCGGCACCATGACCTTGGCCGACCAGGACTTCGCGCCGAACACGCCGGCGGAAGCGATCCGCGCCGGCGTCGTCACCGTGCACCAGAACATCAATGACGGTGTCGTGGCCGATCTCGATGTCGCCACCAACCTGACCCTCGACCGGCTCAGCGGCCGGGGCGCGCCGACCCTGTTCAATCCGGCCCGGGTGCGCCGCGAGGCCAGGGCCGTCGCCGACCGCATGGGTCTGGCCATCGATCTCAAGGCCCGCGTCAACGACCTTTCGCTGGCCGACCGCCAGATGGTGGCGATCGCACGTGCCTTGGCGCATCAGCCGAAGGTGCTGATCCTCGACGAGCCGACCTCCTCGCTCTCCAGCGCCGAGGCCGACCGGCTTTTCGCGCTGGTCGACCGGCTGCGCGAGCAAGGCGTGGCGATCCTCTACATCTCGCATCGTATGTCGGACATCAGGCGGCTCGCCGACCGCATCGTCTCGATGCGTGACGGCGTCATTTCCGGCGTCTTCGATGCCCAGCCGCTCGACTATGAAGGCGCGGTCAATGCCATGCTCGGCCGCAAGATCCATCTCGACCAGATTGTTGCCAGAAGTTCTGCCAAACCGGTCCTGTCCGTCGAAGGCCTGCGCATCGGGCAGGGCGCCAGGCCGATTTCGTTGACGCTCGGCGATGGCGAGGTCGTTGCCATCACCGGCCTCGTCGGCGTCGGCAAGACAGCACTTGCCGAAACGCTGTTCGGCGTGCGCAGGCCGCTCGCCGGCACCATGACGATGAACGGCAAGCCCTATGCGCCGCGATCAGCGGGTGACGCGATCGCAGCCGGCGTGTTCCTCGTCGCCAAGGACCGCGCCACCAGCGGCATCGTCGGCGGCTTCAACATCGAACGCAATGTCAGCCTGCCATTCCTCAAGCGGATGTCGAATCTGAGCGTGCTCAAGCGCCGCCTCGAACGCGCCACCGCGCGCCGGCAGATCGAGGAACTCAGCATCGTCTGCCGCTCCGAGAAGGACGAGATGTCGGCACTGTCCGGAGGAAACCAGCAGAAGGTGATGGTCGCCCGCTGGATGGCGCAGGATGCCGCGCTGTTCATCCTCGACGAGCCGTTTCAGGGCGTCGACATCTCGGCCAGGCGCGACATCGCCGCCAAGCTGAGGGCAAGCGCCCATGGCCGCGCGACGCTTTTATTCGTCACCGAACTCGACGAGGCGCTGGAGACGGCCGACCGCATCCTGGTGATGTCGGAACACACAATCGTCGGCGAACACCGCAATGCCGACGTCGATCTCGACCGCTTGCTGGCCGAGGTCGCCGGCGGACCGCTGCACAGCGTCGCCTGAGCGTGGCGACGGGTAGAATTGGAATGGAGAGACTATGGGTTCGAGTTGGGTAAAGTGGGCAGCGGCGCTGGGGTGCGCTGAATGACGTTGCGCGACTACGCCATCCGCTACGGCTTCATCGTCCTGTTGTTCGGGCTGGTCGCCTATTTCGCGATCGCCGCCGACGGCTTCGTCTCGCCACAAAGTGCCGTCTTCATCTTCCAGTCGGTGGCCATCACCGGCGTGCTGGCGCTCGGCGTCACCGCCACCCTGGTCGTTGGCGGCTTCGACCTGTCGATCGGCTCGGTCGCCACATCGGCCATGATGGCGGCGGCCTATGTCATGGTGGTGCTGGAGCAGAACGCCGTCGTCGCGGTCGTTGTCTGCCTGCTCATCGGCGCTGTTGTCGGCCTGATCAACGGCTGGCTGATCGTCTATATGCGCGTGCCTGACCTGCTGGCGACGCTCGGCATGATGTTCCTGCTGGTCGGCCTGCAGCGCATCCCCACTGAGGGCCGCTCGATCGCCACCGGCATGACCATGCCGGACGGCTCGGTCGCCAATGGCAAATTCGGCGATGCCTTCCTGGCTCTTGGCCGCCATCGCTTCGATTTCTTCATCCCGAACCTCATTCCAGTGTCGGTGTTCGTGCTCCTCGTGCTGGCCGTGCTGATCTGGTTCTTCCTGGAATACACCCGCTTCGGCCGCATGATGTATGCGGTCGGCTCGAATGAGCGCGCCGCCGAACTCGCCGGCGCGCCGGTCAAGGCATACAAGATCTGGGCCTACGTCATTTCAGGCGTCTTTGCCTCGATCGGCGGGATTTTGCTCGCCGCCCGACTCGGACGCGGCGACATCGCCTCGGGCAACAATCTGCTGCTCGATGCGGTCGCCGCGGCGCTGATCGGATACGCGGTGCTGGGGGCTGCCAAGCCGAACGCCTTCGGCACCGCCGTCGGCGCGCTGTTCGTCGGCATCCTGCTGCAGGGTCTGACGATGATGAATGCGCCTTATTACACGCAGGATTTCGTCAAGGGCGTGGTTCTGGTCGTCGCCCTTGTCTTCACCTTTGCCCTTTCGGGCAGGGGCAGGGGGTAGTCTCGACCGGACAGGATTTTGGGTTCAACAAGAGTGGAGGAAACAAGGTGAACATCACAAGAAGACTTCTGGGGAAGGTGGCGCTCGGATTGGCCGGCGCAACCATGCTGATGCAGGTTCCGGCTTTTGCGGCGGACAAGCCGGCGCCGTTCGACAAGCCCGGCGTCAAGATCGCGCTGGTGCGCTATCTCTCGACCGGCGACTTCTTCCAGGCCTATCTCTCGGGCGTCGAGGCGCAGTCGAAGGCGCTCGGCATCGACTTGCGCGTGCTCGACAGCCGCCAGGACGCCGCCCTTCAGTCCGACATGGTCGACCAGGCCATCGCACTCGGCGTGCAGGGCATCATCATCCAGCACGGACTGACGGAATCGATGAAGGACGCCGCGCAGCGCGCGGTCGACGCCGGCATCAAGGTGGTGGCCTTCGACGTCAATGTCGAAAACCCCAAGATCCCGCAGATCGAACAGTCGGACAAGGACCTTGCCCGCCTGGCGCTTGAGCAGGCGGTCAAGGACAATGGCGAGAGCTGGAATGCAGGCTATGTCTATGTCGCCGGCATTGCCCCGCTCGACCGCCGCAACGAAACCTGGGTGGACGTGAAGAAGAAGTATGCGGGCATCAAGGAAGTCGCGATGTTCGGCACGCTCGACAACCCGATCGCCAATTCCGTCGCCAACCAGGCGCGCTCGGTGCTGTCGGCTCATCCCGACATCAAGGTGATGTTCGCCCCCTATGACGAATTCGCCAAGGGCGTGAAGATCGCCGTCGATGAAGCCGGCCTGAACAAGGGCATCAAGATCTACTCGGCCGACATCTCGACCTCGGACATATCCGCGATGCGCGAGCCCGATAGCGCCTGGGCTGCGACCGCCGCGACCAACCCGGCCGTCGTCGGCCAGGTCTCGGTGCGCGCGCTGGCACAACTGCTCGCCGGTGAGGATCCCGGCCACAGCGTCATCGTGCCGCCGACGCTGATCACGCAGAAGGAACTGATCGACAAGGACATCAAGAACATGGAGGACCTGTCGGCCAAGCTGCCGCAGTTCGCCCATGCCGATGTCGCCATGCCGGCCTGGATGCCGAACCCGAACGCGAAGTAACTTTCGCCGCTTCACGGCGTAGAATGGGAAGCACTGAGAGCTGCCCGCAGCAGATCGCTGTGGGCGGCTATTCCGTGGAGTTCACTCGTTGAACAGGTCGGAATGCGAACCGGTACGGGCAAGCTGCAATTCGTCGCCGACAACGCGGTAGATCAGGAGCCAGTCCGGTTCGATATGCGCGTCTCGAAAGCCCTTCCAGTCGCCTCTCAAAGGATGATCCTTATACGTCGCCGGCAGTTCACGCCCGGCGATGAACAGGCCTAGCAGATCGCGCAACTTCCCAAGGTTCTTGCCACGCTTTTCCATACGCTTCACATCCCGGCGAAATTGCCCGGAGTGAATGGGCGCTGGCATGCTTAGAGCCCCAAATCCTTGAACAATTCATCAGCCGAGGCGAAGCGCTTGCCTTTACCTTTTTCCAACTCGGCCATGGCCTTTCGCGTAGTTGCGTTAGGCACTTTCACCGGGAAGGGAAATTCCTTATCGGCGGCCACGCGCACCAGAAGCAGGCGGATGGCATCGGAGACTGACAAGCCCATCGCCGCCAGGGCTTCCGTTGCCTGATCCTTTGTCGCCGTATCGATCCGAGCGCGAACCACGCTATCCGTTGCCATATTATAACTCCTGAGTGAGCTACAATGTAGCTACGGATGGCTGGTTTTTCAAGCCGGTTGGCTCTCTCGCAAACTCATTCGCGAAAGTCCGACTTCCCGTGGCGCGTACGATCGGGAGCGTGATTGTCACGACTGCCGATCAATTGCCACTACCGCAGCGCCGCTGCGATGTTGCCGCCGTCAACCGTCGTCACGTCGGCGGTGGTGCGTTCAGCCAGCGCGTGATGCAGGAAGGCCTGAGCCACGTCCTGCGCGGTCACTTCCTGGCCGAGCAGGTTGCCGGACATGTATTCCTTCTCCGAGACGCCGCGCGCGCCGGAGCGGCTGGCGATCATGGCGTCGGTCAGAAGGCCGGAGCGGATGCGATCGGCGTTGACGGCGTTGGAGCGGATGCCATGGGCGCCGTAGTCCAGCGCATATTGCCTGGACAGGAACAATGTCGCCGCCTTCGGTACGCCATAGGCGCCGAATTTCGGGCCCGGATTGACCGCCTGCTTGGAGGTGTTGAACAAAAGCACGCCGCCGGTGCCCTGTTCCAGCATGATGCGCACGGCGTTCTGCGCCACCGACTGGTGGGCGAAGAAATTGAGCTCGAAACTCTTGCGCAGCAGCGCGTCATCGAGTTCGCCGATCCGGCCTTCCCAGGCCGCGCCCGCATTGGAGACCAGAATGTCGACGCCGCCGAAGACGGCAACGGCCTTGTCGAAGGCGGCGCGCACCTGGGCCGGGTCGGTGATGTCGGCGGCCACGCCGATCGAATTGTTACCGGCTTTCTTGGCGGCATCAGCGGCCTTGTCGCCATCGAGATCGACGACGACGGCATGGGCGCCATTGTCGGCGAACAGTTTTGCCGTCGCAGCACCAATCGCGCCGGCGCCGCCGGTGATCAACACTACCTGGCCGGTCAGCGGCTTCGGCTTGTTGGAGGCAAGCTTGGCCTGTTCAAGCGACCAGTATTCCAGCGGGAACAGATCGGCTTTGGACAGCGGATGGAACCGGCCGACAGCCTCTGCGCCGCGCACCGCCTCGATCCACATTTCGCCGACGTCGGAAGCGATCCTGGCATCCTTCAGCGTGCGGCCATGGCCGAACATGCCGAGGCCCGGCACCAGCGTCAGCCGCGGCATCGGGTCGAGCATGGTGCGCTTGACGTCGTCGAGCGCGTCATTGGTCTCGAAATAGGCGCGATAATCGCTGGCGAAGGCGTCGACATGGCTCTTGATGACGGCCTTGTAGTCGCCGGCCTTCTCTGCATCGGGCGCCGGCACCGCCATCGGCCCGGTCTTGATGCGGATCGACAGATCCGGTGTCGACACGCCGCGTCCGGCATAGTCGGCGATCGCGGCCGAGTTGATGAAATCGACAATAGCATCCGATGTGCGGAAGTCAGAGATCATGCGATCGAAGCGGCCGTCGCCGCGTGCCACCGCAACCGCGCCGCGCAGCATCGGCGCGATCGAAGCCGGTGTCGCAAGCTTCGCCGGCAGCGCCGCCTTGGCTGCCTTCGGCTTGGCGTTCTTGGTGACATACTCCTCGGCGACGTTCACATAGTGGATCATCCGGTCGTAGGCCTGTTTGGCGTCGTCACCAAAGGTGAAGATGCCGTGCTTGTCGAGGATCAGGCCCTCAACGGTCGGATCGGCATCGAACACATCGGCCGCCGCCTTGGCGAGGTCGAAGCCCGGCATGATGTAGGGCACATAACCCATCTTGCTGCCGAACACCGTTTTCACCAGCGGCTTGCTATCTTCCTGGTCGACGATGGCCAGGATGGCGGTCGAATGGGTGTGGTCGACGAATTTGTGCGGCAGGAAGGCATGCAGCAGCGTTTCGACTGAAGGGTTGGGCGAGGACGGGTCGATGAGGTTCGCCCGCTGCAGCGCCACCATATCCTCGTCGGCGAGCCTGTCCAGCGCGCGCGCCTTGAGCAGGGCGCCCATCTTGACCGCCGGCAGGCCCTGCGGCTCGATGACGGCCATGTCCCAGCCGCTGCCCTTGACGCAGAGCACATCCCATTCATCGCCGACCAGATCGGTCGCCTTGATCTTGCAGGAAGTGTTGCCGCCGCCATGCAGGACCAGTTGCGGCACGCCGCCCAGCAGCCGCGTCGTGTAGACGCGCAGCGCGAGGTCGCGGCCGACGCCTTTCTTCGCATAGTCGGCGACGAGTTTCTCGGCCGCGTCGTCGTTCCACAGATTCTTCATGTTCGCTTCGTCCAGTTGCTGTCTTGGGTGGTGAAACAGGAATGCCGCGACGCCTTGATGACAATGCGCCGGCGAAAGGTTGCTTTTCAGGATGCTTTTTGTGGTGCCGCTCCGGCATGATCGAGCAGCCGCTGCGCCATGCGCGCGCCGACCACCAGATGCGTGCAAAGCCCGCCGGCAAGTGCTGCGAGCAGCGGTTCGAACTTGCTGTCCTCCTGCACCACCATCAGGCGTTTTTCGATGGCGCCGAGCGAGGCGAGTTCAGCCGAAATGACCCGGCGGTTGTAGCTGCAGTCGAGCGCCTCGCCACTGGCGTCGATGATCTGTCCGGCGATGACGCCGGCGGCGCCGATGCCGCGCAGGGCGGCCATTTCGTCCGGGTTCAGCGCGCCGCATTTGACGACATGGCTGTCGGCATCGACGGTGCCGACGGAAAAAAGCGCGAGATTGCAATCGCTGATGCCGGCCAGCTGCTCACGGATCACCGGCTCGGCGCGCAGCGCGCGCGCCAGCTCTTCCGTCGACAGCACCAACGGCGCGTAGAAATTAAGTCCCTTGGCGTTGAGCCGGCGCGCGATTTCCATGGTGCACTGGTCTGGCCGGTAGGAATAGGGCGCGCCGAGATTGCCGCAGAGTTGAACCACCGTGACATCCTGCAGGTCGGCATAGGACATGATGTCGGCGATCATGTAGACGGTTCGGCCCCAGGCGACGCCGATGCGGTCGCCCTTCTTGACCAGCTCGAGAAACACGCTCGCCGCCAGCACGGCGATATCCGTCGACGGGTCCGGGATATGGCCGTTCTCCGGCGCGATCCACACCGCATCGAGCTTCAAAGCGTCCTCGAGCTTGCGTGCCATCACGTCGTCGGTGAAAAGTTGGGTCGAGGTCGAGATGTTGACGATGCCGGTCTCGCGCGCCTTGCGCAGATACATCGCCACCGAAGCACGCGAAATGTTAAGCTGGCTGGCAACCTGGTCCTGCCGCAGGCCATGCGCATAATAGAGCCAGGCGGCTTTGTGAATGATTTGTTCTGCCGGTCGGATCGCCATGCCGTCTCCTTAGCTGACATTAGTCACGGCTCTCGACAAAAGTCAAATTTGGATGTGTGAGCGCGATCGCCTCTCGACAAGGCGCATCCGGGATCGCCATTCTACAAAGCCCGGATAGCATAGTATTTTCGGCCATTCAGGGGGATGGCCTGACGAGAGCCCTAAGGTTAGAAAGCTCGAAAAGGACTTTGGGGAGGACGGGATGGGCAATCCCTACGAACAGGATCTCGACAGGAACGCGGCCAACCATCAGCCGCTGACGCCGCTCACCTATCTGGAGCGCGCGGCAAAGACCTATCCCGGCCACATCGCCATCATCCATGGCCGCCAGCGCATCTCTTATCGCGATTTCTGGCGCCGCTCGCTTAAGCTCGCCTCGGCGCTGCAAAAGCGCGGCATCGGCAAAGGTGACACGGTCACCGTCATGCTGTCGAACACGCCGCCCATGCTGGAGGCGCATTTCGGCGTGCCGATGACCAAGGCGGTGCTGCACTCGCTCAACACGCGGCTCGATGCTGCGGTCATCGCCTTCCAGCTCGACCATGCCGAGACCAAGGTGCTGATCGTCGACCGCGAATTCTCGGGCGTCGTCCGGCAGGCGCTCGATCTGGCCAAGGTCAAACCGCTGGTCATCGACTATGACGATCCCGACTACGCCGCCGACGCGCCCTATCCGAAAGGGGAGCGGGTCGGCGCGCTCGACTACGAGGATTTTGTCGCCAGCGGCGACGAGGATTTCGCCTGGTCGATGCCCGACGACGAATGGGACGCCATTTCGCTCAACTACACCTCAGGCACGACGGGCAATCCCAAGGGCGTCGTCTACCATCATCGCGGTGCCGCCCTGATGGCCTATACCAACACCATCCATGCCGGCATGGCCAAGCACGCCGTCTATCTCTGGACACTGCCGATGTTCCATTGCAATGGCTGGTGTTTTCCGTGGACGCTGGCCGTCCAGGCCGGCACCCATGTCTGCCTGCGCTGGGTGCGGCCGAAGCCGATCTACGACGCCATCGCCGACCATGGCGTTACCCATCTGTGCGGTGCGCCGGTCGTCATGTCGGTGCTGATCAACGCCCGGGATGAGGACAAGCGCGCCTTCGCGCAGATCGTGACCTTCAACACCGCGGCCGCGCCGCCGCCCGAAGCCGTGCTGTCGGGCATGGCCGATGCAGGTTTTGCCGTCACCCATCTCTACGGCCTGACCGAGACCTATGGCCCGGCCGTGGTCAACGAATGGCACGGCGAATGGGACAGTCTCGCAAAGGGCGAGCGCAGCGCCAAGAAGGCAAGGCAAGGCGTGCGCTACGCCGCGCTCGAAGGGCTTACTGTCATGGACCCCGAGACGATGCAGACGACGCCGGCCGACGGCGAGACCATCGGCGAGGTCATGTTTCGCGGCAACATCGTCATGAAGGGCTATCTCAAGAATCGCAAGGCGAGCGACGAAGCCTTCGCCGGCGGCTGGTTCCACTCCGGCGATCTCGGCGTCATGCATCCGGACGGCTACATCCAGCTCAAGGACCGCTCCAAGGATATCATCATCTCGGGTGGTGAGAACATTTCCTCGATCGAGGTCGAGGATGCGCTCTACAAACATCCCTCGGTGGCGTCCTGTGGTGTGGTCGCCCGCGCGGACGACAAATGGGGCGAAGTGCCGGTTGCCTATGTCGAACTGAAACCCGGCAAGGCGGCGACCGAGGCCGAGATCATCGAGCACTGCCGCACGCTGCTTGCCCGCTTCAAAGTGCCGAAAGCGGTGATCTTCGCGGAGATCCCGAAGACCTCGACGGGCAAGATCCAGAAATTCCGGCTGCGGGAAATGGCCAAACTCGCCTGAAGCGCCGACGGCCTCTTTCAAAAATATTTTGAGTTGCCCGCATCCTTCGGCCGCTTGGTGACGTCTGTTGGATGTCACCATCTGTCACTATCTTGTACGCGTACGTCGATTTCGCGTTGACATCCCATCTTCTTCAATTTACGACTGACGAAAATTGAAATTCGTCACTTGTCAAACGAAAGAGCTATGTCCGAAGCCGCCACCATAGTCGCCGATGCCGCCAGGCAGGAGAATGTGACGCGCATTCTCGACTGCGCCGAGCGTCTGTTCCGGCACTATGGCTACGGCAAGACCAATGTTGCCGACATTGCCCGCGACCTCGGCATGTCGCCGGCCAACATCTACCGTTTCTTCGCCTCCAAGGTCGAAATCCACCAGGCGGTCTGCGGCCGCATGCTCGGCGCCAGCTACAAGATGGCTTACGAGATCATGCATCTGCCGATCAGCGCGGAGGAGCGGCTGCGGCGCTACATTCACGCCCAGTACAAGATGACGCTCGAGACCATGCTCGACGAGCAAAAGGTCCATGAGATGGTCATCGTCGCGCTCGAGCGCGACTGGGCCGTCATCGACGCGCACGTCAACAGCATCCACGACCTGTTCGCCGAGGTGATCCGCGAGGGTGTCGAGACCGGCGAGTTCAGGCAGCAGGATCCCGAAGTCGCCTCGCGCTGCTTCGGCGCCGCCACCGTCATCCTCTGTCACCCGCAAATGGTGGCACAGTGCCTTGCCAAGACCAACCGGGCAATGCCCGACGAACTTATCGACTACGCCATCAGAGCCTTGAAATAGCCGCCGCTCGCCGGTGTTGCCAGTCCGCCTCCAGTCGGGAGTACCACGATGTCTTTGTCCAATTCCATTGTCCGCCGGATGCCGGTCGCGGGCTTGATCGTTGCGGCGCTCGCTCTGGCCGGCTGCAGCCAGGAAAAAGCCGAAGTCAAGGATATCATCCGCCCGGTCAAGGTCGTCGAGATCGCCCAGGCGCATGACACCCGCATGCTTTCCTATTCCGGTTCGGTGCGGGCCCGCACCGAAAGCGCCCTGGCATTCCGGGTCAACGGCAAGATCACCGAGCGTCTGGTCGACATCGGCCAGCACGTGGCGCCGGGCGATGTGCTCGCCCGCATCGATCCCACCGACTACGACCTTTCGGTCAAGAGCGCGCGGGCCACCCTCGATGCCGCCGAACGGCAGGTCGAGACGACGGAGCTTGCCCGCAAGCGCGCCGAGCAGCTTTTTGCCAAGAATTTTTCGCCAAAATCGCAGCTCGAACAGGCGACACTGACCTATGACCAGGCAGTCGCCACGCGCGATTCCGCCCGCTCGTCGCTCGACCAGGCGAAGAACCAGGTCGGGTATACCGACCTCAAGGCTGACAAGGACGGCATCGTCACGGCTGTCAACGCCGATGTCGGCCAGGTGGTCGGCTCCGGCACGCCAGTGGTCACTGTCGCGGTCGACGGCGAAAAGGAAGTGCTGATCGCGGTGCCGGAAATGGAGATCGCCGAGTTCAAGCCGGGCAAGTCGGTCAAGGCCGGCTTCTGGTCCGACAGCACGCTGACGCTCGATGGCAAGGTCCGCGAGGTCGCAGGCAGCGCCGATGCGCAGTCGCGTACCTTTGCCGTCCGTGTCAGCCTGCCCAACGACCCGCGCGTGCTGCTCGGCATGACCGCCAATATCGAGGCCTCGGCCGCCAACGAAAAGCAACTCGTATCGATCCCGCTGAGCGCGTTGGCGAAGCAAGACAGCCAGTCGATCGTCTGGACCGTCGATCGTGGCGCCGACACCGTCCATGCCCGCCCGGTCAAGGTCGCCGAGTTCGCCGCCGATGGCGTGCGTGTCACCGAAGGATTGAAGCCCGGCGATATCGTGGTCGCCGCCGGCACGCAGTTCATGACCGAGAATCTGAAGGTGAAGCTCGCCGGCGGTGTTGCGCAGCAGTCTGCCTCCGCTGAGGGCGAAGACGCCAGCCGGCTGCGCTGACGACAGATAGTCGGCCGCGCGTTCCCGCGGCCGCAGGTTTTCGGGCGGCGAGCGCCCCGAAGGTCGAGACGTCAAGGGCCCGATGTACCCCCGCATCGATCCTAGCGTCCCACCGCGATGAGTGTCTCTCCACTTGGAAGGCCTCGCCGCCCGGAAGCCAGATCAAAGATGATTTCGTTTCGCGCGCCGCGCTTTTCCCAAGCACCAGGCGCCGGCAACCAAGCAAAGTGGACCAGCACCGATGACGACCTCCACTGAAGAAAAGCGGCCCTTCAACCTATCACGCTGGGCGATCGGCCATCCCTCCATCGCGCGCTTCCTGTTCGGGCTCATCATCATCGCCGGTGCGCTCGGCCTGATGCGCATGGGCCAGAAGGAAGACCCCGACTTCACCTTCCGGGTCATGGTCGTGCAGGCGATCTGGCCGGGCTCCTCGATCCAGGAGATGGAAGACCAGGTCGTCAACAAGATCGAGCGCAAGCTGCAGGAAACACCGCATCTCGACTTCGTGCGCTCGTTCACCCGCGCCGGCAGCGCCATCATCACCGTCCAGATCAAGGGCGACACCAACGCAGCCGAAGTGACCGACGCCTTCTATCAGGTGCGCAAGAAGGTCGGGGACATCTCCGGCGACCTGCCGCAAGGCCTGCTCGGCCCCTATTTCAACGACGAATTCGGCGACACTTTCATCACGCTGCATTCGATCAGCGGTGACGGCTTCTCCTATCCCGAGCTGAAGAAGTTCGCCATCCAGGCGCGCGACATGCTGTTGACCACGTCCGGCGTGGAGAAGGCGGTCATCATCGGCGACCAGCCGGAAAAGCTCTATATCGACGTCTCGTCCAAGGCGCTGGCCGAACGCGGCCTGACGCTGACCGACCTGCAGAACGCCATCAAGGGCCAGAACAATGTCGATCCGGCCGGCTCCGTCGACACCGGCGTCAATTCGGTGCGCATCTCGGTCGAAGGCGACGTCACCAAGGCCGCCGATATCAGGGAATTGCGCCTGCGTGCCGGCGGCCAGGTCACCCGTCTCGGCGACATCGCCACGGTGACCTCGGGGCTCGAAGATCCCTTCCAGCGCAAATACCGTTTCAACGGTCATGACAGCGTGCAGCTTGGCGTCGTCATGGCCAAGGGTTTCAAGGTCACCGATGTCGGCAAGGATGTCGAGGCGACCTACAAGCGCTTCGAGGAGGCGCTGCCCTATGGCGTGTCGGTCGACCAGATTTCCGATCAGCCGGGCGTCGTTACGGATGCAGTGGCCGAATTCATGCATGCGCTCGGTGAAGCGCTGCTGATCGTGCTTGTTGTGTCGTTCCTGTCGATCGGCTGGCGTTCGGGCCTGGTCATTGCCATTGCCATTCCGCTGGTTCTGGCCGCGACCTTCGCCATCATGTACGAGCTTGGCATCGACCTGCAGCGCATTTCGCTGGGCGCCCTGATCATCGCGCTCGGCCTGCTCGTCGACGACGCCATGATCGTCGTCGAGATGATGGAGCGCAAGCTGGAGGAGGGGCTGGTCAAGATCGAGGCCGCAAGCTTCGCCTACACATCGACCGCTTTCCCGATGCTGACCGGTACGCTGATCACCACCGCCGGCTTCATCCCTGTCGGCTTCGCAGCCTCCACCGCCGGCGAATATGTGCGCACGCTGTTCTATGTCGTCGGCATCGCGCTGATCGTGTCGTGGTTCGTCGCGGTCTATTTCACGCCGTGGCTTGGGCATATGATCCTCAAGCAGCGCAAGCATGCCGGCACCCATCACGATGCCTTCGACACGCGCTTCTATCGTCGGCTGCGCTCGACCGTCGGCTGGGCGGTGCGCCATCGCATCATCGTGCTAGTGATGACTCTGGTGACTTTCGGCGCCAGCCTGTGGGCATTCCAGTTCATCCCGCAGAACTTCTTCCCGCAATCGTCGCGGCCGGAAATCCTGGTCGACCTGTGGCTGCCGGAAGGCACCAGCATCAAGGAGGTCGAGACGCAGGCCAAGGCGCTTGAAACCAAGATGATGGACGACAAGGACAAGCGCTTCATCGCCACCTATATCGGCGAAGGCGCGCCTCGCTTCTTCTTGCCGCTCGACCAGCAGCTCACCAATCCGAACTTTGCCCAGATGCTGGTGATGGCCAATGACGAACCGGCGCGCGAACGGCTGATCGTCAAGCTGCGCACGGTTCTGGCCGAGGACTTTCCCTCGATCCGCGCCAAGGTCGATCGCCTGTTCCTCGGGCCGCCGACCGGCTGGCCGGTGCAGATGCGCGTCATGGGTCCCGATCGCCAGGAAGTACGCCGCATCGCCGACCAGGTGAAGGCGAAGTTCCAGCAGAATCCGCTGCTGGGCGCCGTGCATGACGACTGGCTCGAACCCGTGCCGGCAATGAAGCTGGTGATCGACCAGGATCGTGCCCGTGCGCTCGGCGTCACCTCGCAGCGTATCCGCCAGATGCTGCAGGCAACCATGTCCGGCGCGCCGCTCGACAACTTCCGCGACGGCGAAGAGACGGTGTCGATCGTTGCCCGCGAGCCGGATGCCAGCCGCAGCCTGCTGTCCTCGGTCGACTCGGTCTACATCCCGACCGATTTCGGCGGCTTCGTGCCGCTGTCGCAGGTGGCCAAGGTGGTGCCGGTGCTGGAGCAAGGCATCGAGTGGCGCCGCGACCGCCTGCCGACCATCAGCGTGCGGGCAACGTTGCCTGATGGCGTGCAGTCCAACGACGTCGTCACCAAGATGTACAAGGACATCCAGGGCCTGCGCGATGGCCTGGCGCCCGGCTACAAGATCGAGATCCAGGGCGGTGCGGAGGATTCGGCCGAAAGCCAGGCGTCCATCGCCGCCAAGGCGCCGATCATGCTGGCCATCATCGTCGTGCTGTTGATGATCCAGCTGCAGAACTTCGGCAAGGCGATGCTGGTGCTGGCAACCGGTCCGCTCGGCATCATCGGTGCTGCGGCCGCCCTTTTGATCAGCGGCGCACCGTTCGGCTTCGTCGCCATTCTCGGCGTCATCGCGTTGCTCGGCATCATCATGCGCAACTCGATCATCCTGGTCGACCAGATCGACCAGGACATCGCCAGAGGCATGGATCGCTCGGAGGCCATCATCGGCTCGGCCGTGCGCCGTTTCCGGCCGATCGTGCTGACGGCGATGACGGCGGTGCTGGCACTGATCCCGATCTCGCGCGCCGTGTTCTGGGGGCCGCTCGCCTATGCGATGATGGGCGGCATCGTGGTCGCCACCGTGCTGACCATCCTGGTGCTGCCGGCCGGCTACGCCCTGTTCTTCGGCCGCGAGCCGAAGAAGGTGGTGAACAGCGAGCAGGCGCCCGAACCGGAACTGGCCGCCGAGCGGCCGCAACTGGCCCTGGCCGCGGAATAGAGCGGTTACATCGCATCATCCGCCGCCGGCGATGGCGGATGATGCGGCGTGACAGGCCAGCCGTCACGCCGATGAAAATGCTCCGCAGTGCCGGTTTTGCAAAACAGAATTCCTTCCCAGGACCGCAAAGCGGTCCCATCCTGCGCTATATGGAGCGGCAACGCTCGTCCTCATCAGGGTGTCTTCCCATGGCAGAAAAAAGCAATTGCGGCTCGGCGCCTTCATGCGCCCGGTCAGCTTGCACACCGGCGCCTGGCGCTATCCAGGCGCCTATCCCGACGCCAACTTCAACTTTGCGCATCTGAAACGCTTCGCGCAGACGCTGGAGGCGGCGAAGTTCGACGCTTTCTTCATGGCCGATCACCTAGCGGTGCTCAACATGCCGATCGAGGCGCTGCGGCGCAGCCACACGGTGACCTCGTTCGAGCCGTTCACGCTGCTGTCGGCGCTGGCCGCCGTCACCGATCACATCGGGCTGGTCGCCACAGCGTCGACGACCTTCGACGCGCCCTATCACATCGCCCGCCGCTTCGCCTCGCTCGACCATATCAGCGGCGGTCGCGCCGGTTGGAACATCGTCACCACGTCCAATCCCGATGCAGCGCTCAATTTCGGACTGGACGAACATGTCGAGCATGACGAGCGCTATCACCGGGCGCGGGAATTCTACGATGTCGTCACTGGCCTGTGGGATAGTTTTGCCGACGACGCCTTCATCCGCGACGCCGAAAGCGGACTTTATTTCGATCCCGCCAAACTGCATGTGCTGGATCACAAGGGCGAGCATCTCTCCGTGCGGGGTCCGCTCAACATAGCCCGCCCGGTGCAGGGCTGGCCGGTGATCGTCCAGGCCGGCGCGTCGGAAGCAGGACGGCAGCTGGCCGCCGAGACGGCGGAGGTGATTTTCGCCGCCCATGGTGATCTCGCCGCTGGCCAACGCTTCTTTGCCGACGTCAAGGGTCGGGCCCAGAAACTCGGCCGCTCGCGCGAAGACATCAAGATCCTGCCTGGCGCCTTCGTCATCGTCGGCGACAGCGTCGAGGAGGCGCGGGCCAAGCGGGCGAAGCTCGACAGCCTGGTCTATTACGAGAGCGGCATTGCCTCGCTGTCGATCGCGCTTGGGCATGACGCGTCGGCCTTCGATCCCGACGCCGCTTTGCCCGAAATACCGGAGACCAATGCCTCGAAGAGCAGCCGCGAGCGCGTCATTGAGCTCGCCCGGAACGAAAACCTGACGGTCCGCCAGCTTGCCCAGAGGCTCGGCGGCTATTCCGGCCTCGCCTTCGTCGGCACGCCGCAAACCATCGCCGACGAGATGGAGGAATGGCTGGTCACCGAGGGATCGGACGGCTTCAACATCATGTTTCCCTATCTGCCCGCCGGGCTCGACGATTTCGTCGAGAAGGTGGTGCCCGAGCTGCAGCGGCGCGGCATCTTCAGGCGGCAATATGAGGGCTCGACGCTGCGCGAGAATCTCGGCCTGAAGCGGCCGCCCAACCGGTTCTTCGAACACCCGAAGGCAGTGGTCCGAAAGGCTGGTTGACGCGAGGCTCCGGCTGGTGGTCAAAAAACGTCGGGCGCGCCGAAGCGCGCCCGATCATTTTTAAGTCGCTACGTCAGATGACGAACAGCCAGTTGGCGAGCAGCATCACCACCACGCCGGCAACCAGCGTCAGGTAAGGCAGAATGCCCGCTTTCTTCACCGAGAGGTCCGCTCCCGTCATGCCGAGATCGGCCAGCATGTGGTCGGGGAACTTGCCCTTGTCCTGGATGTAGTGGCGGAAGCAGAACACCGGGATGATCAGCGCCGCGGTGATCAACCCGGCCCACAGTGCCATCGGGTTCCACACCTTGGCGCCGGCGCCCATGAAGATGGCGTTGACATAGGCGAAGATCGCCCCGATCCCCAAGAGCCAGCTCGGCGCCTTCCATGGCCGCGCGATGTGGCCGTTGTCGATGCGGTGGATCCAGCCGGCGTTGAGGTTGAGGAAGTTGAAGATGATGTAGCCGCAGTTCGACACGGCGAGGATGAAGAAGAAGCTCGTCGCGTCGGCCGAAGCGATGGCCAGAACGATCAGGTTGAAGACGAGATCGGTCCACATCGCCCGCGTCGGTGCGCCATGCTCGTTGACGTGGCTGAGATAGCGCGGCAGCCAGCCATCCACGGAACCCTGATAGAGCGTGCGTGAGGAACCGGCCATCGCCGTCATGATGCACAGCACCAGTGCCAGGATCATCAGCATCACCAGCAGGCTGTGGATCAGTGCGCCCCCACCGACCATGCCTGCCAGAGCGTCGGCAACGCCGGAGCCGTCGACGATCGGTGTCGCCAGCATGCCGTTCAGGCCGAGAACGCCCTGAAAGGTGAAGGGCACCAGGATGAACAGAAGCATGCAGAGCAGGCCGGAATAGAAGATGGCCTTGAAGGTGTCGGTGCCCGGGTTCTTGAACTCGGATGTGTAGCAGACGGCCGTTTCAAAGCCGTAGGTCGACCAGGCGGCAATGAACATGCCGCCGAGCACCAGCGTCCAGCCGGCGATGTTCCAGGCGCCCGGCTCGGGCGCATAGGCGGCGGCCAGCGGCACCAGCGGTGAGAAATTGGCCCAGTTGATCTGCCCGGTGACGATCGGCACGACGCCGACGATCAGCATCGGGATGATGACCAGCAGGCCGATGTATTTCTGCACATTGGCCGTGCCGAGGATGCCGCGATGCTGGATCGAGAAGATGATCAGCATCAGCACCGCGCCGATGAAGAAGGTCGCGTTGAGCGTGAAGGAGACCGGACCCAGCGTGTGGCTGTACAGCGTCCAGTTGCGGATGGCCGGTGTCGCGGCGGTCGTCACGGCGGCAATCGCGTCGGTGGGCGCCGTCCCGGCATGCGCCGCGATATAGGCGACGACTTCCGCCGAGGTCTCGGTGAACAGCGGCACCGGCGCCAGCGCGTTGAGGATATAGGCGGCGGCGATCGAGCAGCCGAGCGACAGCACCGGCGACCAGGCGAACCAGTTGCACCACACCGACAGCGGCGCGATGAACTTGGAATAGCGCAGCCAGGCTGTGGCGCCGTAGATCGAGGCGCCGCCCGACTTGTTTGGAAACAGGCCGGCGATTTCGGCATAAGTGAAGGATTGCAGGAAGCCCATGATCATGGACACCGTCCAGATCAGGAAGGCCAGCGTCCCGGTCGTACCGGCGATGCCGCCGATCGAAAACAGGACCAGGGCCGGAACGCCGCTTGCCACCCAGAAGGCGCCGCGCCAGTCGATATGCCTGAGCAGCTTGCTTTCGGCAGGCTGCTCGAGGGCCGTGCTTATGGTGCTCATGTCAGTGACTTCCCCTTTTGTAAGTGTTCCCCGCCGGTGATGCCTCGGCTTTGCGAAGCTTGCTCCCCGGCCAATGATCTCGACCGACGTGTTTCCACTCAGTCGCATTTTTTTCTTAGCAGTGAAGATTGATCCGGCGCGCTTTCACGTCAAGCGTTTTGTGACGCCGTGCACATCACGCTTGCGCGCACATGCTCTTGCCTTCTCCCACAAGGGGAGAAGGCAGGGGTTGCAACGCTCAGGAGCGCGGTCTGGTCTTCTGCGGATCGTAATGGGCGAAGGCGACGACTCGCGCCGGCAGCCGCTTGGCATGCCCGTCCAGCTTGCCGATCTCGACCTCCGTGCCGAGGGATGCATGGGTGACGTCGAGCCTGGCCAGCGCGATGTTCTTGCCGAGCACTGGCGAACGCATGCCCGACGTGACCACGCCGATCTGCGCACGGCCGACATGGACGCAGTCGCCATGGCCGACCGCGACATTGCTGTCGATGTCGAGGCCGACGAGCTTGTGCTGCGGGTGCTCCTTGCGCCGGATCAGCGCCTCGCGGCCGATGAAATCGTCGGTCTTGCTCTTCAGCGGCACGGTGAAGCCGATGCCAGCCTCGAACGGGTCGGTCTGGTCGGAGAATTCATAGCCCGCGAAGATCAGCCCGGCTTCGATGCGCACCATGTCGAGCGCCTGCAGGCCCATCGGCTTCAGCCCATGCGGCTGGCCGGCGTCCCAGATCGCGTCGAACACCTTTTCGGCGTCGCGCGGATGACACCAGATCTCGTAACCGAGCTCGCCGGTATAGCCGGTGCGCGAGACCACGACCGGAATGCCGTTGCCGCCGCCGATGCGGGCGACGGCGAAGCGGAACCATTCGAGCTCGTCGATCGACGGCTGCAGCGGCGACGTCCAGATCACTTCTCGCAGGATGTCGCGGCTCTTCGGCCCCTGCACGGCGACATTGTGCATCTGGTCGGTCGACGAGCGCACCAGCACGTTGAGCCCGAGCTTCTTGGCCGTCTCGCGCAGCCATTCGCCGGACAGGTCGTCGCCGCCGACCCAGCGGAAATTGTCCTTTCCGAGCCGCAGCAGCGTGCCGTCGTCGATCATTCCGCCATGCTCGTAGCACATGGCCGAATAGACCACCTGGCCGACGCTGAGTTTCTTCACGTCGCGAGTCAGCGTGTATTGCAGCAGCGCTTCCGAATCCGGACCGGTGACCTCGAATTTTCTGAGCGGCGACAGGTCCATGATCACCGCGTCCTGCCGGCAGGCCCAGTATTCGGCGATGGCGCCTTCCCTGGCGAAGGAATTGGCCAGCCAATAGCCCCTGTACTCCGAGAAGTTGCGGGTGTGCTTGGCGAAGGACGAATGGAAGGAGGTCTCGCGGGTCATTTTCGGTTCCGAATCGGGCGTCATGCGTCTGGCGATCGCTCGCGAGAATTTGTGCTGGCCGGAATAGGTGCGCACATGGATGTCGGTGAGATCCCAGCCATTGGCCGGTGTCGTGTCGTCCGGGCAGGCGGAGGACACGCAGACGATATCGGTCAGCGCGCGCAAGAGCACATAGTCGCCGGCACGCGACCATGGCTCGTCGGAGACCATCACGCCATGCGCGTCGATCGCGGTATTAAAGAAGAAGTTGATCGCCATCCAGCCGGCACGCGGATTGACGCCCTTGCCGGCCAGCGCACCGTTGAAATTCTCCGAGCAGTTGGTGTGGCCGGGGTAGCCGATGTCGTCGTAATATTTGGCAGCACAGGCGAGCGCGAAGGCGTCATGCCGGCCGCATGTGTCCTGCACCACCTCGACCAGCGGCTCCATGTCCTGGTCGTAATATTTCGAATGCAGGCCCGGCATCGGATAGCTCGATCCCATCAGCGTGCGCGTCGTGGTCACGTCGAGCGGATGGTCAAGGCCCTTGTCGAGCTTGCGCGCCGAAAAGCACTGGAAGTCGGTGCACTGGCGCCCGTCGACGTCGATGATCTGCAGATAGTCGCCCGCCTTGACGAAATAGGATTCCGCCGTCGCCGAGTGGACGCGCAGGTCGAGCACCGGGTCGGCGAGCGGATCGGCCAGCTGCGTTTTTGTTTTCAGGCGGATCGTCTTGCGCCGCACGATGACGGTGAGCGGCGTTGCCGTGTCATGGCCGTCGACCAGCATCGGCCCGCCGGGCGCGGCGATGACCATCCAGCCGTCTCGCGTAACGGTGAATGCTTGTTCCGTACCGGCCGGCGTGGCGCCGCCGAACACGCGCACCGCCTTGGCCTGATCGAGCACCACCTGCCGGCGCGCAATGCCGCGCCGCAACGCGCCGATACTGTCATCGCCCTCGGCAAGCAACGCCTTGATGCCGGCGGCATTGCTGTTGGATTTTTCGCCGAAGATGGAGGGATCGGTGGCACCTGTGGCGTCCCAGGCCAGCAACTCGCAAGCCTGGCCGCCTTCGACATTGCGCACCGTGATCGTATCGCCCGCCTCGACCTCGATCAGCACCGCGCCATTGCCCTGGATCGTATAACGCTGCATGCCCGGCGGCAGCGCGATCTGGCCGGGCCTCAGGATGAGGCTCGGCCTGGGCGGTCCGGCAGCGACTGTGGGGTAGGGCGACTGGCTCATCTCAGCCTTGCGGTTCGAGAAACAAGTTTGCCTGTGTGTGAAATTATTTTAGCAGCAAGAATAGCAGCGCGGTTGCGTTTGGCAAGGCGAAGGTGGCACAAGCTCCCCCTTCTCCCCTTGTGGGAGAAGGTGTCGCCGAAGGCGACGGATGAGGGGTGCTCCAGGGAACGCCAACGTCTCACCTCGCTGGAACACCCCTCATCCGTCTCGGCGCTAACGCGCCGATCCACCTTCTCCCACAAGGGGAGAAGGAAGAGGCGCACAAACGCTACGTCAGTTCCTCAGAGTGGCTAATGTCGACACCATACTCCGCAGCCGAGTCGAGCATCGTGTGCCATAGGCTTTCGGCGAAGGTCGCAAACACCAGAACGTTGAACACGGCCAATCCATCTCGATCATTTCCCCGCCACAGCGTGACGCTGGTGTGATCCATTGAGGTCGCGGCCGCCGCGCCAACAGCGAACGCATCGGGGTGCAGGTCAATCGACGACAGCTTGGCCAGCATCGCCCGTGCCTTGGTGCCGGAGATGCTGATCAGCACCCGCGCATGCGACTGGTCGGACAGCGACGCCGATCCGGCGAGGGAAAGCGCAAGCTCCGCTATCCCATGCTTTCCACCCTTCGACAGGACAAAGAACTGATCCGGTCCCGACCAGATCAACGTCGCATCCGCCGTGCCGACCGCCTTCGGCGTTTCCGAAGCCACGACACCGAAGCGAGCCAGGGCAGCCTTGGCAAGCTCCGTCGCCTTGCCGCGCCGCGCCATCACCTGGACGAGGTCGAAATTGCGGATCTCGGTCAGCGACACGCCGGCATCACCCCGCGCGCCATAAGCACCCGACACAAGCGCGCGGTCGAGTGGGCTGCGGACGTCCCAGGAAAACTCAGCCACGCTGGCGCCCTCCATCCGGGTCGTAGAAGACGGGATTGCAGAGTTCGACGTCATAGTCCTCGCCGCGTATCGGGTCATGCGCGTGGACGATCTCGCCGATGCGTTCGCGGCCGCGTTCGACCAGCGCCAGCCCGATCCACTGGTCTGATGTCGGCGAGAAGCAGACCGAGGTGATATAGCCTTGGTCGTTGCCGGGGCCAGGTGTCTGCCCTTTCGGGATGATGTGCGCACCGGAGCGCAGCCGGCGCGCTCTGTCCGTCGGCCTGATGCCGACGACGACCTGCCGGTCCGGCGCGACCAGAGCCTCGCGGCCGGCCATGACGCGGCCGATAAAGTCCTTCTTGGTCGACATCATCTTGCCGAGGCCGAGATCGGCCGCCGTCGTTGTGCCGCTCAATTCCGGTCCGGCGATATGGCCCTTCTCGATGCGCATCACGCCGAGCGCCTCGGTGCCGTAAGGCGTGACGCCGAATTGTTTGCCGGCCACCATCAGATTGCGCGCCATCGCCTCGCCATAACGCGCCGGCACCGAAATCTCGAACGCCATCTCGCCGGAGAAGGAGATGCGGAACAGCCGCGCCTTGATGCCGCCGCGCAAAGCGACTTCGCGCGCGCCCATGAACGGAAAACCTTCGTTGGAAAGGTCCTCCGCCGGGTCGAGGATCTCCTTCAGCAGATCGCGGGTCTTGGGGCCAGCTATGGAAAACTGCGCCCACTGGTCGGAGACCGAGGTCAACTGCACGTCGAGTTCTGGAAACAGCACCTGCCGGCAGAATTCGAGATGCTGCATCACCAGCCCGGCCTTGGCCGTGGTGGTGGTCAGGAAATAATGGTCCTCGGCCAGCCGCGACGTCGTGCCGTCATCATAGACGATGCCGTCCTCGCGCAGCATCAGCCCGTAGCGCGCCTTGCCGACGGCAAGATTGGAGAAGGTGTTGATGTAGACGCGATCGAGGAAGGCGCCGGCATCCGGGCCGTGCACGTCGATCTTGCCAAGCGTCGAGACATCGCAGAAGCCAACGCCGCCGCGCACAGCCTTGACCTCGCGGGTCACCGATTCCAGCCAGTCCTTCTCACCCGCGCGCGGATACCATTGCGCGCGCTTCCATAGGCCGGTGTCGACGAAGATCGCACCTTGTTCGGCGGCCCAGTGATGCGACGGCGTCAGCCGTGTCGCATGGAACGTTTCGTCGCGATGATGGCCGGCAAAGGCGCCGATGGCGACGGGCACGTAAGGCGGCCGGTAGATGGTGGTGCCGGTCTCGGGGATGGACTTGCCGGTGACCGCCGCCATGATGGCGAGCCCGGCGACATTCGACGTCTTGCCCTGGTCGGTTGCCATGCCGAGCGTCGTGTAGCGCTTCAGATGCTCGACCGATTCAAAACCTTCGCGCTGCGCGAGTTCGATGTCGGAGGCGGTCACATCGTGCTGGTAGTCGACAAAGGCCTTGCCCTTGCCGGCGACATGCCAGAGCGGCGTCAGCGAGAACGCCTCGTCATCAGCCACCGGCGCTGAGCTGGACTTGCCACCGTGCCCGGCGTCATTCGCTGCTGCTGAACCTGCGGCGAAGCCCTCAGCCAGGCAGGCGCCAAGGCCGAAGGCGCCGTTGGCAGCGCCGGCGGCAACCATTCCAGGAGGCGCGCCATCCGGCACGAAAGCAGCAATGTCGTCGCGCCATTTCGGCCGGCCGCGATGATAGGAGGTCAGCCCGACCGCCGGGTTCCAGCCGCCGGAAACCGCAAGCCCGTCGGCTTCGACTTCGGCGCGCGCGCCGCCGGTGAGCGACACCGCGATTTTCCTGACACCATCCTTGCCACCGTCGACGCCGCTGACGGCGCCGTGCAGCACAGTGAAGCCATTCCTGGACGCCAGCGAGCGATGTGCCGGCGAAACGTCCGGCCGCGCGTCGATGACCGCCGCGATCTGCAGCCCCGCGCCAAGCGCCGTCTCGACCGTGCGCCAGCCATCCTCATTGTTGGTGAACAGTGCAATGCGCTTCGCCGGAACGGCGGCATAACGCGCGACATAGGTGCGCATCGCGGACGCCATCATCACGCCGGGCGTGTCGTTGCCGGCGAAGACGATCGGCCGCTCGAGAGCGCCGGCCGCGACCACGCAACGCTTCGCCACGATCCGCCACAGCCGCTGGCGTACCTGGTGCTCAGGCGGCGAGGGAAGGTGGTCGTTGACCCGCTCCAGCGCGCCATGGGTGCCGCCGTCATAGACGCCGAACAGCGTCGTGCGGGTCATGATGCGGACATCGGGCATTGCCGCCAGCTCAGCCAGTGTCCGTGACAGCCATTCGGCTACCGGCAGGCCATCGATCGAACCGCCATCCGAAAGCAGGCGGCCGCCAAGCGTGAAATCTTCCTCGCACAGGATGACACGAGCACCGGAGCGGCCGGCAGCAAGTGCCGCTGCCAGACCGGCCGGACCGGAGCCGGCGATCAGCACATCGCAATGCGCCCAGGCCTTGTCGTAGTGGTCGGGATCGGCGACGCCCGCAGCGCGGCCAAGGCCGGCGGCGCGGCGGATCGCCGGCTCGTAGATGGCTTCCCAGAACTTCGCCGGCCACATGAAGGTCTTGTAGTAAAAGCCGGCAACGAAGATCGGCGCGAACAGCTGGTTGACCGACATCACATCGTGGCGCAGCGACGGCCAGCGGTTCTGGCTGGCGGCCTCGAGCCCTTCATAGAGCTCCGCCGTCGTTGCCTTGGTGTTCGGCTCACGCCGGGCGCCGGTGCGCAGTTCGACCAGCGTGTTGGGCTCTTCCGAGCCTGCGGTCAGGATGCCGCGCGGGCGATGGTACTTGAACGAGCGGCCGACCAGCTTGACGCCATTGGCAACGAGCGCCGACGCCAGCGTGTCGCCCTGGAAGCCGGAAAAGCTCTTGCCGTCGAAGCGGAAATTCAGCGGCGCCGAGCGGTCGATGAGGCCGCCACCGTCCAGCCGGTTTGTCTGCACGCCGGCCATCACGCGCCAACCTTGGCGGCGCCTGCGCCTGCAGCCGGTTCGATGGCCGAAATCTCATGCGTCAGCGTGTTGCGGGTGATCTTCAGCCAGGCCCGGCAACCGCCGCCATGATACCAGTTCTCGCTCATCACGCCGGCGATGTTGTCACGCAGATAGACGTAGTCGAAGACCTCGTCTTCCGAAGCGCCAGCCGTCGGTCGCACCGGCTTAGCGTCGCCGAGATAGGTGAACTCGCCGAGTTCGCGTTCGCCGCAGAAGGGACAGGTGATGCGCATACTCGGGCCTTCAGTGCAGGTTCGGTTGGGCGCCCTGGCCCTTTTCGTCGATCATGGCGCCGGTCCGGAACCGGTCGAGGCGAAACCGTGCAGCCTCCTCATGTGGCGTGTCGCGGGCCAGCAGATGGGCAAAGACAAAGCCTGAGCCAGGCGTCGCCTTGAAGCCGCCATAGCACCAGCCGGCGTTGAGGTAGAGACCGTCGACCGGCGTCTTGTCGATGATCGGCGAGCCGTCCATCGACATGTCCATGATGCCGCCCCACTGGCGCAAAAGCCGCACACGGCCGATCATCGGCATCAGCGCCATGCCGCCCTCGCAGACATCCTCCATCACGGGCATGTTGCCGCGCTGGGCGTAGGAATTGTAGCCGTCAATGTCGCCGCCGAAGACCAGCCCGCCCTTGTCGGACTGGCTGACATAGAAATGGCCGGCGCCAAAGGTCATGACGCCGGGGATCAGCGGCTTGATCGCCTCGGAGACGAAGGCCTGCAGCACATGGCTTTCGATCGGCAGGCGCAAGCCCGCCATATCAGCGACGCGCGACGAAGAGCCGGCGACGGCCATGCCGACCTTGCCGGCGCCGATCTTGCCACGCGACGTCTCGACACCGGTCACCTTGCCATTGGCGTCCCTGACGAAACCAGTCACCTCGCAATTCTGGATGATGTCGACGCCGAGCCCGCTCGCCGCATGGGCATAGCCCCAAACCACGGCATCGTGACGTGCCGTGCCGCCGCGCCGCTGCAGCAGTCCGCCTTGCACAGGAAAGCGCGCATTGTCGAAGTTCAGGAACGGCATCATCTTCTTAACCGCGGCGAGGTCGAGCAGCTCGGCATCGATGCCGTTGATGCGCATGGTGTTGCCGCGCCGCGCATAGGCGTCGCGCTGTGCGTCGGAGTGGTACAGGTTGATGACGCCGCGCTGGCTGACCATCGAATTGTAGTTGAGGTCCTGCTCCATCCGCTCCCACAGCTTCATCGACAATTCGTAGAAGCCGGTATTGCCGGGTAGGCCGTAATTGGAGCGGATGATGGTGGTGTTGCGGCCGGCATTGCCGGAGCCGATCCAGCCCTTTTCCAGCACGGCGACATTCCTGATGCCGTATTCGCTGGCGAGGAACCAGGCGGTGGCCAGGCCATGGCCGCCGCCGCCGATGATCACCACGTCGTACCGATCCTTCGGCGTGGCGTCGCGCCAGGTGCGCTGCCAGTTCTTGTGGCCTGACAGGGCGGCACGGGCGAGCGAGAAGATCGAGTATTTCATACGTTCATTCCGAGGTCGCTCGCCCAAACTGGACCTTTCCTGACGCATCGGATTCACCCGAAAACCGTTTCACACTTTTCGGTCCGATGCTCTAGATATCCAGCGTGTGGTCGCGCTCCCATTGCGTGAAGTGCGAAGCATAGGAATTCCATTCCTGGTGCTTCAGCTTTAGGTAAGCCGACGAGAATTCCTCACCCAGCGCCGCCTTGAGCGATTTGTCCTTGTCGAACTCGCGCAGCGCGTCGAGCAGGTTCAGCGGCAGTTTCGGCGCACCTTTCACCGTGTGTCCGTGCTGGTACATGTCGATGTCGTAGCGCTTGCCGGGATCGGCCTTGGAGCGGATGCCGTCGAGGCCGGCGGCGATGATGACGGCCTGCAAGAGATAGGGGTTGGCGGCACCATCGGGCAGGCGCAGCTCAAAGCGGCCGGGGCCGGGAACGCGCACCATGTGGGTGCGGTTGTTGCCGGTCCAGGTGACCGTGTTCGGCGCCCAGGTCGCGCCCGAAATCGTACGCGGCGCGTTGATGCGCTTGTAGGAATTGACCGTCGGGTTGGTGATCGCGGCAAGCGCGGAGGCATGCTTCATGATGCCGCCGAGGAAATTCTTGCCCTTGGCAGACAGGCCGAGTTCCATCGAATTGTCGGCGAAGACGTTGGTCTTGCCGGCCTTGTCCCACACCGAGATATGGGCATGGCAGCCATTGCCGGTCAGGCCCTGGAAGGGTTTCGGCATGAAGGTGGCGCGCAGGCCGTGCTTCTCGGCCACCGACTTGACCATGAACTTGAAGAAGGAGTGCTTGTCGGCGGTGGCGAGCACGTCGTCGAAAGCCCAGTTCATCTCGAACTGGCCGTTGGCGTCCTCATGGTCGTTCTGGTAGGGACCCCAGCCGAGCGCCAGCATGTGATCGCAGATCTCGGCGATGACATCGTAGCGGCGCATCACCGCCTGCTGGTCGTAGCAGGGCTTTGAGGCCGTGTCGTACTGGTCTGAAATAACGCTGCCATCCGGCGAGATCAGGAAGAACTCGGCTTCGACGCCGGTCTTGACATGCATACCGTCGCCCGCCGCTTCCGCGATCAGCCGCCGCAGCGTGTTGCGCGGCGTCTGGTCGACCTCCTTGTCGTCCATGACGCAGTTGGCGGCGACCCAGGCCACTTCCTTTTTCCATGGCAACTGGATGACCGAGTCCGGATCCGGCACCGCCAGCATGTCGGGATGCGCCGGCGTGAGGTCGAGCCAGGTCGCAAAACCCGCAAAGCCGGCGCCGTCCTTCTGCATGTCGGCGATTGCCTGCGCCGGCACCAGCTTGGCACGTTGTCCGCCAAACAGGTCGGTGTAGGAAATCATGAAATATTTGACGTTTTTCGCCCTTGCGAACTCTGCAAGATCAGCTGTCACGGAAGTTCCCCATTTTTGTCGATTGTTGGCCCCAGAGCATGTGGGCTTCGGCCCTTCGTTGATTAGAAGCCGTTCTTCCCCGGTATCCAGTTGGTGCCGGCCAGCGGCACGCCGGCCATGGCGGCGGCTTCGATGGTGAGCGCGACGAGGTCCTCGGGTTCGAGATTGTGCAGGCTGTTCTTGCCGCAGGCGCGGGCAATGGTCTGCGCTTCCAGCGTCATCACCTTGAGGTAGTTCGCCAGCCTTCGCCCGGCGGCCACCGGGTCCACCCGCTTCATCAGCTCCGGATCCTGCGTGGTGATGCCGGCAGGGTCGCGGCCCTCATGCCAGTCATCATAGGCGCCGGCTGTTGTGCCGAGTTCGTTGTACTCCGCCTCCCAGCGGGGATCGTTGTCGCCGAGCGCGACAAGGGCCGCCGTGCCGATCGAGACCGCGTCGACGCCGAGCGCCAGCGCCTTGGCGACATCGGCGCCGTTGCGGATGCCGCCGGAGACGATCAGCTGCACCTTGCGGTGCATGCCGAGATCCTGCAGCGCCTGCACGGCCGGCCGGATGCAGGCGAGCGTCGGCTGGCCGACATTCTCGATGAACACCTCCTGCGTCGCCGCAGTGCCGCCCTGCATGCCGTCGACGACGACGACATCGGCGCCGGCCTTCACCGCAAGCGCGGTGTCGTAATAGGGGCGGGCGCCGCCGACCTTGACGTAGATCGGCTTTTCCCAGTCGGTGATCTCGCGCAGTTCGAGGATCTTGATCTCGAGATCGTCCGGCCCGGTCCAGTCGGGGTGACGCGAGGCCGAGCGCTGGTCGATGCCCTTCGGCAGCGTGCGCATCTCGGCGACGCGGTCGGAAATCTTCTGGCCAAGCAGCATGCCGCCGCCGCCGGGCTTGGCGCCCTGGCCGACAACCACCTCGATCGCATCGGCGCGGCGCAGGTCGCGCAAATTCATGCCGTAGCGAGAGGGCAGATATTGATAGACCAGTTGCTTGGAATGGCCCCGCTCTTCCTCGGTCATGCCGCCATCGCCCGTGGTGGTCGAGGTGCCCGACAGCGTTGCGCCGCGCCCCAGCGCTTCCTTGGCCGGGCCGGACAGCGAGCCAAAGCTCATGCCGGCAATCGTGATCGGGATCTTCAGTTCTATCGGCTTCTTGGCGTGGCGCGAGCCGAGCACCACGCTGGTATCGCAACGCTCACGATAGCCTTCGAGCGGATAGCGCGAGATCGAGGCGCCGAGGAACAGCAGGTCGTCGAAATGCGGCAGCTTGCGCTTGGCGCCGGCGCCGCGGATGTCATAGATGCCGGTCGCCGCGGCGCGGCGGATTTCGGAAAGCGTGTAGTCGTCGAATGTCGCGGATTTGCGCGGCGTCGTCGGCGGGTTGCGATAGGTCATGCTGCCTCAATACGCGTCGGCGTTGTCGATATTGAAATTGTAGAGCGTGCGCGCCGAACCGTAGCGCTTGAACTCCGACGGTTTGACGCCGGTCACGCCGGCGCGGTCGAGCAGGCCCTGCAGCAATTCCAGGTGCTCGGGCCGCATCTCCTTGGCGATGCAGTCGGCGCCGAGGCTGTCGACCTTGCCGCGCACGAACAGCCGCGCTTCGTAGATGGAATCGCCGAGCGCATCGCCGGCATCGCCCAGCACCACCAGATTGCCGGACTGCGCCATGAAGGCCGACATGTGGCCGATATTGCCGTGCACGACGATGTCGATGCCCTTCATCGAAATGCCGCAGCGCGACGAGGCATTGCCCTCGATGACCAGCAGGCCACCCTTGCCGGTGGCGCCGGCATACTGGCTGGCGTCGCCTTTCACGATGATCGAACCCGACATCATGTTTTCGCCGACGCCGGGACCGGCCGAACCATGCACGGTGATGGTGCTGCCGGAGTTCATGCCGCCGCAGTAGTAGCCGACGCTGCCGCGCACATCGATGCTGACCGGCTGGTCGACGCCGACGGCGACCGAATGGCTACCCTTCGGGTGCAGCACTTCCCAGGCCGTCTCGTTGGAACCGGGCGTCAGATTGTGCAGCGCCTGGTTGAGCTCGCGCAGCGACGACACATCGAGATCGAAGATCCGGGAGGCGTGGTCGTGCGCCGCCGCCTTTGAAAGTTTGGTTGCCGGCATGAACTCAATGCTCCCAGAAGTAGACGGTTGCGGGCTCCGGTTCCCAGACCCTCGCATTGTCTATGCCGGGCAGTTTGGTCAGCGCGCGATACTCCGAGCCGAAGGCGACATACTGGTCGGTCTCGGCCATAACGGCGGGCTTGCAGGCGATCGGGTCGCGGACGACGCCAAAACCGTTCTTAGTGCCGACGACGAAGGTGAAGAAGCCGTCGAGGTCGGAGAGCGTGCCTTCCAGCGCCTCGCCGAGGTTCTTGCCATGCGCCATCTGCGAGGAGAGATAGGCGGCCGCGACCTCGGTGTCGTTCTCCGTCTCGAATTTCATGCCTTCGCGGATCAGCTCGCGCCGCACATTGTTGTGGTTGGAGAGCGAGCCATTGTGCACCAGGCACTGGTCGGCGCCGGTCGAGAAGGGATGCGCGCCCATCGTCGTCACCGCCGATTCCGTCGCCATGCGGGTGTGGCCGATGCCATGCGTGCCGGTCATCTTGCGGACGTCGAAGCGATCGACGACCGCTTCCGGCAGGCCGACTTCCTTGTAGATTTCGACCACGTCACCGGCGCCCATGATGCGGATGTCGGGACGCAGTGTCTGGATGGCTTCACGCGCCGCGTCGATCTTGGCAGGCGTGGTCCTGACGACGGCATGGGTCGACTTCACAGCAATGCTCACCGGCGCGCCGATGGCCTTGGCCAGCTCCGCTTCGAGACCGCGGAAATCACGCTCCGGCTTGGCCGATTGGATGGTGATCTTGGCTTCATTCTTGGAGGGCGCGCCATAGATAGCAATGCCGGCGCTGTCCGGACCGCGATCGCTGAGCGAGACCAGCATCTCCGACAGCATCGCGCCGAGCTTTGGCTCCAGCGACTTGTCCTTCAAAAACAGTCCGACAATTCCACACATGTCAGCCTCCCGGCGTTTGTAGCTAAGAGATGATGTACCGAATGCGGTGGTCGAATTCAATCATATGAAAAAAATTTTCCTGTAGTTACGTATGCGGCGTGATGCCGCCCTGCGAATTGTCACTGCCCTGCGCGGCATTGTGAACCCATAGCGCATGGCGGATGCGGGCCAGCTTGTAGGCGTCCAGAACAGATAGCGCATAGATCAGGAAGCCGCCGGCATGACGGCCGATGAAGCTGGCGTCGGGCGGCGCGATCTTGGCGGTCACCCAGGCCAGGATCACCATGAAGAACAGAAACTGCAAGCCCCGCACCGGCACACCCAGAATGACGTGGCCGCTTGCCGGCAGCACGATTGCCGCGCCGAGGACGAGATAAGGGCTCACCGGCGCCGGCTCTGTGTTCGAACTGGTCATGCGGCTTGCCGTTCGCTTTTGTTGATGGCGTCGCGCAGCGCCGAGAGAGAGGTGAGCAGCCGCTCGATCAGCGCCGGATCGATCTGCGCCTCACCGAATGCGGCCTGCCGGAAAACGCCGTAACGCGCCCGCTCGGCCTCGGCCAGCAGCCAGACGATGCGCACCCCGTTTGGCGTGATCAGCAGCTCCTTGGCGCGCCCCTCCGAAAAGGGTTCCAGATGGTCGGCGATGATGCCTTGCGGGAACCGTGTGCCGCGGCGGTCTGTCCGCAGCACCGCTTCGAGGGGAAATCCCGGAGCCTTCGGCAGCGTATGCTGGAGGTGGTCGAAATTCGAGAAGGTCGTCGGCGAGCCGGGTCGCATCATCATGTCGAACGTCGCCGGCACCGCCACCTTTTCGGTGATCGAAACGCTGAGCCAGCGGGCCGGGAGTTTTCGTGTTGCCAGCGTATCGACGATGGTGCGCAGCTGAACGCGTTGGCTGTTCCACGACCCTTCCCAGGTGACGACGCCGGCGGTGCCGTCCGAAACATCAGTGGCGTCGGCGATGATCGTGCGAATGCGGGCCTCGTCGGCGGCAAGCGCCGCCAATGCCCTGTTGCGGCTGCGCCGCGCCAGCCACGCAAGATGGAGGGCGAGAGCCAGGACGATGGCCCCGACAAGCAGTGCTGATGTCACGTCGGACATTTTTGTCATGTCCGGCCCGCCAAGGATCGGGGGCGGGCCGTCTCCCATCAATAGCCCTGCGGTTTCGGCCACGGCATGGTGAACTGGTCGCCGCGCCGCACGAATTTGTAGCGGTAGAAATGGAACCACAGCGAGATCAGGAAATAGAAGATGGTCATCGCGATCAGCTGCGAGCCGAAGCCGAGGAAGATGGCGAAGAACGTCACCACGCACAGGCAGAACAGCACGATCGCCGGCAGCGGATGGAAGGGGTGCGTGTAGCCGCGGCGGATGGAGCCGAGCGGCCACTTCTTGCGGAACATCATGATGTTGATGCTCATGAAGGTGTACTGCAGCACGCCCGACAGGATCGAAAAGGTGATCGCCTGGTTGAGGTCGGCGATGAAGGCGAAGGCGAGCGCGATCGGCAGCAGGAACAGGATCGAGCGATAGGGCGTGCGGTACTTCGGGTGAACGGCCGAGAACCAGCTCGGCAGATAGCGGTCGCGGCCAAGCGAGAACCACGCGCGGGCAGCATCATTGATACAACCATTGGCCGATGCCAGCGCCGCAAGCAGTGTCGCGATAAACAACAGGTTCTCCAGCAGCGGACTGCCAGTCAGCTTGCCGGCGTCCCACAGCGGGTAATAGGTGATGCCGAGATATTCCCAGGGCATCAGTGAGGCGCAGACATACCAGGTCATGGCGGCGGCGATCAGAAGCGTGATCATGCCGGCCATGGTGCCGTAGGGCAGGGACCGGGCCGGCGAGCGCACTTCCTCGGCCGCCTGCGTGGTGCCCTCGATGCCGAGATAATACCAGATACCGAACTGGAAGGCGGCGATGACGCCGATCCAGCCATAGGGCAGCGCATTGCCGGGAGTAACCAACTCATTGAGCTTCAGCACCGCGCCTTGCGTCCACGGGCTGACCGAGAAGAACAGGATGACGATCGAGACATAGGCGATCGCGGTGATGACGAAGTTGACGTTGAGCGTCATCAGCACGCCGCGATAGTTGAGCCAGGCCAACACCACGATGGTGGCGGCGATGAAGGAATTGTGGGTCAACCCTTCGACGCCGGCCTTGGCGACGATGGTGTCGCCGAGCAGGATCGCGTCCGAGACTTCGAGCATCGTGTAGGCAAACACCAGGAACAGCGCGACATTGAAGGCCATTAGCGGGCCGACAATGTGCTTGGCCTGCGCATACTGACCACCGGCGGCGGCGACCGTCGACGTCACCTCGGAATCGATCATGGCGACCGAAGTGTAGAGCAGCCCGACGATCCAGCAGACGATCAGTGCGGCCAGCGCGCCGCCCTTGTCGGCCGAAAAATTCCAGCCGGTGAATTCACCGACCAGAACGATGCCGACGCCAAGCGCCCAGACATGGGCGGGACCGAGCACCCGCAGCAGCGAGACCCTGTCGCCATTTGTTACCGAACCCGCAGTTTCAACCGCGACCGTCATTGTTCAATCCCCACTCAGATCCGGTGTTTTTCGGAAACGGCTTCAAGCTCGCCTTCGCGCGACGAGGTCAGAACGTCCTCGGAATAGGTCGTATCAACCTTGAACCAGTCGTAGAGCATCCACAGCGCGAGCACGACCGAGATGCCCCAGCATGCGTAAGAGAGTGAAATCCACATGGTGCGTCCCCGATTGCTTGTCTTCGGAACTCTTACTTGTCGTCGAATTTTTCGTTGATGACGTCGCGGTATTCGCGGTCGGATGCGCGAAACAGGAAGACGAAATAGCCGATCAGCACCGCGGCCATGATGATCAGCGTCGGCCAGTCGATGACATAGTGGAAGCGGTTCTGGATGACGTCATGCGCGGTCTCGGGCGTATAGCCGAGTTTCTCCCAGATCGCGGCCATGGTCGGGTTCTGGCCAAGCGCTTCCCACGTCTTGGCGTCGAGCGCGTCGATGGATTTGGCGGCTCCGGCGAGACCCAGTTTGAGCGGCAGCCACAGCGCCACGAAAATGGCGACCACCACGACGACGATATCGAAAACCTGACCGGCCTTGCTCTGCTCCGGTGGCGTATAGCGGGACATGCGGTGTACCCCTCAGGAGTTGCGGTTGCGGGATGCGTCGGCGTTCTTGATATCGAGGCCGTAGATGAAGTCCTTGTCTTCCTTGTAGTGTTTGACCATCGCCAGGATCGCTGCGGTGTTGAAGATCAGCACGGCGGCGGCGGCAATCGCGACGACGGCCTTGATGCCGCTGTCGGGAATGTACGGCCATGTCATGAAGAGGACGAAGAGGATCGTCGCCCACAGGCAGATGATCAGCAACGCGGATCCGCGCAAGTCGGAACGGTACAGCGCTTCGATGCGCTGCTGCAGGTCTGACATCGGTTTTCCCCTTTTTTCCGACGTCCGGTTCCGAATCCACCGTGCGCCGCTCTCTTTCAAGAGAGTGAAATTTTTTCATAAATTCAGACCGTTTACCGCAATTGTCAAGACGAATTTACGCTGAGTTAACCGTTTGCTCGAGGCGGCCAATTTTGCCTGACAATGAAATTATTTGCTTTCAGGGGATTGCGGCCCTCCCACGTTTGCGATCAATATTCGGGCCAAAGCTCCGGCCTCGCGCCAAGGAGCAGGGAACAATGGAATTTTTGAACGGAGGACGAGCGGATGACGGCATCCTGGAGATTTTCGACCCTGGCGGATCGCCACCGCGCGCTGGGTTCGAAGCTCGAAGACTGGAGCGGCATGGGCACCGCCTGGACCTACGACAAGGACGCCGACGAAGAGTACATCGCCATCCGCACCAAGGCCGGGCTGATGGATGTGTCGGGCCTGAAGAAGGTCCACATCACCGGCCCGCACGCTTCGCATCTCATCGACCTCGCCACCACGCGCGACGTGGAAAAGATCTACCCCGGCAAGTCAGCCTATGCCTGCATGCTGAACGAGGCGGGAAAATTCACCGACGACTGCATCCTCTACCGCACCGGCCCGAACAGCTGGATGGTGGTGCATGGCTCGGGCACCGGCCATGAGGAATTGCAGCGGGCGGCGATGGGCAGGGACGTGTCGCTGCGCTTCGACGACAATCTGCACGATTTGTCGCTGCAAGGGCCGACATCCGTCGACTATCTCGCCAAGCACGTGCCGGGCATCCGTGACCTCAACTATTTCCATCACATGCAGACGCAGTTGTTCGGCTTCCCGGTGATGATCTCGCGCACCGGCTATACCGGCGAGCGCGGCTACGAGATCTTCTGCCGCGGCCAGGATGCCGGCACGATCTGGGACAGGATTCTCGACGAGGGCAAGAGCGCCGGCATCATTCCGTGCCGGTTCACCACGCTCGATATGCTGCGGGTCGAAAGTTATCTGTTGTTCTATCCCTACGACAATTCGCAAAAATATCCGTTCGAGAATGAAGGCCCTGGCGACACGCTGTGGGAGCTCGGCCTCGACTTCACCGTCAGCCCGGGCAAGACCGGTTTCCGTGGGGCTGAAGAGCACTATCGCCTCAAGGGCAAGGAGCGCTTCAAGATCTATGGCGTGCTGCTCGACGGCAAGGAGCCGGCCGACGAGGGTGCCCCGGTCTATCGCGACGGCAAGAAGGTCGGCGTGGTGACCTGCGCCATGTATTCGCCGCTGGTCAAGAAATCGATGGGCATTGCCCGCCTCGACGTCGACTGCGCGGTCAAGGACACCAAGCTCGAAATTCGCAACAAGAGCGGGTCGATCAAGGCGACGGCGCAGCCATTGCCGTTCGACGATCCGAAAAAGACCAAGCGCACGGCCAAGGGTTGAGGCATCATCAACGGCGAGGGGTTTTAAGGCACTAGAGCATGATCCCGAAAAGTGGGAACCGGTTTTCGGAAAAGATCATGCTCCAACTGATTTAGAGAGAATGGCAGCCAAGACCATCATCAGCCGGCCCATTTACGGAACCCTGTCTCCGCAGCCCGGCAAGCATCATCTATTCATCGCCGATGCGGAAGGCGCGCTGGCGATCGTTGATATGGCAAAGACGGCTCCGCCCGGTTTCTTCGGTGGCGCCGAAATCGTCTTCATCCCAGGCCCCGACGGCAAGCATGTCGACGCCCTCGAAGCGCTGAAGCCGGCGCAGTTTCATCAGGCGCCGTCCTTCGCCAGCCTGCTGCCACGCTTGAAGCAGACGCTTAGCAACGCCCATATGGGCCTGCGTCTCTACATCGCCGGCACCGAAGGTCTGATCGGCCAGGCCATGCAGGTGGCGCTCGAAGCCGGCATCGATCATACCTCGATGCAGACCGAGCATCGCGGCTCGCTGGCGCGGCGCATGCAGTGCGTGCACTGCAAGGGCATCACCGAGAACGTGACGACGCAGCCCGCCACCTGTGCGCATTGCGGCCTGCTGCTCCTGGTGCGCGATCACTATTCGCGGCGGCTGGCGGCTTTCCAGGGTGTCTGCATCAACGCCGAGGATCGCACCGAGATTCCTCCGATGGAGGAGGCCTTCCCATGAGCACCGGCACCACCAAGCTCGATGTCGTCGTCAGCGATGTCGTTCCGGTCAACGAGCTGGTCACCCGCTTCCATTTCCGCCGGCGCGACGGCGAGCTGTTGCCGACCTTTTCCGGCGGCGCCCATGTCGTGGTCGAGATGCGCGATGGCGACCGCACCCGACTCAATCCCTATTCGCTGATGGGCTCGCCGCTCGACACGCGTGAATACACGATCTCGGTGCGCCGCGACGATGTCGGCGCGGCGGCTCGCTGTTCATGCATCGGTCCGTCAAGCCGGGCCTGGAGATGGTGATCAGCTATCCCGTCAATCTGTTCTCGCTCGACCTGCGTGCCAAGAAACACCTGATGCTGGCCGGCGGCATCGGCATCACGCCGTTCATGGCGCAGACCGCGCAGCTGGCGGGGGAGGGCGGCAATTTCGAACTGCACTACACCTGCCGCACCGCGTCTCTCGGCACCTATGCCGATGTGCTGCGGGAGCGTTACGACAGGCGCATCAGGCTCTATCAGGACGACCGCGATGAGCGCATCGATCTCGACCGGTTGCTGTCGACGCAGCCGCTCGGCACGCATCTCTATGTCTGCGGTCCGGCCGGCATGATCAATTGGGTGCGCGACCGCGCGGCCGCCTTGGGTTGGCCATCGGAGGCCGTGCATTTCGAGCATTTCGCCGCCCCCCAGCCGGGCCTGCCTTTCGACGTGACGCTTGCCGTCAGCGGCAAGACGATCCGCGTCGACGAGCAGCAGAGCCTGCTCGAAGCCATCGAGGCGGCCGGCGTCGATCCGCCCTATCTCTGCCGCGGCGGCGTCTGCGGCCAGTGCGAGACCAACGTCATCTCTTGTGACGGCAAGTTCATCCACAACGACCACTGGCTGAGCGAGGAAGACCATCGCTCCGGCTGCAAGATCATGCCGTGCGTCTCGCGCTTCGAGGGCCGGTCGCTGGTGCTGGAGCGGTAGAGCATTTTGCAGCCAAGTGGGTACACTTGGCGTCGCAGAAATGCGGCTAAACAAAGAGATAGAGCGGGCTTCCCGCTCTAGGAGGAAATCATGGGCATCACCTTTCGCAAGGAAACGTTCCGCGACGATTTCACCTTCAGGAACAGCCCGGAGCACATCAGGCGCTTCCCGTTCCCGTTCCATGAAGACGCCTACATGTATGCGGTCAACATCGAACCGCATGTCGTCGGTCCGAAAGACAGCGTGCTGGAAAACCTGATCGACGTCGACGAGCACTATGTCGCCGAGATGCAGGACCGCGCGCTGGTGCTGGCCGAGGATCCGCTGCGCTGCCAGTCGCTGCCGCACATGACGCTGGCGGGCTGGGATTTGCTCGAACTTTTGATGGAGCAACAGGCGCTGGGCTACCCCGAACATTTCACGCTGACCCGCGACGGCGACCGCTGGCGCTGGATCAACCGGCCGCTCGGCATCGACGACACCTTCACTTTCGGTGATACCTCGACACTGCCTTACGGTCCGATGGAATACATCACCCGCCAGAGCCAGGGCGATTTCTGCATCCTCGACCAGCGCGACGGCAATCTTTGGATGGATGCCGGCATGGTCACCACCCAGGCAGATTGGTCGCTCGATTTCGACATCGGCATGAATTTCTTCGAGTGGCACGCGCCGGTGCCGCTGGCGCATGAGAAGGGTATTTTCACCAGGGCGCTGAAATTCCTCACCAACATCCAGCAAGGCAAGCCGGCGCGGCGCCTCAACTGGACGATGACCATCAATCCACGCCTCGACACCAGTCCCGAGAATTACCACAAATGGGGTCCGGATCGCGCCACTGTGACGCCGGAGAATGTTGGCGACAAGGTGCATCTGCGCGTCGAACTGCAGAGCTTCTGGCGGCTGCCTCGCTCCAACGGCATCGTCTTCCCGATCCGCTGCTACCTGATCAAGATGGACGAGCTGGTCACCCAGCCGAAATGGGCAAGGCGTCTGCACCGCGTGATCCGCGACCTGCCGGAGGAGCTCGCCACCTACAAGGGCCTGACACGCTATCGGCCGACGCTGGTCGAATGGCTGTCGAAGCTTGATGATGGGAGTGCGACGTCACCGGGGTTTGGGCCGGACTAAATCTTCCTTTGCGCCGTCCTCTCAGGATCTGGGTTCCTCGCCCCCGCAAAGCGGGGGAGAGGTGGCCGCGAAGCGGTCGGAGAGGGGGCAGCGCCGGCGCGAGAGATTGGGCACGCACGACACCACGGTCCGCGCCATCCCCCACTCCCTTGGGGGCGAGGAACCCAAGCGTCTCACCCCGCGCTGTTCTGCGGATAGCAGATAATCGACAAATACCGCATCGGCAGTTTCGTCAGATGCTCCGGTCCATGCGGCGCGTCGGCGTCGAAGAACAGGCTGTCGCCAGGCTTCATCGGGTAGAGGTTGCTGCCGTGCCGGTAAACGACTTCGCCCTCGAGCATGTAGAGGAACTCCATGCCCTCATGCTGGAAGGTCGGGAACACGTCGGAGTCTTCGGTCAGCGTGATCAGATAGGGTTCGACGACGACACCGCTGGTGTTCGAGCCGATATGGCCGAGCAGATTGTACTGGTGGCCGGCGCGCGTGCCGCGCCGCTCGACGTCAAGGCCTTCGCCGGCCTTGACGAAGACAGCACTTCGCTCCTCCTCGAAGCGGCGGAAGAAAGCGGTGACGGGAACGCCGAGCGCCCGCGACAGCGCCTGCAGCGTGGTCAGCGACGGCGAGGTGATGCCGTTCTCGATCTTCGACAGCATGCCCAGCGAAATGTCGGTGGCGACGGCGAGATCGGCGACGGTGATGCCGAGCTTCTTGCGGAACGCCCGCACCTCGCGACCGATCGCCACCTCCAGCACTTTTTCGCGCGTGTCGCGGATGGCGTGTGGGTTCTGCGTCAGCGGTGCGCGGATGGTCTTGCCGTCGGCCGAGACCTTTGGCTGGGGTTTCGGCTTGGCGCTGGCAAGCCCGGCCTTGGAAGTGTCTTTCGCCATGTCGCCCCCGGACTTCGCGGATTTATTTCACTCAAGGTGAACATCAGAGGTGGCGATACAGCAGCGCGGCGGTGTCGGCAAGCCGTCTTAAGTCCCATTCGACCATCCCATGAATTCTGTCAGCGAAGGTTTTCCGCCAGGAATCCTTCGTGGGCAAACGCCGTTCCCGCAGATGTCTGTTGACAGCACCGAAGGGCCAATTAGTGTCACTGTCAGTGAAATTTGTTTCGCTGGGGAAATCAAAAATGAGGAGGCCCTGGAAATGAAAAAACGTGTTGCCGTCATCGGCGCCGGACCGTCCGGCCTGGCACAGCTCAGGGCCTTCAAGTCGGCTGAAGACAAGGGCGCCGATATCCCCGAGATCGTCTGTTTCGAAAAGCAGTCGGATTGGGGCGGCCTGTGGAACTACACCTGGCGCACCGGCCTCGACGAGCATGGCGATCCCGTGCATGGCTCGATGTACCGTTACCTCTGGTCGAACGGACCGAAGGAATGCCTAGAGTTCGCCGATTACACGTTCGAGGAGCATTTCGGCCGGCCGATCGGCTCCTATCCGCCGCGCGCCGTGCTCTGGGACTACATCAAGGGCCGTGTCGAAAAATCAGGCCTGCGCAAATGGGTGCGCTTCAACAGCCCGGTGCGCATGGTCACCTTCTCGGACGAGACCAAGAAATTCACCGTCACCGCGCATGACCGCACCAACGACGTCACCTACTCGGAAGAGTTCGACAATGTCGTCGTCGCCTCAGGCCATTTCTCCGTTCCCAACGTTCCCTATTTCGAGGGTTTTTCGACCTTCAACGGCCGCATCCTGCACAGCCACGATTTCCGCGACGCGATGGAATTCAAGGGCAAGGATATATTGATCATCGGCCGCTCCTATTCGGCCGAGGACATCGGCTCGCAGTGCTACAAATACGGCGCCAAATCCATCACCTCCAGCTACCGCTCGAAGCCCATGGGTTTCAAATGGCCTGAGAATTGGAAAGAGGTGCCGCTCTTGCAGAAGGTCGTCGGCAAGACCGCGCACTTCAAGGACGGCACCACCAAGGATGTCGATGCCATCATCCTGTGCACCGGCTATCTGCATTCCTTCCCGTTCCTGACCGACGATCTGAAGCTCAAGACCGCCAACCGCATGTGGCCGCTCGACCTCTATGAAGGCGTCGTTTGGGAGAAGAACCCGAAGCTCTCCTATATCGGCATGCAGGATCAGTTCTACACCTTCAACATGTTCGACGCGCAGGCCTGGTTCGCCCGCGACGTCATCATGGGCCGCATCAAGCTGCCTTCCGCCGAGGCGATGGCCGAGCACGGCGCCAAGTGGCGCGCCCGCGAGGAGACGCTGGAAGACGCCGAGCAGATGATCTGGTTCCAGGGCGACTACACCAAGGAACTGATGGACCAGACCGACTATCCCGGCTTCGACGTCGAAGCGGTCAACCAGACCTTCATGGAGTGGGAACACCACAAGGCGGAAGACATTATGAGCTTCCGCGATCACGCCTACCGCTCGCTGATGACCGGCACCATGGCGCCGCTGCACCATACGCCCTGGCTGCAGGCGCTGGATGATTCCATGGAGAGCTATCTCGAGGTGAAGGGCGTCGCGGCGGAGTAGCCGCGGCGCATCGTCCAGCTATCCCAGCCTTGCCCGCGCCTTCGCCGTCCAGGCGTTGAACAGCCGGTCGGCGACGATGCCGATGAAGGCGATGGCCAGGCCGGCGACGATGCCGCGACCGGAATCGGCTTTGGACAGCGCGATGAACACCTCCTGACCGAGATCGCGCGTGCCGACCATGGCGCAGATGATGATCATCGCCAGCGCCATCAGGATGGTCTGGTTGACGCCCAGCATGATCTCGGGAAGCGCCAGCGGCAGTTGCACGCGGAAAAATGTCTGGCGCGGCGTGCAGCCCGACACCTTCGCCGCCTCGATCAGCGCCGGCGGCACCTGGCGGATGCCGTGATTGGTGTAGCGGATCGCCGGCACCACGGCGAAGGCGATCGTTGCGATCATGGCGGTGACATCGCCGACGCGGAACAGCATCACCACCGGGATGATGAAGCAGAAGGACGGCAGCACCTGCAGCGTGTCGATGATCGGCGTGACGATCTTCTCGAAACGGTCGCTGCGCGCCGCCATCAGCCCGATCGGAATGCCGATCAGGCAGGCGATGAAGGCCGAGATGCCGCAGAGATAGACCGTCGCCATGGTCTTTTCCCACAGCCCGGTGATGGCGCAGAAGGCAGTCAGTGCGGCGACCAGGGCTGCCAGGCGCAAGCCTGCGAGCTGATAGCCGGCAAGGCCGAGCAGGAACACCGCGCCCAGCCAGGGAAAGCCTTCGCAGAAGGCGCGCACCGGGTTCAGCACATTGAGGATCAGCGCCACGCGGAACGCTTCGATCACATCGAAGAAGTTGATCGTCACCCAGTTCACCGCCGCCTTCCACAGCGGCGCGGTGGTGAAGGTGATCGCCTTCGGCACCGCCGCGAAGGCCGGTACGAACAGGCCAAGCAGCGTGGTGACGGCAAGGACGGCGATGGCCAGCGTCAGATTGGGGTAGCGCCGCCAAAGAGTCGGGCTCGATTCCTGATGGACATGGCCCTTCGCCTGCTTGTGCGCGATGGCCTGGCTCAACCGGTCGAGCGCGATCGCCAGCGCCACGATGGCGAGGCCGGCCTCCATCGCCTCACCAACCTTCAGCGCGCGCAGCGCCAGAAGCACGTCGTAGCCGAGGCCGCCGGCGCCGATCATCGATGCGATGATCACCATGTTGAGCGCCAGCATGATGACCTGGTTGACGCCGACCATCAGCGTCGGCCGCGCCGAGGGCAACAGCACCCGCCACAGTTTCTGCCGCGCCGTGCAGCCGGCCATGTCGCTGAATTCGCCGATCTCCACCGGCACCCGCGTCAGGCCGAGCATCGTCGCCCGTACCATCGGCGGTGTGGCGAAGATGGCGGTTGCGATCATCGCCGAGACCGGGCTGTTGCCGAACAGCAGCAGCATCGGGATGAGATAGGCGAAGGTCGGGATCGTCTGCATCAGGTCAAGGGCAGGGGAGATGATCAGCCTTTCCGCCCATGGCTTGCGCCATGCCCAGATGCCGGCGAACAGGCCGGTGACGATGCAAAACGGCACGGCGATGGAGATCAGCGCCAGCGTCAGCATGGCGCTGGTCCATTGGCCGAACAGCGCGATGTAGAGGAAGCAGCCGCCGACTAGCAGGCTGAGTTTGCGACCACCCACGGCATGGCCGGCGAGGAAGGCGACAGCACAGACCCCGACCCAGGACAGGCGCGGCAGGACCAGGGTATCGACGCCGTGGCCGATCTTGAAATTCTTGGCCAAGAGATTGAGCGCGAAGTCGAGCGGCACCCCGAGAACCGCGGTGATCGAGCGGGTCAACCACGACAGGTTCGATTTGATCCAGCCCATCAGCGCGCTGACCCAGTCGGCGACCGGCACGACGGCGCTCGCCGGATAGTCGACAGCCCAAGGGACGCTGTCTTGGAGCAGGAACACCATGAGCACAGCGGCAAGGGCGAGCGCCCAGACAAGCAGCCATCGCTGAAGCGCCGGCCTCGGCTCGCTGGTGCTTGCCGTCACCGTCATGCGCCGGCTCTCGCATGCTCGATGCCGGCCAGCAGATCGATGACCGCTTGCGGCGTGACTTCGCCGACCGGCTTGCCGGTGCCGTTGACCACCGCGAACGGCTTGCCGGCGGAGACGATGCTTGCCGAGAAACTGGCGATCTTGGCATCCGGCGAAACCGTCCCGCCATGCTCGGTGCCGTCGCAGGCGCGCATCAGGCTTCGTGCCGAGATCACCTTGGCGCGGTCGACGTCGCGGGTGAATTCGGCGACATAGTCGGTCGCCGGATTGACCACCAGTTCTTCCGGCGTGCCGATCTGGATGACCTCGCCGTCCTTCATGATGGCGATGCGGTCGGCGAGCCTTATGGCTTCGTCGAAATCATGGGTGATGAAGACGATGGTCTTGTGCAGCATGGTCTGCAGCCGCATCAACTCGTCCTGCATCTCGCGGCGGATCAGCGGGTCGAGGGCGGAGAATGGCTCGTCGAGGAACCAGATTTCCGGTTTGGTCGCGAGACTCCGGGCAATACCGACACGCTGCTGCTGGCCGCCGGACAATTCGCGCGGATAGAAATGCTCGCGGCCACTTAAGCCGACGAGTTCGATGACCTCGCGCGCCCGCGCCTCGCGCGTTGCCCGGTCCTGCCCCTGGATGCTGAGCGGAAAGGCGATGTTGTCGAGCACGTTGAGATGCGGCAGCAGCGCGAAATTCTGGAACACCATGCCCATGCGATGGCGCCTGAGTTCGATCAGTGCCGCATCGGAAATCTTGAGCAGGTCCTTGCCTTCGAACTCGACCTTGCCGTGGCTCGGTTCGACCAGCCGCGACATGCAGCGCACCAGTGTCGATTTGCCGGAGCCGGACAGGCCCATGATGATGAAAATCTCGCCCTGGCGGATTTCGAGATCGACGGCGCGCACGGCGCCGACCAGTCCGGCAGCCGTGACATCGGCCATGCTGGCCTTGCCGTCGCGCTCGCGGATGAAACTGGCCGCGTTCGCCCCGAACAGCTTCCACACATTGCGGCAGGCAAGTTTTACCGGGCGGTCGTTTGTGCCCGGTTGCGTCGATCCCTGTTCAGTCGTCATCCAATCGTCCTTCTGGAGCATCAAGACTTGAAACCCGGCCGATCAACGGCCGGGTCTCACTTTCCAGTCGGAAGGGTCACTGCGCCCAGGCTTTCCAGTCGGCCTCGTGCGCGGCGATCCAGGCAGCGGCGACGTCTTCCGGCGTCTTGCCGTTGAGGTCGATCTCGCCGCTCATCTTGTTCAGCTCGTCGGTATCGATCGTGAAGGCCTTCGCCACCTTGTAGGCGACCGGCCATTTGTCCTTCATGCCGTTCCAGGCATATTTCCAGATCTCGCCATGCGGCTTGCCGCAATCATATTTGGCGTCGGGGTTGGTGCCCCATTTCGGGTCGTTGTAGCATTCGGGTGTGTATTCGGGGAATTGCACCCATTCGCCCTTGTACTTGGCCGGCGCCCAGTGCGGCGAATAGATCCACAGCATGATCGGCGCCTTGCGCTGATAGGCGGAATCGAGTTCCGCGAACATCGCCGCATCGGTGCCGGCATGGATCACGGTGAAGGGCAGTTTCAGCGCCGCGACGCGCTCGTCGTCAAAGCCTTCCCAGGTCACCGGACCGCCGAGATAGCGCCCTTTCGGCGCCGTCTCCGCCGTCGAGAACGACGCGGCGCATGTGGCGTCGAGCAGCGCATGCCAGTCCGGCAAGGTCGGGCACTTCTCCTTCATGTACTCGGGAAACCACCACTCTTCCTTGGCCTTTGGGCCGAGCTTGCCGAGCCTCTCGGTCTGGCCGGTCGCGTCGGAGGCCTTCATCGCTTCGCCGGCGGTGGTGTCCCAGAACTCCAGGCCGACATCGAGGTCGCCATTGGTGAGGCCGGTGGTCAGGCTGGAAAGGTAATCGGCGGTTGGATATTCTACGGTATAGCCGAGCTTTTCCAGGATGCCGCCGAGGATCTTGGCGTTGAGGTTCACGCTGGTCCAGTCGAACAGCGCGATCTTGATCGGGTCGTTGGATTCCGGTGCGGCGGCTTGGGCGGAAGGTGTCAGCAGGCTCAGCGTTGCGAGCGCGACGGCGCCCATCGATAGTTTCGAAACTCGACTGCGAAATGACATGCTTGTTCTCCTTCAAGCTGTGACGGTTATCGGTCGTTCCCTTCTTGCGGCTTTTCTTGATTGTGTTGGAAAGGCGGTTCGTTGCGCAAGGCCGTCGGCGCCATAATTGTCGCCCTGGCGTTGGCCAGCGCAGGCAAGATGGTGCTCAATTCTCGTGATGGTGGAATAGGCTGTCGGGTTCATGGCTGCCGATGGATCGCTGCGGGAGCGATCACCCGCGGATCAATTGCCAGTCTTGCGGCGCCCTGCAAGGTGCAAGCCATCAAGGTCCCATGATCTCGGCTGTCGGCATGGCAAGCCCCGTCTCGCCAAACCGTTTCATAGGATGAAATTATATATACCAACGTTCATCTCGCGCAACGACTAACGCTTCGCGGATGCACAAATTCAGACTGCAGGCGAGGTCCTGCGAGATGCGGTCCTACCAGCAGACGTAGCCGCCATCGACGATCAGGTCGAGGCCGGTGACGAAGCTCGACGCACCGCTGGCCAGGAACACCGTCGGCCCGACCATTTCCTCCGGGGCAGCCATGCGTCCTATCGGCGTGTCGCGCTTGAAGATCTTGATCTCCTCCGCCACCTCCGGCCGCTTGTTCATCGGCGTCAGCGTGTAGCCCGGGCTGACGACATTGACGCGCAAGCCGCGATCGGCCCATTCCATGGCGAGGCTCTTCGACATGTGGATGACGGCGGCTTTCGAGGAATTGTAGTGCGCCTGTGTCAGCCCCCGATTGACGATGGTGCCGGACATCGAGGCGATGTTGATGATCGAGCCCTTGCGTCGGGCCAGCATCTTGCGCGCCTCTGCCTGGCAGGACAGGAACACGCCGGCGACATTGACCTCGTGCACCTTCTGCCATGTCCCCAGAGACATCGTTTCGGCCGGCTCCGAACCGGCGATGCCGGCATTGTTGACGGCGACAGTCAGCGCACCGAGTTCGACCTCGACGCGATCGATTGCCGCCGCGAGATCGCTTTCCGAGGTGACCGTGCCGGTCAGCACCAAAGCCTTGCGGCCAAGTGCAGTAATCCGTTGCGCGGTCTCCTCCAGCCCGCCTTTCGATGCATGACCGAAACAGGCGACGTTGGCCCCTGCCTCGGCCAGTCCGATCGCGATTGCCTGGCCAATGCCGCTGCCGGCACCAGTGACCAGTGCGACATCGCCGTTCAGCTTGAAAAGATCCATCGATAGCCCTCCCCGTTTCAGGGAGATTATTGCCTATGCCGTCTTTCGAGCAACCTGTTTAGAAGTTGCAGGCCTTCGGGCGCCTGCCAGTGGACCAGTCCTTGAGTGGCACCGGCTTGAACTTGCCCTTGATCGGCGTGCCGGCCTCAAGGTCCTTGGAGACGGTACCCCGGCCGGTGAGATAGTTGATGTCGCATTCGCCGACTTTGGTCTCGACGCCATTCGATGCCTGTTGGTTCCAATCCCAGCTGCGGCTATAGCCGCCGACCAGGAATTGGCCCCGGCGATAGACGATTGTCAGCGTGTCTTCCGTTGACTTGCTGGCGCCGCAGCCGAAGCAGGACGTCACCGCCAGCGATCCCTTGCCCTTGCTTTCAAGGTCGATGACCCGGTCTTCGGTCAGCCCCTTCTTGACGAAATCGGGCCGGCGCGAGGGGTCGAGCTTGTCCTCGCCGACTGCCAGGTAAATATATAGATCAGCCGGCCCGCCGGGCTCCTGCATCGCCACGGCCCGGTCCATCTTGCCGTTCTGGTCGATGTCGAGCTTGAGCTCGAAAGCCGGACTGTTTTCGGCAAATGCCGGCACCGGCAAAACGGCCAGGGCGACGAGCCAGGGCAGGGCCGCAAGATGAAGTGCTGTCCTCATGAGCAATCGTCCGCCGCGAAAGCTCAGCGTAGCACTGGCCCTGGCGAACGAAAACTCGAAACACTGGATGACTTCGAACGCAGTCAGCCAGTGCGGCTCAGAAATAGCCGCTGGACGCGGCCGTGAATTCCTTCGGGATTTCGACGCCGTCGACCAGGATCTTGTCGACCAGTTCGTGGTGGAAGCAGACCAGGCCCTTGATGCGCTCGGCCTCGTGCACCGGCTCGGGATAGTACCAGACCAGGTTCTCGTGCCGCTTCTTGGGCGTCGTCACGTGATAGTAGCTGGAGATGCCCTTGTAGGGGCAGCGCGAAATGTAGCGGCTGGGCGCGAACATATCGAGCCGCGTGTCGGCGATCGGCAGGTAATGGCGCACGGGATGGCCGGTCTCGAAGAGGAAGACGCCGCGGCGTGAATCGGCGACCTGCTCGCCGTCGAGGATCACCTGCACCCGCCGCGACGAGGGCAGGCAGTCGACCCGGCGGAACGGATCGCGGGCGTGGACGAAGATCTCTTCGTCCTCCTCATACCAGTGCGTCATCTTGGGCCAATAGAAGGACATGTAGTCCGACAAGTCAGGCGATCCCTTGACCGGATCGAGATAGCGCCAGGCCGCATCCTCCACCAGCGTGATGCCTGTGTTCAGCGAATAATGGGTGGCGACACCCTTGAACGGACTCTCCGTCGTCGTCGCGCTCGGCAGCAGGAATTCTTCGCGCACATCGCTGATCGGGAAGTAATAGACCGGAAGATGGTCGGATTCGTAGAGCACCAGCGCCTTGGTCGTGTCGGCGACGACCATCGATCCCACCTGCACGCGCAGCCGCTTCTGCATCGGCATGGTGAAGGCGACATAGCCCGGCTCGAACTCGTACTGCACGATGGTGTCGAGCAAGGGGAAATGCGGTCCGCGACCGCGCAAATGAGGCTTGCGAATGGTAGTCTCCCGTTTCTTGTCTTTTGTCATCGATCGTTGGCGCACAGCGAGATGAACCTGGATTGAACTATGGTGCCGGAGAGGGTTTCCGGGCGGCGGGTTTGCCCTTGCGTCGAGCGGCTCGAACGATGGCCCCCCATCGCCCTTCGCAACCCTGCCGGCGGATAGCCCACCGCCCGAAAGCGGAATTGTCCAATCCAGCCTTTATCCCAGCGACACGCGATCGAGCAGCAGACCGGCAGCGATCGGCGGCAGGCCGCTGACATTCTTGCGCACCGGCACCAGCAGATCCGGGAAATAGCTGAAAATGACCGGCGTCTCGTCGAGCAGCAGCTTCTGGATGTCTGAGGCCGCGGTGCGTTGCGCACCGATGTCGAGTGCCTTGAGATAGGAGGTGACCATGCCGTCATAGGCAGGGTTCTTGAAATGCGCCGCGTTCCACGGGCCATCGCTGACCAGCGGGCTTTTCAGGAAGACGTTCGGCACGCTGCGATGGGCGTAGTCGGTGATCCCCAACGGGCTGTCCAGCCAATCCGACTGGCCGAACACCGCCTTGCCGTAATATTTGTCCTGGTCCTCGATGTTGAGTGCGATGCGGGCGCCGATCTCCTTGGCGAAATTCTGGAACAGCTGTGCATAGCCCGGAATGTCGGAATAGCGCAGCGTTGTCAGGGTCATGTCGAAGCCGCTGCCAAGGCCTGCCGCCTCCATGAGTTGCTTGGCCTTGGCGATATCCTGGACGCGCTGCGGCACCGTCTTGTCGGTGGCGGGGAAGGCCGGCGCGAACGGGCTGTCATTGCCCGTCGCCGCCATGCCGCGGCACAGGCCGTCGACCAGCTTGGAGCGGTCGATGCTGAGCGCCAGCGCCTGGCGCACGCGCTTGTCGGTGAACGGACCGGTGTCGCAGCGCATGTGGAGCTGGCGATGCGCGGTCGAGGCGACGCGCAACACCATGATGTCGGGACTGTTCAGCACCACCTGGCTGACATCGAGCGGCACGGCATCGAGGACGTCGACCTCGCCGGCCTGCAGCGCCAGGATGCGCGGCTGCACGTCGCCGTAGAACTTGAACTCGAGGCGGTCGGGCAGCGCCTTCTCGCCCCAATAGTCCTCATTGCGCACGAAGGTGGCGCCGACCTTCGGCGTGTAGCTCTCCAGCCGGAACGGCCCGGTGCCCTCAAAGGTCTTTTCGTAGTCGCCCTTGTAGCTCGCCGGCAGGATGACGGCGTTGTAATTGTCGATCGACACCGAATAGGGAAAGCTGCCGTTTGGCGCATCGAGATGGAAGGCGACGGTGTGATCGTCGACCTTCTGCGTGCCGCCTTTCGACAGCAGGCCCTTGAACACGGAAAGCGCGTTCGAGGCGCCGTTCGGGTCGGCGAGGCGATCGAAGGTCGCAACCACGTCGTCGGCTTTGAAATCCTCGCCATTGTGGAATTTCACGCCCTTGCGCAGCTTGAAGGTCCACACACTGCCATCCGCGTTCGGCGACCAGCTTTCCGCCAGCAGCACCGGTTTCAAGGTGAGATCCGGCTGCGTGATGCAGAGGAATTCGGCGGTCTGGAAAACCAGCTGGTAGCTGCCGCTGTCATAGTAGGTGACGGGATCTATGGCGCCACCGGGCGTGGCGACACCGGCGCGCACCGTGCCGCCCGGCTTGCCTTCGGCGCGGGCCTTCTGCGTGCCGAGACCTGCAGCCGTCACAAGGCTGCCCAGGAAGGGCAGGGAAAGGCCGAGAACGCTGCCATGGCGCAGGAAATCGCGGCGGTCGAGCCTGCCGGCCAGCAATTCGTCGACAGCGGAATTTTCGATTGCCGCCAGATTTTTGCGAGCGGCGTCGATCGTCATGAAAGGCCTTGCCATGGCTGCATTCCTCGCTTGCCCTTGGGGGATCGGCCATTTAGGTCATTGTTGATCGCGGCCGGAAAGCGATATTTTTTGATAGGGGTCATCGAAATTTTCGATGCGAGGTGCAGACCATGGATACCGAGAACCTGCGCAGTTTCCTGGAGGTTGCCGAGCATGGCAGCTTCACCGTCGCGGCCAGCCGGCTCAACCTTGCGCAATCCACCGTCAGCGCGCGGATCAGGGGATTGGAGGAGCAGTTGGGGCGCCGGCTTTTCGTGCGCGACCGCGATGGCGTCACGCTGACGCCGGCCGGCCGGCAGTTCCTGCCGCACGCCTCCTCCATCACCCGCACCTGGGAGCAATCGAGGCAGGACATCGCCGTTCCCGATGGCTATGAGAGCCTGCTGCGGCTGACCGCTCCCGCCTATCTGTGGGAGCGCATCACCTCGCCATGGGTCGAGTGGATGCGCGCCAAGCGGCCGAACGTGGCGCTGCGGCTCGAGGGCAGTTTTCCGGACCTGGCGATCGACCAGCTGGCCGAAGGCCTGCTCGACATCTGCATCCTCTATCTGCCGCGCCCGCATCCCGGCATCGTCTATGAGACGCTTGCCGTCGATCAGGTCGTGCTGGTCCAGCATGCGGCGCAGACCAAGCCATGGACCGAAAACTACATCCTGATGGACTGGGGGCTCGAATTCCGCATCGAGCACGATCGCGCCTTTGCCGGCATGGTCAAACCGGCCATTTCGGCGGGGCTGGTCTTCATCGGGCTGCAGCACGTGCTGTCACAGCAAGCGGCCGCCTACCTGCCGCTCAGCGCCGTCAGCGGCCATATCGAACGCGGCGAGATGCGGCGCATCGACAACGCGCCGGTGTTCCAGCGGCCGATCTATCTCGCCTATCCCTCGAACCCCGTCTCTTCCGATGTGCTCGACGTCGCGCTGACGGGCTTGCGCTCGCTGGCCAAGGGCTGGACCAGCGAACAGGGTTTCTCGGAAGGCGACCGCTCCTGGGCATGGCCGGCCTGAGGTAGCCGGCCGGCGATGGCTTGCTATGCCGGCTCGGTTACGGCCGCCTTCTGCAGCCTGGCCAGTTCCGGGTAGGGGATGTGGCAGCGGATCGAGTGTCCGGGCTGCGCCTCGGCCAGCGGCGGCTCCTGCTGCTCGCAGATCGGGCCGATCTTGCGCGGGCAGCGTGTGTTGAAGACGCAGCCCGGGGGCGGGTTGGTGGCGCTGGGGATCTCGCCGTCGAGCCGGATGCGCGCCGTCTCGGTCTGGTCGAGCTTGGGCACGGCCGACAGCAGCGCTTCGGTATAGGGATGATGCGGACCGGAAAAGACTTCCTCCGATGGCCCGATCTCCATGATGCGTCCGAGATAGAGCACGGCGATCTTGTCGGAGAGGTAACGCACCACGCCAAGGTCATGCGAGATGAAGATGTAGCTGACGTCCTCCTTGGATTGCAGATCGGCAAGCAGGTTGAGGATCGCCGCCTGGACGGAGACGTCGAGCGCCGAGGTCGGCTCGTCGCAGACGACGATGCGCGGATCGCCGGCGAAGGCGCGCGCAATGGCGACGCGCTGCTTCAGGCCGCCCGAGAGCTGGCGCGGCTTGACGGCCAGATGCCGGTCGGTGAGGCGCACCGAGCGGACGAGGTCGTCGAGCCGCGTCTCCTGCGCCTTGCCGGAGAGGCCGGCCAGCCGCTTCAAGGCGCGGCCGAGGATGTGGCGGATCGAATGCGAGCGGTTGAGCGCGGAGTCCGGGTTCTGGAAGACGATCTGCATCGCCTTGACCTGGTCGTCGCCACGGTTCTCCAGCTTCGGTGCCAGCGCCTTGCCCTCGAGCTCGATGGTGCCGCCGTCATCGGGCGGCACAAGGCCGAGCAGCAGCCTGGCGAAGGTGGTCTTGCCGCTGCCGGATTCGCCGACCAGCGCCAGCGTCTCGCCGGGCCTGAGATCGAGCGAGACATCTTTCACCGCGCGCAAGGGGTGGCCATGGCTGGCATAGGTCTTGTTCAGCCCGGCGACACGCAGCACCGGTGCGGTGGCCGGCTTGGGCGCTGTCGCAACATCGCTCGGTGTGGCGCGCGGCAGAGCTTGCGCCTTGTCGTGATGGAAGCAGCGCGACAGACGCTTGCCGCGCTCGTCACTCAGATCATAGAGCGGTGGCAATTCGGTGCGGCAGCGGTCGTCGGCGAGCGCGCAGCGGTCGGCAAAGGCGCAACCCTTGATGTCGGCGCCAATGCCGGGCAGGAAGCCCGGAATGGTGTCGAGCCGGCCCTGGTCCTTGCGCTGACCGCCACGCGGCAGGCAGCGGAGCAGGGCAACCGTGTAGGGATGGCGCGGATCGTTGAAGACGACATCCGTCGGCCCTTCCTCGACCAGCATGCCGGCATAGAGCACGCCGACCCGGTCGCACATGTTGGAGACGACAGCGAGGTTGTGGCTGATGAACAGGATCGAGGCCGACAGCTCTTGCCGCAGCTGTGCGATGAGGTCGAGCACCTCGGCTTCGACCGTCGCATCGAGGCCGGTGGTTGGCTCGTCGAGGATCAGCATCGAGGGATCGTTGGCCAGCGCCATGGCGATCGCCACGCGCTGCTGCATGCCGCCGGAGAGCTGGTGCGGATAGCGCTGCATGACGCTTGGCGGGTCGGAGATGCGCACGCGGTTGAGCATGGCAATCGCCCGATCGGTCGCCGCCTGGCCCGTTATGCCGCCAAGCTCGAAGATCTCGGTCAGTTGCCGGCCGATACGGATCGACGGGTTCAACGCCTTGCCGGGATCCTGATAGACCATCGAGACGCTTTCGGCCCGCGCGCGCCGCAAGGCCTCCGCATCGAGCTTCATGACGTCCTGGCCGTCGAGCGAGATGGCGCCGCCGGATATCGAGCCGTTCCTTGGCAAATAGCGCACGACGGTGAGCGCCACGGTGGATTTGCCGCAGCCGGACTCACCGACCAGCCCATAGGCCTCGCCTTGCCTGATGTTGAGGCTGAGATTGCGCAGAACGGCGCGGTTGCGCCCGGCGACCCGGTAGGCGACCGACAGATCGTGCAGTTCGAGGGCGTTTTCAGCCTTTGCGGAGTTAGTCATTGAGCACTCCATGAACGCCGTCGGCCACCAGATTGACGCCGATCACCAGCGAGGCGATGGCGAGCGCGTCGAACAGCACCGTCCACCAGAAGCCGCCGCCGATCATGCCGTAATTCGAGGAGATCGAGAGTCCCCAATCGGGTGACGGTGGCTGGATGCCGAAACCCATGAAGGAGAGCGTGGCGACCGCGAAGATGGCGTAGCCGAGCCGCACGGTGGTCTCGACCAGGATTGGCGGGATGACGTTGGGCAGGATCTCGACGAACATCGTGTGGAGTGCGCTCTCGTGCCTCAGCTGCGCGGCAGCGACATAATCGAGTTCGCGCTCGGCCAGCACCGCCGAGCGCACGGTGCGGGCGATGATCGGTGCGAAGCTGAGCCCGATGACGACGATGACGGTGGCCTTGGAGGTGCCGAGCGCGACGATGGCGAGCAGCGCGACGATGACCACGGGGATCGCCATGAAGGCTTCCAAGATGCGGCTGACGACATCGTCGACGATGCCGCGGAAATAGCCGGTGAGCAGGCCAAGGGCGGTGCCGGCAACCGTCGCCAGCAAGGTCGCCAGCGGGGCAACGGTGAGGATATCGCGCGAGCCGACGATGACGCGCGAGAAGACGTCGCGGCCGATCTGGTCGGTGCCGAACCAATGTTCGCGCGAAGGCGGCGCCAGCGCGTTGATGATGTCGTCGGCAAGCGGGTCATAGGGCGCGAAATGTTCGCCGAACAGCGCGCAGGCGACCCAGAACAGCACGATGAAGAGGCCGACAAGGAAGGTCCGCGAGCGCAGCAGCGAGAAAAGGACTTCCGCCAGGGGACTGCGCCGGCGCGTGTCGTCTTGCGGGGGAGAGGTGGTCTGCACGGCGCTCATTGGTCTGACCCCAGGCGGATGCGCGGATTGAGCACGGAATAGAGGAAGTCGGCGATCAACGTCGCCACGGCATAGACGATGCCGATCGTGAGGATGCCGGACTCCAGCATCGGAAAGTCCTTGCCGCGCGCGGCGGTGAAGATCAGCGAACCAATGCCCTGGTAACGGAACAGCGTCTCGATCACCACCAGGCCGCCGATGAGATAGCCGGTCTGGGTGGCGATGACGGTGATGGTCGGCAGCAGCGCATTGCGCAGCACATGGCGCCAGATCACCGTGCGCCAGGGCAGACCCTTGAGCACGGCCGTTCGCGTATAATCGGAATCGAGCGCCTCGATCATGCCGGAACGCGCCATGCGCGCGATGTAGCCGAACAGCACCAGGAACAGCGGCAGCGACGGCAAGATCAGATAGTAGAGCTGGGTGAAGAAGCCGGCATCCTTCGGCCATGCCGCCGAGATCGGCAGCCAGCGCAGCCAGACGCCGAAGATCAGGATCAGGATGATGCCGGTGACGAATTCCGGCAGCACCGTCACCGACAGGCCGCCAAGGCTGATGATGCGGTCGAGCGGGCGGTTGAGGTTGAGGGCTGCCACCACGCCGCCGAGAATGCCGATCGGCACCACCAGCACGAAGGCGACCGCCGCCAGCTTCATCGAATTGCCCAAGGCATCGATGACGAACGGCGCCACCGGCGAGCGGAAGATGTAGGACGTGCCCATATCGCCGCGGACGAAATTCCAGATCCAGGTCGCATATTGGGTGAGCAGCGGGCGATCGACGCCGAGCGTATGATTGAGCGCGTCGACCGCGCGCTGATCCGCAAACGGCCCCAGGATCGCACGCCCGACATTGCCGGGCAGCACCTGGCCGCCCAGGAACACCATGATGCTCAGCAGGAACAGCGTCACAAGCGACAGGGAAACACGCCGGGCAAAGAAGGAGAGAATGGCTAAGCCTCCTTGTGATGGGGCTGCGACCCGGGCAGGCCGGGTACGTCGGCTAAACGCACTGTGGCAGGCGGATCGAACGCTGTCACCGGGGGAACGGCTCCGTCAAATCGCGACACCTCGACCAGCGTCGAATTGCAGGTCGGCGATTGGGCAAGGCGCGACGTCCCCCGATCAGGCGTCAGCACGTTCGGATTGCCATGTTTTTCCAGACTGAGCGACTGTCCCGGCGAGGAGGGGTCGAACCATGCACCGGTGGGCAGCTGGACGACGCCGGGGATCAGGCCATCCGTCAGCACGGCGCCCGCGAGGCACGCTCCGCGATCGTTGAAGACGCGCACGATGGCTCCGTCGACAATGCCGCGCGCGGCGGCGTCAACAGGGTTGATCCACAGCGGTGCGCGGCCCGACACCTTGCCCGCCCTGCTGACCGAGCCGTGATCGTACTGGCTGTGCAGCTTGTCGGCGGGCTGCGGGGACAGAAGATGCAGCGGGAACCGGCTGACAAGCTCGCTGCCCAGCCATTCCCGCGGCTCAAGCCACACGGCATGGCCTGGACAGTCGTCATAACCGAAGGAATTGATCGTCGGCGAGAACAGCTCTATGCGACCCGACGGCGTCGCCAGCCGATGGCGCTCTGGATCGCCGCGGAAGGAAGCGAGCAGTGTCTGCGACGTCACTTGCCGGACAAGGTCGGCGTGGCCGTCATGCCAGAAACGATCGAAGGACGGCATCTCGACCCCGGCCGCCTTCGCATTGTCCCTGGCCTGCTCGTAGAGAGCCCGGATCCATTCGCTGGCGTCGCGCCCTTCGGTGAAGGCTTCGCAGGTGCCGAGCCGCGCCGACAGGTCGGCAAAGATGCGATAGTCGTCGCGTGCCTCCCCAACCGGATCGATCGCTTGCTTCATAGCGACGACGAGGTTTTCCCGGTTCGAGAAGGCGAGATCGTTTCGCTCCAGCGGTGTGGTGACCGGCAGCACGATGTCGGCATGGCGCGCCGTCGCCGTCCAGAAGGGCTCGTTGACGATGATGGTTTCAGGACGTTGCCATGCCTCGACCAGCCGGTTCAGATCCTGGTGATGATGGAAGGGATTGCCGCCGGCCCAGTAGACGAGCTGGATGTCGGGATAGGACATCGTGGCACCGTTGAATTGGAAGGAACCGCCGGGGTTGAGCAGCATGTCGGCCATCCGCGCGACCGGGATGAAGTCCTGGACCTGGTTCCAGCCTTGCGACACGGATGGCCACCGGAATCCCATCTCCGGCCTTCCGGCGCCATTGGTCGACGAATAGCCGAAGCCAAGGCCGCCGCCCGGCAATCCGATCTGGCCGAGCAGCGCGGCCAGCGTGATCGCCGCCCAGTAGGGCTGCTCGCCATGGTCGGCGCGCTGCAGCGACCAACTGACCATCACCATTGTGCGCTTGGCGGCCATTTCCCTGGCCAGCGCGACGATCCTATCCTGCGCCACGCCGCTCAGGGCGGCAGCCCATGCCGGGCTCTTCGGCTGGCCGTCGGTTTCTCCCAGGATATAGGCCCGCACGACCTCGAAGCCGGTGCAGTAGCGCGCCAGGAATGCCTGGTCATGACGACCCTCGCTGAGGAGGACATGGCAGAGAGCCAGCATCAAGGCGGTGTCGCTGTTCGGCCGCAGCGGCAGCCATTCGGTCTCGACGCCGCGCGGCGCGTCATCGCGCACGGGCGAGACGTTGATCAGCCGGGCGCCGTTGCCGACGGCCTTTTGCAAGGCCGCCGCCGCCTCGTGCCGGGCGGCGCCGCCGCCCTGTATCTGGGCGTTGCGCCAGGGCAGGCCGCCAAAGGCGATGATCAGTTCGCTGTGCCGTTCGATCCCGTCCCAGGTGGAATGGTTGCCCGTCAGCCCATCGGTCCCGCCAAGCACATGCGGCAGGATGATCTCGGCCGCGCCGTAGGAATAGCTGAGCACCGAACTCGTATAGCCGCCGATCGTGTTGAGGAAGCGGTGGATCTGGCTTTGCGCATGGTGAAATCGCCCCGCGCTCGCCCAGCCATAGGAGCCCGCATAGATGGCGCTGTTGCCATGCTCGACGCGGACACGGTCGAGTTCGGCCGCCACAATGTCCAGCGCCGTCTCCCAGGAGACTTCGACAAAAGCCTCGCTGCCGCGCCCGCCCTTACCGCCGGACCTGTCCCCCTCCAGCCAGCCGCGCCGGATGGCGGGACGGGAGACACGCAAGTCGCCCTGCACCGTGCCGAGCATGGACTTGCCGATCGGCGATGGATCGGGGTCGCCGCTCCATGGCTCGACGCCGACGAGCCTGCCGTTCTCGGCACGGATCTCGTAGGTCCCCCAATGCATGGTGGTGAGCAGGGTCTCGGACTCCATGGGACAATGATCAATCGTCCCGCAACGCGAGGCTCCGCGTCAGGCCGGCGCGCAGCGCCTTGCCTCGGCCTGACAGCGGAAGCACCAGCCCCCGGAGAGGGCTGGTAGTTGCGGGATGGGCTTGTCTGCCTCCGCTTAGGCCTTCGATGCCTTGTCGAGGAACAGCTGCGACATGGCGGTCGGCTGCACGCCGGCCACGCCTTTGGCCGTCGCCGTCAGGTAGTCGTAGAAATAGCCGAAGATGACAGGCGTTTCCTCGAGCAGCAGCTTCTGGATCTTGCCGGCGTCAGCCTTCTGCGCCTCTAGGTCGAGCGCGGCGATGTAGCTGTTCGCCAGCGTGTCGTAGTCCTTGTTCTTGAAGTGCGCGGCGTTCCAGGTGCCGTCGCTCTTCAGCGGTGCGGCAAGGAAAACGTTCGGCACACCACGGTGACCGTAGTCGGTGATGCCCATCACCGAATCCAGCCAGTTCGATTTGCCGAACACCGCGTCGCCGTAATACGCGCCCTGGTCGAGGATGTTGAGCTCGAGCTCGATGCCGATCTCCTTGACCCAGTTCTGGATGAGCTGGGCGTATTCAGGAATTTCCAGATAGCGCTCGGTGGTCAGGGTCACCTTGAAACCCTTGCCGGCGCCGGCTGCTTCCATCAGCTGCTTGGCCTGCGCTATGTCCTGCTTGCGCTGCGGCACGCTGGTATCGGTCGACGGATAGGCAGGCGCGAACGGGCTGTCATTGCCCGGCGATGCGCGGCCCTTCATCAGGCCGGCGACCAGCTTGTCGCGATCGAGGCTGAGCGCGATAGCGCGGCGCACGCGCGGGTCCTTGAACGGATCGGAATCGCAGCGCAGATGCAGTTGCTGGTGCGCGACAGACTTCAGGCTGATGATGTCGATGCTCGGATCGTTGAGCAGTGCCACGCCGGCCAGAACCGGCATCTGGTTGATGATGTCCACCTGTCCACCCTGCAATGCCAGGATCATCGGCTGCACGTCGGTGAAGAAGGTGAACTCGGTGCGATCCGGCAAGGCCTTCTCGCCCCAATAGTCGTCGTTGCGGACGAAGGAGGCGCCGACCTTGGCGGTGTATTTTTCGATCTTGAACGGGCCGGTGCCGTCGAAGCTTTTCTCGTAGTCGCCCTTGTAGCTCGCCGGGATGATGACGGCGTTGTAATTGTCCGACGACACCATGTAGGGGAAGTTGCCGTTCGGCGCGTCGAGATGGAATTCCACCGTGTAGTCGTCGACCTTCTTGGTGGCGCCCTTCTGCAGGATGCCGGTGAACACCGACAGGGCATTGGACGAGTTCGCCGGGTCGGCGAGGCGGTCGATGCTGGCCACGACGTCGTCGGCCTTCATCTCGCCGCCGGAGTGGAATTTCACACCCTTGCGCAGCTTGAAGGTCCACACCGTGCCGTTGTCGTTCGGCTTCCAGCTCTCGGCCAGTGCCGGCTTGAGCACGAGGTCCGGGCCATCGACGCAGAGGAATTCGGCAACCTGCTGCATGACCAAAAGGCCGCCGGCGTCGGCGATGGTGACCGGGTCGATGGCTGCCGCCGGCACGCTGCTGGCGACGCGGATGGTGGCGCCGGCTGCGCCCGCGGCGCGCGCCAGCGACGGCATGCCGCCAAAGCCGGCAGCCGTGGTGATGCCGCCCAGAAGCGGCAGCGACAGGCCGAGCAGGCTGCCGTGGCGAATGAAGTCGCGGCGGCTGACACGGCCGTCGACGAGACCGTCGATGAGATGGTTTTCGAGCGGCGAGCGATTGCGCCGGATCAGGTCGAGAATGCGATAGTTCTTGCTCATGGGTTTAGCCCTTTCCCCTGTTTCTTATGGCTGAAGATGCACTTCCGGTTGACGTAATTCCGAGGAGTTCTCCTGTCCCGGCCATCAACGAAGTCGGTCGACCGGGACTGTAGCATGCTGTCTTTTCTGGTCCATCCGATCCTTGCGGCGCAGGGGCCAGATTTTCTTGAGGCGATGCTTCCACCCGTCACATCCTGCCGTGGCGATCCAGATCGCTGCGGCGGACCCTTGTTGTTGGCTAGTCTCCTTCCTTCTCGGTCCTAATTGAGCGGCAGGCGGCGATATGTGCCGGGCTTCGCCGGGTCGTGATATTTGTTGCACGGGCCGTTCTCGACGAAATCGCGATGGCAAGCCGCGAGGTTTTTCCGCGATAAGGTGACGCCGAGACCGGGTCCTTCCGGCACGCGCACGACATTATTCCTCGGCGAAAACGGCCCTTCCTCGGTGATGTCCATGGGCTGCATGCGAAACAGTGACTGGTTCGGCTCCCGGATCCAGCCGAGCGCCGCGCACAGATGCAGATAGGCCGCGCTGCCGATGCCGCTGTCGCCGCTGTAGCACCAGAAATCGACGCCGGCGTGCTCGCAGGCGCCGACGAAACGCAGCATGCGGCCGATGCCGCCATGCGTCGTCGGATTGCCGACGAAGGCGTCGGGAACCTTGAGGTCCATGGCGCGCGCAATGTCGATGTTGTGGGTCGAGAACGGGATCGAGCAATGCTGCCGCAACTGCCGCATCTCCTCGATGGTCGCCACTGGGTCCTCCCAGTTGCGCACGCCGAGATCCTCCAGCGGTCGCGCCAGCCGCCTGGCCGTCGCCAGCGAATAGGCCTGGTTGGAATCGATGCGGATCATTGCTTCGTCGCCGAGTTTTTCGCGGATCAGCTCGACCATTCTCAGCGAGACTTTCGGGTCTTGCGTCGAGAATTTGCCTTCGAAGAAGGTCGTGCCATGCGTCTCGTGCAGTTCGACGCAATAATCGGCGACTTCGTCCGGCGTCGTCTCGCCTTTCACCTTGGGTCCGTCGCCGCGCAGCGAAAAATAATCGGTGAAGGGGATGTCCTTGCGCACCGCGCCGCCGAGCAGCTGATAGAGCGGCTGCTTCCACGCCTTGCCGCGCAGATCCCACAGCGCCATCTCGATGGCGCCGAAGGCCATGATGCGGGTGCGGTCGTTGATCGACTGCACGCCAGTCCAGTAGGGCAGGCAGACATGCTCGGCGCCGGCGATGTCGAAGGCATCACGGCCAACCAGGCGCTCGGCCAGAACACCATTGATGATCGCGGCCGCCGCCGGCGTCGGCGCCTCGCCGAGGCCGATCAGCCCATCCTCGGTCTCGACCTCGACAATGGTCTGTGAAAACCCGTCGAGTTCGCCGAACACCCAGCCATAGGGCGCTTCGAGGCGCAGATTGATCGGCGTGGCCTTGATGCTGCGGATTTTCATCTCAGCCAATCTCGAAGAACGGCTTGCCGAGCAGGCTCGGGTCGACGTCGATGCCGAGGCCGGGCCCGTCTGGAATGCCCATATGGCTGCCGGTGACCGGCGGGGCGTTGAAGGCCGTGCGCACCGTCACCCATTCGTGGAAGGCAATGGCATGCAACCGCCGCTCTTGCGGCGTCGACAGCGACAGATGTGCCATTGCCGCCGTGTCGATCTCGGCGCCGCCAGTGTCCTCAACCGTGATCATGAAGCCGAGGTTGACGGCAACGTCGCGGATCTGGCGCGTCTTCGTCACGCCGCCGAGCCGCGAGATTTTCAGCGTCAACCCGTCGGCGGCGCCCAGGCGGTGGATCTCCAGCATTGCCTCGAGCGAGATGACGGATTCGTCGAGCACCATCGGCTTGTCGAGCATGCGGCGCACCGACATGTTCTCCTCGATCGTCGTACAGGGCTGCTCGAACGTGTAGTCGATGCCACGCGTGGCATCGGCGAACTGCCGTGCCTGATACGGTGTCCAGCCGGCATTGGCGTCGCAGAAAATCACCGTACCTTTCGGCACGGCCGAGGCGACTGTCGTGACCCGCTCGATGTCGTCGTGCACATTGCCACCGACCTTGACCTGCAGACGGCGACAGCCCTCTGCGATGATCCTTTTGCCAGTGCCGCCATCTGATCGAGCGTGCCGTGGGTGACGACCCGGTAGGTCTCCGCCATATCGCTCTCGCGGCCGCCGAGCATGGTCACCAGGGGCACGTCGGCGGCGCGCGCGGCGAGATCCCAGCAGGCCATGTCGAGCGCCGATTTGATGTAGGGGTGGCCCTTGAACACCGTGTCCATCAGCCGGCCGATGCTGGCCAGCCCACGCGGATCGTGGCCGATAAGATGCGGCGCGATTTCCGGCACGCCGGCGCGGGCGCCGGCCGGGAAGGCGGCCGAATAGAAATTGCCGAGCGGCGCCATCTCGCCCCAGCCGGTCACGCCGCTATCGGCGGTGATGGCGACGATCACCGCGTCGAAGCAGTCGGCCTCGCGCCCCTTGGACATCCGGTAGGGCCCGTCCACGAAGGGCTGCACGACATGGTAGGCTTTGATGGTTTCGATCCGCACGTGTCTGTCCGTTGGCTACAATTTCTGGGGAATGATCAGGCGCCCCTCGATGGGCGCTGTTCGAGGCCGCGTGCGTAAGAAAGCAGCTGTTCGAAATCGAGGTGGATATGCTCGCGGGCGTGGCGCTGGGCAGCGCGCATATCGGTGCCCTTCATCAGTTGCACGTAAGTCTCATGGACGTCCTCGGCCGGCACCGGCTCGTTGCGCGCATGCTGGTGCAGCGCGAAATACATCTGCAGCCGGCTGGTCAGCCGCTGCCAGGTTTCCAGCAGCACGGAATTGTCGGCCCATTCGTAGATCAGGCCGTGCAGTTGCAGCGCCGTTTCGATCTGCCTTGTGGTGTCGAGGTTGCGTGTCGCCTGCTTTACCGCTTCGTGGCGCCTGTCAAGTTCATCGAAGAAACGCTGGTCGCGTTGCGGCCATGTCCGTTCGATGGCGAACTCGTCCAGCACCTGGTTGAGCGAATAGGCATCGTCGATGTCCTTGGCGGTGACATCGATGACGAAGGTGCCGGCATAGGGAATGCTGGTCAGGAGACCTTCCTGCACCAGCTCGCGCATCGCCTCGCGCAAGGGCGCGCGGCTGACCCGCATCTGTTCGGAAATCCGGAGCTCGTTCAGCTTCTGGCCGGGTTCCAGCTGACCGGTCAGGATCGCGCGCCGCAGCAGCGCGACGATTTCGGCGCGGCGCGTCGTGTCGGCAATCGGGCTGAAATCCGTCTTCACCATCCGGCCCACTCCAGCGAGAACAGAAGGCAAGACAATCAGATTGTCGACAATCTAACAAGATGGCATTTTTGGATTTTTTCACCCGGCACCCCGGTCGATGAGTTGGGACGGCTCAGGCTGCCCGGCCGTAGAAGCCGACGCGCTCCTCGGTGCTGAACATCACACCCGGCTTCTCATAGTAGGAAAACACCGCAATCATGCGTTCGCGCTCGCCTTCGACCGTGGTGACACGGTGCGCGGTGTTCTTGCCGCGGAAGACATTCAGCGTCCCCGGCTTCATGCGCAGGATTCTTGCGTCGGGATCGCGGCCTTCGAGCAGCCGGGCGACGCCCTCATAGTTCGGGTTGTCATCCGACCTGAGATCGGTGCGGTATTCGAGGTCACCGCCGCGCTCCGCCTGCTGCAGCAGCAGCGTCGTTGTGAATTCCGAACGGTCGAAATGCCAGTTCAACGCCTCGCCGGCGCGATAGGCCATGACATTGGTGCGGGCCAGCGGATCCTGCATGACATGCAGTTTTTCCTTGCCCATCGTCGCTGCCAGGAACCGCACCAGCGGTTCATACTCGTAGATGGCAAGCACGGTGCTGCCGGGAATCTGGTCGGCGCAGACAGTGTGGCTGATGGTTTCGACCTTGCGCAGCGCGGGATGCTCGGGTGCGAGTTCGGGGATATCGGGCTTGAAGTAGATGTTGTGCATGCGCTTGTGGACATGGGACTGCGTGTCCATCACCGGCTTAATTTCCCGCACCGCCTGTCCGGCGACGCCGGGCCGCAAAAAGCCTTCGAGGTTGAACATGCCGTCGGCTCTGAGGGCTTCAATCGACTGTTCGACGAGGCGTTTCCATTCGGCGCTGCCTTCGCGGTCGAGCGGATAGCGGTCGAGATCGAGAATGTCTTTCATGTCGCGTGCTCCATAGGTTGGGTACAGAAGATGGCAAAAAATTCTTTCTCTCAACGGGGAAAATTATTAGGATTGCCCAAGAAAAACTTGTGGAGCCTGGCATGGAGAAACTGCCGCCGCTGAACGCGATCAAGGCCTTCGAGGTGGCCGCCCGCGCCGGCAGCTTCACTCTGGCCGCGAGCGAGCTTGGCGTGTCCTCGGCGGCGGTCAGCCAGCAGATCCGCAATCTCGAAACCTGGTTCGGCAAGCAGTTGTTCGTGCGCACCGGCAACCGCATCACGCTGACAGATGCCGGCCACGCCATCTATCCGCAGACCGCGCGTGCGCTGGGCGACATCGCCGCCATTGGCCAGCGCATGCTGGAAGGTGGCTTGAGGACGCGCCTTGTCGTCAGCGTGCCGTTCTCGCTGGCCGAACTGTGGCTGGCGCCGAGATTGGCCGCACTCCTCGATGCCTTCCCGCATATGGCGATTGATGTGCGGGCGGAAGACGATCCGATCGACCTGATGCGCCAAAATGTCGACCTGCGCATCTCCTATGGCGACTATCACTATCCCGGCCTGCGGATGGTCCGCCTCGTCCATGACGACGTGCTGCCAGTCTGCGCGCCGGAATTCTGGCACCGGCATGGCAATGGCGATCCGGGGCTCACGGAGCTGCATGAGAGCCTGTTCATCCACACCAATTGGGGGCCAAACTATGCCTCGCACCCGACCTGGGCGGACTGGTTCGCTGCATGCGGCGGCAGCCGCTCGCCCGACCCGTCGCATGGACGCCGTGTTGGCTTGTCCAGTCTGGCGATCGCTTCAGCGAGACTGGGTCTGGGGGTAGCGCTCGGCCAGCGGGTGATGGCGCAGGCCGATCTGGAGGCCGGCCGCCTGATTGCGCTGTCCTCCGTTTCGGTGCGCCTTGGTCACCCCTATTGCGCCTTCATGCCGCCGGCCAAGGCCGACCGCGCCGATGTCGCCGCTCTTGTCGGCCTGCTCGTGAAAGCGGCGCCCACGACTTGAAAAAATGGCGCCCCGACCTGTGGGAAGGCCGGGGCGCCGCGCAAAAACCGGGCCTGCGGGGGATTCAGGTAGCCGGTTTCTGTGGCAGTGGCGAGATCGGCATTCCAGGTCCGATCTTCTGCAGATTGCCAGTTATAACCTGGTCGCCTTCGGCAACGCCGCTCAGGATGGCCACCAGATCGCCGCTGGTCGGGCCGAGTGAGACCAGCCGCTGGTCGACCGTGTTGCCCTTGCCGACGACGTAGAGATATTTGCCGAGCTGGCTCGAACCCAGTGCCGTCTGCGGCACCATCAGCGCATCGGGCTGTTGCCTGATATGCAGCCGCACGCGAACATACTGGCCCGGCATCAGCATGAACTTGGCGTTGCCGATTGTGGCGCGTGCGGTGATCGTGCCGGTCGAGTGGTCGACTGTGTTGTCGATGAAGGTGAGTTCACCCTTCTGGGTGGACTCGGTCTCACCTGGCAGCAGAACCTCGACGTCGACCGGGCCGGCCGCGCGGGCCTGCTCGATCTCGGCCAGATCCGTCTCGCTCGGATTGAAGGTGACATAGATCGGGTCGAGCTGCACCAGAGTGTTGAGCACCGTGCCGGCGACGCTGACCAGCGTGCCGACCGAAGCCTGGTTGCGGCCAAGGCGCCCGGTGAACGGAGCATGGATCTCGGCGTAGCTCAGATTGAGTTCCGCCGTGCGCACGGCCGCCTGGTTGAGCGCCAGCGACGCCTGCGCTTCGCGCAAGGTGCTGGTGCGCTGGTCGAAGCTGTCCTTGTCCAGATAACCGCTCTTGGCGAGCTCGGTGCCGCGGCCGAGATTGGACCGCGCATAGTCGAGCGTTGCCGTATCGCGCTGGACCTGGGCTTTCGCCTGGTCGAGCGCAGCCTGGAAGTCGTCAGGCGAGATCTTGTAGAGAATGTCGCCTTGCCGGACATCGGCGCCGTCCTGTGCCGTCTGTTCCTGCAAATAGCCGGGCACGCGCGCCTGCAGCGTGATGCTGCGGATCGGCTCGATGCGGGCGGCATAGTCGAGATAGATCGGGATCGTCTTCTTGACGACGTTTGCCACCGGCACCGGCATCACGAATGCCGCAGGAGCGGGCGCAGCCCCAGCCGTGCTGGCGCTCAGCCTGAGATTGCCCATGTCGAGCAGGTGGACGCTCGCCACCGAGATGGCACCCAGCGCGACAGCCGTTCCCAACGCAATTTTCCATTTACGCATAATATTTCTCCAATCTTATTCGGCCGCTTCCGCCAGGGAGGGAAGGCGGGTTCGGCAGTTGGTTCAGTATGCTTGGAGGCGGGCTCGCCGCTTTCGCGGCGCTCCCGCAACTGTTCGATGACCGCGTAGAAGACCGGCACGAACACCAGCGACAGGATGGTCGCGGCGACCATGCCGCCAAACACCGTGGTGCCGATCGACTGGCGGCTTGCCGCGCCGGCGCCGGTCGCGAACATCAGCGGCAGCACGCCGAGGATGAAGGCGAACGCCGTCATCAGGATCGGCCGGAGTCTCAGCCGCGCGGCTTCCATCGCCGCCTCGACGATGCTGAGGCCCTCCTCGCGCCGCCGCCTGGCGAACTCGACGATCAGGATGGCGTTCTTCGCCGCCAGGCCGATCAGCATGACGAAGCCGATCTGCGAGTAGACGTCGATCTGCATGCCGCGCACCCACAGCGCCGCGAACGCGCCGAACAGTGCGAGCGGCACGGCGAGCAGCACCATGAACGGCATCGCCCAGCTCTCATACTGCGCCGCCAGGATCAGGAAGACGAAGACGATGGCGAGGCCGAAGACGACGGACGCGATCGATCCTGCCTTGAGTTCCTGGAAGGTGATGCCGGTCCATTCGAAACCGAAATCCCTGGGCAATGCGGTGGCCGCGGCCCGTTCCATGGCTGCGACCGCCTGGCCCGAGGAGAAGCCCGGTGCGGCACCGCCATTGATCGAGGCCGAGGCGTTGTTGTTGTAGTGCGGCACGGTCTCCGGCCCGACGAACGGCACCAGTTTGCCCAGCGTGCTGAGCGGCACCATGCCACCCGACGCATTGCGCACATAGAGCCGCGAAATGTCGGCCGCGCCCGCACGTGCATCCTTGTCGGCCTGGATGGTCACCCGGAAAGTGCGGCCGAACAGGTTGAAGTCGTTCACGTAGAGCGAGCCGAGATAGATCTGCAGCGTGTTGAAGACGTCGGGCAGGTTCAGGCCGAGCAGTTTGGCCTTGCTGCGGTCGAGGTCATAGTTGAACTGCGGCGTCGAGGTCGAGAACGGCGAGAACAGTTGCTGCGGATTGATTTCCGGCTGCTTGCGCGCCTCGGCGATGACGGCTTGCGTCGCGTCGTTGAGGGCCGTGCTGCCGCGACCGGTGAGATCCTCGACGACGAATTCGAAGCCGCCCGTGGTGCCGATACCCGGTATCGAAGGCGGATCGAAACTCAACGCAAAGGCTTCCGGTATCTGCAACAGCTTGCCACGCACATCGGCAACCAGCTTCGATGCGCTCTGGTCGGGAGTACGCTCCTCCCAGGGCTTCAAAATGGCAAACTCGACCGCCGAGTTCGACTGCGCGGCACTGGTCAGGAAGTTCAGGCCGCTGATCGAGCCGACAATGTCGACGCCGGGCGTCGCCTGCAGGATGTCGCGCGCCTTCTGCGCCACCGCGTCGGTGCGCTCAAGCGAGGCGCCGTCGGGCAGCTGGATGACGACGAAGAAATAGCCCTGGTCCTCGACCGGAAGGAAGGTCGACGGCAGCTTCTGCCAGACGAAATAGGTGGCAACCAGGCCGGCCGCGAACAGGCCGAGCATGATCCAGCGCAAGCGGATGAGAATGCGCACGCCATGGGCGTAGGCATGCGACAGTTTGTCGAAACCTGTATTGAACCAGCGGAACAGCACGAACTGCGTCTCGCCGCGATGGCGCAGGAACGCCGCGCTGAGCGCCGGGCTCAACGTCAGCGAATTGAAGGCGGAAATGCCGACCGAAATCGCCACCGTCAGCGCGAACTGGTTGTAGAGCTTGCCGGAGACGCCGGGAATGAAGGCGACCGGCACGAACACCGCCATCAGCACGGCGGTGGTGGCGATGATCGGGCCGGTCACTTCGGCCATGGCGGCCTTGGTCGCGGCCAGTGGTTTCAGTCCGGCCTCGAGCTGTCGTTCGACATTCTCGACCACGACGATGGCGTCGTCGACGACAAGGCCGATCGCCAGCACCATGCCGAGCAAAGACAGCATGTTGAGCGAGAAGCCCATCATCTCCATGACGACCAATGTCGCCACCAGTGACACCGGAATGGCGATGGTCGGGATGATCGTCGTGCGCCAGCTCTGCAGGAAGACAAACACCACGGCAACGACCAGCACCAGGGCTTCGCCGAGCGTGATCAGCACGTCATGCATCGACGCCGAGACGAAGCGCGTCGTATCGTAGTGCATGGCGTAGGAGACGCCCTTCGGGAAACGCGCCGACAGCTCCTGCATCTTGTCCTTGACGCGCTGCTGAAGGTCGAGCGCGTTGGAACCGGGCATCTGATAGACGGCGAGCACGACGGTCGGGTCCTTGCCGAAGAAGGCCGAGGACGAATATTGCAGCGCGCCCAGTTCGATGCGCGCGACGTCGCGCAGCCGCACCAGCGAGCCGGTGTCGGTGTTGGCGCGCACGACGATGTCGCCGAACTCCTTCGGGTCGCTCAGGCGGCCGACGGCGTTGACCTGCATTTCGAAGGCGGTGCCGGCGGGCGCCGGCGACTGGCCGATCTTGCCGGCCGCCACCTGGACGTTCTGCTCGGCGATGGCATTCTGCACGTCGACGGCGGTGATGCCGAGATTGGCGAGCTTGTCCGGGTCGAGCCACACGCGCATCGAATAGCGCCGCTCGCCGAAGATCTGCACGTCACCGACACCTTGCAGCCGCTTCAGCGGATCGACGACCTGCAGATAGGCAAGGTTCGACAGCGCCACCGGATCGACGGACTTGTCGGGCGAGGTCAGGTTGACGATCAGCACAAAGTTCGGGTTCTGCTTCTTGATCGTCACGCCGCCCTGGTTGACGATGGCCGGCAGCGACGAGGCCGCCTGCGAGACGCGGTTCTGGACGTCGACGGCGGCGGTGCTCAGGGAATAGCCGACATCGAAGGTGATGGTGATGGTCGAGGAGCCGTCATTGGAGCTCGTCGACGACATGTAGGTCATGCCTTGCACGCCGTTGATCTGCTGCTCCAGCGGCGTCGTCACCGTATCGGCCACGACTTGCGCGCTGGCGCCCGGATAGTGGGCGCTGACCACGACCTGGGGCGGCGTGATGTCTGGGAACTGCGAGACCGGCAGCAGGAAATAGCAAATCGTCCCGGCGAGCACCATGATGATGGCGATCGCCGAGGCGAAGATCGGACGGTGGATGAAGAAGTTTACCACGACACACATGCCTCGCCGGCTGCTGTTGCCCGCCCGAAGGCACTGGCAAGTCTGGATAACTGGCCGTGCCCGTCACGGGTGGCTTCCCGTGAGCGCAGCAACGGCACCTCGCGACGCTGCCCATCGGCAAGCGAGCGAAGCATCTTCTCGAAGGCGCGGGGATCGACCCCATCTGCCTTCATGACCAGCCGGATCATCGGATCCCGGACGGCCTCATCAATGGTAAGATCGCGGCGCTGTGGCATTGGCCGGCTCCTTGTCTGTCGATTCGCAGCCCATGCTCGCGAACCGTTTTCATCTCTTCACCGGCCGAAGCCGCATGAACTGCAGTTTTTCGCCCATTCCGATCTGGCAGGACCAGTTCACGGCCTTGTTATTGACGGAAGGCGACATAGGTGTTACCAGTAAGTAACATTTGCATAGTTACAGACCGGTAACACCCTAGTCAAGAGGTGGCCGTGGTTTTTAGGAAACGAAAGGAGATCATGATGACAGACGGCGTCGTGGAGCGCTCGCGTCCGCGGGATCGGATCCTGGAGACGGCGCGTGACATGTTCCACAAGCATGGCATTAAGGGCGTCGGCGTCGACGCCATCACCGAGGCTGCCGGCACGAACAAGATGACGCTCTATCGTCACTTCGAATCCAAGGACGAACTGATCGTCGAGTGCCTGCGCGCCAATGCGGCCAAGGCCGGCGCCATGTGGGAAGGGTTCGAAGCCGAGTTTCCCGGTGACAAGCTCGCGCAACTCCATGCCTGGGTTCGCAAGGCCGCCGTCATGCTCAAGGCTGACGGCCGTGGCTGCGACATGGCCAATGCCGCCGCTGAACTGACCGAGCCGGACCATCCGGCCAGGCTGGTGATCAAGGAACTCAAGGAGGCCCAGCGCGAGCGCCTCGTGGCGTTGTGCCGGGATGCGGGCATTGGCCAGGCCGAACTGCTTGCCGATACGCTGTCACTGCTGTTTGAGGGCGCGCGTGTCAGCGTGCAGACGGTGGGTACCGAAGGGCCGAGCACGCAGTTCGTGCGCATGGCTGAAGGGCTGATCGTCTCCTTCCGCGGCACTGCCGCCGGTTGAATTGAACTGCCGCTGACGTGCCTTCCATCGTGCGGTCAAGCGCGGTGCGTGGCGCGCCTTGGCGTTGGCAAAATGGCTATTTCCCCCGTTTGAACGAAAAAAGCCCGCTGCCGGGAGGAGGTGGCAGCGGGCTCGATTTCGAATGTGGCGCGGGAGGAGGTGCACCCCATTCAGCGTCGGCATCGCATCTGGGAGGAGTAGATGGCCGACAACCAGAACCTACGAGTTGCCCAATGATTCGGCAACAATGAATTGTGCATAGCAGCTGTGCAGATTTGCCGTGTCAATTATCAGACAAATCCGGGCGAGCGGCTTTGCCGGACTGCGCCCACCTCACTGCACCGGCACGTTTTCCCTGAAGATCAGGCGCGGCTCGATGAACTTTCGAGTGAGATAGGGCGCCGATGAGGCGATGGAGCCGAGCAGGCGGATGACCGACTGTTCGGCGATCAGCCTGGCGTTCTGGTCGATGACGACATCGACGAGATCATCGACGAGATAGCCGCGCGTTTCCCTCGTCAGGTCGTGGCAGATGAACACCGGCTTGCGATTGGGCCTGGCTTCGCGGATGGCTTTCGCAACGCCGGAGCGTCCGGCGCCGACGCAATAGATGCCGAGCAGTTCCGGTTCATTGTGCAGCGCCTTCATGGTCTCGGCGTAGCTGGCATCCGGCTCGTCATTGATCTCGACGGCGCTGGTCACGGTGAGGTTGGGGAATTCCTCGCCAAGCACGGAGCGGAAACCCATTTCACGCTCCTCATGGCCGCGATAGGAGCGCGAACCGACGACCATTGCCAGATGACCCTCGCGGCCGCCGAGGAAACGTCCCATGAGAAGCGCAGCCGTTCGCCCCGCCACCCGGTTGTCGATGCCGACATAGGCCGAACGAGGCGCGGCCGGAATGTCGGACACCAGCGTCACCAGGCGGATGCCGGCCTCGACAATGTCGCGCAGGATGTTGCGGGTTCGTGGATGGTCGACGGCGATGACACCGACGCCATTGGCTCTCAGCGACAGGTTTTCGACGGCGCTCTGCAGCGCGTTTGGCGAAATGCCGGCGAGGTTGTGGATCCGGCACGAAGCGACCAGCGGCAGGCGCGATGCATAGTCCTCGATGTGTCTTGCCAGATCCTGCATGAAGGCGTTGCTGCCGATCGGCAGGAAGAATTCGAGGTTGGCGGGCTTCGAGGGAAGCGTCACCTGGTCGGCTACCGGCAGATAGCCAAGCTGCTTGGCGGCCTCCATGACACGCTGCCGGTTGGCCGCACTGGCGCCGGGCCTGTTGTTGAGCACCCTGTCGACCGTCGCGGTCGAGAGCCCGCAATTCCTGGCGATGTCGGAGACGGTGGCCTTCATGCCGCAACCCTATGCGCCGATGCGATGGCGCGCCAGACGGGTGATGTGTCAGGCGATGTGATCTGAGGGACGCCTGATCGACACCCATCACCGCGATGCGCATTCGCCTGTTTCGACAAGACGGCTTCAGCCCATCCTCAGTGCGGCGGCTTGCCGTCGGCGATGGCGTCGCGGATTTCCTTGTCCGACATGCCGGTGATGATCCGCTCGACTTCCGTCACGGTTGTTTTCTTCGGGTCGATGTCGTCGGCGACCACCTTGCCCCGGCGCATGACGACGATGCGGTCGACCACCTGGAAGACATGGTGGATGTTGTGCGCGATGAAGATGCAGGAATGGCCGGAATCGCGGGCGCTGCGCACGAAGCTCAGCACGCCTTGCGTTTCGGCGACGCCGAGATTGTTGGTCGGTTCGTCAAGGATGATGAGGTCGCTGTCGAAATGCATGGCGCGCGCGATCGCCACCGCCTGGCGCTCGCCGCCCGAGAGCGAGCCGATCGGCGTCGTCGGCGGAATGTTCTTCGAGATGCCGACCTGTTTGAGCAGGTCGCGAGCGACAGTGTTCATCGCCTCCTGGTCCATGCGGTTGAGAAAGCGCGGCGGCTTGATCGGCTCGCGCCCGAGGAAAAGATTGCGGGCGATCGACAGTTGGGTGACCAGCGCGGAATCCTGGTAGATCGTCTCGATGCCCTGCGCGATGGCGTCGCTGGTGCTGCGCAAGGTGACCTTCTTGCCGCGGATGAAGATGTCACCGCTGGTCAGTGGCACGGCACCCGACAAAACCTTGATCAGCGTCGACTTGCCGGCGCCGTTGTCACCGAGCAGGCCGACGATCTCGCGTTCATTGACATGGAAATTGGCATCCTCGAGCGCCTGCACGCGGCCGTAGGACTTGCGGATGTTCTGCATGCGGATCAATGGCTCGGCCATGGTTCAAGTCCCTGCCTGATGCCGGCGTTCCAGCCATGAGTGAAGCGCCATCATGCCAAGGATGATCGCGCCGATGAAGATGTTGTAGGCAAGTCCGGGCACGCCGATCAGCACGATGCCATTGCGCATCACGCGCAGGATCAGGATGCCGAGCACCGTGCCGATAATCGTGCCGCGCCCACCGGTCAGCGCCGTGCCGCCGATCACCACCATGGCGATGACTTCGAGCTCGTAGCCGGTGCCGCTGTTGGGGTTGGCGGCGGAGGTGCGCAGCGAGGAGATGACGCCGGCCAGCGAAGCCATGAGCGACGACAGCACGAACAGGCCGATCTTGACGCGATTGACGTTGACGCCGCGCGCCCGCGCCGCGTTGGGGTTGCCGCCCGCCGCCTGGATCCAGTTGCCGGTCCGGCTCTGCGTCAGCACATAGCCGAGCGCGATCGCAGCGGCGATGAACCAGAACAGCGACATGTAGATGCGGAACGGCCCGATGAAGAAATCGCCGACCAGCGCTTCCGCCAGCCAGCTGCCTTCGGCGCTCCAGGTGCGCTGCGGAAAACCATCGGTGATGAAAAGCGCACTGCCGCGCACCACCAGCAGCATGCCGAGCGTCACCAGGAAGGACGGGATCTTGAGCTGCGTGACGAACCAGCCATTGATCAGGCCGATCAAGGCGGCGACCAGCAGCGCGACGACGAAGCCCATTTCCAGCGAGGTGACACCGCCATTGAACAGCGTCCACATCAGCACCGGCGAGAAACCGAACAGGGATCCGACGGACAGGTCGAATTCACCTGAGGTCATCAGCAAGGTCATCGCCAGCGCGATCAGGCCGAGCTCGACGGTGAAGGCCAGCGTGTTGGAGATGTTCTGCGGCGACAGGAAGTCGTGGTTGAAGCCCCAGAAAACGCCGATCTCGATGACGAGCAGCACGAAGGGGCCGAATTCAGGCCGCGCGATCAGGCGTTGGACAAGCGAATGATTTTCCACTGGGAACCCGCGACACGGTTGGAACGGGCCACGATCTCCCCACCTCGGATGGACAGGTCGCGGCGCAAGAAGAAAGCTGGCGCCGCGAGCCAGATGGGGCGCGGCGCCAGGGATGGCGGTTTATTTGCCGGACAGGATCTTGTCGTAGACCCCGGCGGTGTCCTTCTCATAGAGCGCGCCGGTGATGACGTTGAAGCCCGGAGGAATGCCTGACGCGGCCATGTTGGCGAGCGACAGCGCGACATAGCTGGTCGCCTGCGGGTCCTGCCACTGGCCGGCATTGACATAGCCGTTCAGCACTTCCTGCGTGGTGTCGAGCGAGTTGCCCCAGCCGACGACCGGGATTTCGCCCGGCTTGACGCCGACCTGGTCGAACACCCGCTTGATCGAGCCGGTGACGAGGTCGCCCAGCCCGATGATGGCGTTGACCTTGCCCTCGTGGGCGGTGAGGTAGTCGACCATGCGGTTGATCACCTCGGCCTGGTCGAGCGTCGCCTCGGTCACTTCATAGGTGATGCCGAGCGGTCCGAAGACGCTCTTGATGCCTTCCTCTTCCTGGACGCCATAGGTGGCGCCGGGGACCTCGACCGGCATCCAGACGAAGTCACCCTTCTTCACCAGGCCCTTGTCGACCAGATATTGCGCCCAGTGCTTGCCGAAGGTGACGTTGTCGCCGCCGACATAGGCATTGAAATTGGCCTTTGGATCGGGCGTGTTGAAGTTGATGATCGGGATGTTGGCCGCACGGGCTTCCTTGACGATCTCGACAAGGCTGCCCGGGTCGGGGCTGGTGGTGACGATGCCGTCGGCCTTGGCCGAGAGGGCGGCGCGAACCGCTTCCTGCTGGGAGGCGACGTCGCCATTGTGGAACGAGGTGTTGACGGTGTTGCCGGTGTCCTTGGCCCATTGCTTGGCGCCGGCAAGGAAGTAGGTCCAGACCGGATCGGCCGGGCCGCCATGTGAAATCCAGTAGAAGGTCTTGGCCTGCGCCGCTGCCGGAATGACCGTCAGCGCGACCAGCAGGCCGTAGAGCACAAGTCTCAGTCTTGTCAGCATTTGATTTCCTCCCGGTTGAAGATGATCCGTCCCTTGTTCCGGCTCCAGCCGGATTGCGTCTTTTGCCAGCGCCGCTCGGATGCCTCAGAGCATTCCCTTTTTCGACGAATGGCAAGCCTCCATCTGCAGATGTAGTTGGCGCCTCACGCAGCGCCATCACCGGACCCATCAGATTGCATCAGTTGCCATGATTTTCCGGCCTGCCGGATGATTGGCATCGAGGCTCAGCCGAGCGGGTCGTCGTGACCGTCACGCCGGTTGCGCCACAGCCGGACTGACCGGTCGACCGCGAGAGCAAGCACGACCAGAGCACCGGTGGTGAAGGCGGCCCAGATGGCATCGACGCCGAGTAAGGTCATTGCGCTGAGGATCACCTGCAGGACCAGCATGCCGATCGCGGCACCGATGACGCTGCCGTTGCCGCCTGAAAGCGATGTGCCGCCAACGATGGCCGCCGCAATCGCCAGCAGTGCAAATGTGCCGCCGTCACCGGGAGCAATAGCGCCCTGGGCGCCGAGGTGGATCACGCCGGCAAGCCCGGCCACCGCGCCCATCAGCACTAGCGCCAGTACCCTGACCTTGCCTGTTGGAATGCCGGCATAGGCGGCAGCTTGCGGATTGCTGCCCACGGCCTGGACCCGGTAGCCGAAGCGGGTACGGTTGAGCACGACATGCATCGCCATCGCCAACACGACAAAGATGATGCCGGTGACCGGCACAATGACGAACGCCTTGCCCGACAGCGTAGCCAAGACATCCGCGCCCGGCGGCGCAATTGTCTGTCCCTTGCCGGTGACCAGCGACAGGCCCTGGATCATCCACCAAGTGCCGAGCGTCACCAGCAGAGCCGGCAGACGCAGCGCGATCACCAGCAGGCCGTTGATCAGGCCAAGGCCGGCGCCGGCCGCGACACCCGCCAGCGCGGCAAGCCAGGGGTCCACTCCGGCAACCATCAGCAAGGCGGTGAAGGTCGCCGCAAGATGGAACACCGCACCGGCTGAAAGATCAATTTCGCGCGTTGCGAGCACGAACACCATGCCGATCGCCAGCAGGCCGGGCAGGGCGGCCTGGCCCAGCACCGAGAGCAGATTGGCCGGTTCGAGGAAAGAGGGGTTCAGCCAGCCAAGCAGTGCGACCAACACGGCGAGCGCAACGACAGCACCAGTCTCGGCCGGCAGCCGGATGCTGCGTCTGGTTTGATGGGTCGCCGACCCGGCAAGCGGCGGCGCGGTCTCGGTCCTGGTCATGCCGCACTACTCTCCCGATTGCTCCGACGGTTTTCGTCCACGGGCTTGCCCGACGTGATCAGCGTCAGAAGCCTTGCCACGTCCATTTCGTCGCCGGCGATTTCGCCGGCCAGCCTGCCCTGATGGAAAGCAAGGATGCGATCGCAGAGCCCGGTCAGTTCGGACAGTTCGCTGGAATGCAGGAGCACGATGCAGCCGCTGGCCGCCATCTGGCGGATCAGCGCGTAAATTTCCTGCTTGCTGCCGATGTCGATGCCGCGGGCGGGTTCGTCGAGCAGCACCACTTGCGGGCCGATTTCCAGCCATTTGGCAATGATCACCTTCTGCTGGCCGCCGGCCGAAAGCGAGCCTGCCGGCATCTCCGGCGTGCTCCGGATGCGCAGCGCCTCGATCTGCCGCGCGGCGCGGCCGAGCGCTGCCTCGGGCGAATACCAGCGTGAGCCCCAGTCGCGTGCACCGACGACGACGTTCGCCATGTTGAAGGCGATGGACTTTTCCGGCATCAGCCCATTGCCGCGCTCGCCTGAAATCATGCAGATGTTGCGCCGCGCCGCTTCCATCTGCGTCTTCGGCAAGCCGTCGCCATCGGGAAAACGCACCTTGCCCTGGCGCGGTTTGCGCAGCCCGAACAACAGGGCAAGCAGGTCCCGCGCTCCAGAACCGGCAAGCCCGAGAATCTCGCCGGCGCGGGCCGTGAGCCTGACAGCGGAGAGAACACCACCGCCGAGCCCGTCAATGATGATCTGCGGCCGCAACGTGCCGGCAAGCGTCGGCAGGGCTCTGAGCGGCAGCGGGAACAGCGACTGGCGCAACTGGCCGATCATTGCTTCCTCGGACGCCGTCAGTTCCTGCCGCGCCTTTGACAGCACGTCGCGGCCGTTGCGGATCACCGTCAACTGGTCGGCAATGGCAAGCGCGTCCCCCAGTCTGTTCGACCCATAGAGCATGCTCATGCCCCTGGCTTTGAGCCCTCGCAGCACCGCGAACAGCCGCTCGCTCTGGCGCTGGTCGAGCGCCGAATTCGGGTCGTCGAGGAGGAGGAGCCTCGGGTTTTCCAGAAGCGCGCGGGCGATCGCGACCAGCTGCCGTTCACCGGGCCCGAGATCGCCGAGCGGGGCATAGACATCGACATCGAGACCAAGCTGGCGAAGCAACTCGCGGCTGCGTGCCTCCATTTCGCGCCGCGAAATCAGCCCGTTGTGGATCGGCTCGCGGTTGACGAACAGATTGGCCAGCACCGGGCGCTCGGGAAACAGCCCCGGCTGTTGCAGGACCACGCCGATACCCAGTTTGCGCGCCGCGTTGGGGCTGTCGATCGTCGCGGTCTTGCCGTCAAACTCGATGGTGCCGCGGTCCGGCCGGACAATGCCCGCCAGCACCTTTGTCAGCGTCGATTTGCCGGCGCCGCTTTCGCCAACCAGCGCGTGGATCGAGCCGCGCTCGACCACAAGGTTCATGTCATCGAGCACAACCGTGCCGCCAAAGCGCCTGGCGACGGTGCGCACGAACAGAATCGGCGAATCGGACATCGGAACGGCCCCCGACCGCACCGCGATCTTGAAACGCTTTGCGTCCGCCGTCACTGGGATTCCGCATAAAATTGTGTTGATTTCGACCGTTTTGGACAGATTCTAGATCAGATCGGCCTTTGCCAGGTCGCGCATGAGATGGCTGGCGCCATAGGTCCAGTGCGGGCAGTCGGGCGACAGCCGCACCCGGTTGACCAGCGCGCCGAATTTTTCCGACGAGATGGTGACGATGTCGCCGACCTTGTGGGTAAACCCCTTGCCCTTTTCGCCACGGTCTTTCGACGGCACGAACATGGTGCCGAGATAGAGTGCCAGCCCGTCCGGATACTGGTGGTGGGGTCCCATCGCGGCGGCGACCAGTTCTTGGGGCGAACGGCTGATCTCGGCCATCGAGCTTGCACCTTCCAGCGAGAAGCCATCCTCGCCCTCGACCTTGAGGCGCACCACCGCCTGCTTCACATCCTTGATCGAGAACGTCTCGTCGAACAGACGGATGAAGGGGCCAAGCGACGCCGAAGCATTGTTGTCCTTGGCCTTGCCGAGCAGCAGCGCGGAACGCCCTTCGACGTCGCGCAAATTGACGTCGTTGCCGATGGTGGCGCCGACGATCCGGCCGCTTGAGGCGGCGATCATGGCGATCTCCGGCTCCGGATTGTTCCAGGTCGACACCGGGTGCAGGCCGACATCGGCGCCGAAGCCGACCGAGGCCATCGGCTGGCACTTGGTGAAGATCTCGGCGTCGGGGCCAATGCCCACTTCCAGATATTGCGACCAGGCGCCGCGCGCAATCAGCTTGGCCTTGATCTCCATGGCTTCCGGCGAACCGGGCTTGAGCTTCGACAGATCATGGCCGATCAGCCCGGCAATGTCGGCACGGATGGCGTCGGCCTTCTCCGCCGAGCCGCGCGCCTGTTCCTCGATCACCCGTTCGAGCAGGCTGACGACGAAGGTCACGCCCGACGCCTTGACCGCCTGCAGGTCGACCGGGGAGAGGAGATAGGGCTTTGTCGGATCGCGCCTGGCCTGAAAACTGTTGGCCGCGATGTCATCGAGCGAGCCGATCGGCTTGCCCTTGGCCGAGCGCACATGTCCTGCCGGATCGGCCATTTCGCAGACGTCCCGCACGGTCGGCGCCGCGCTCGACGTGATATCGAAGACGGTGCCGTCACGCACCGTGACCACCAGGGGATGCGAGGCATCGCTGGCCCTGGCGCGGCCGACAAAAAGGCCCTCAGCGGGCAGATGCGTCGGGTTCGTCATGCTTGCGGTCCTCTGATCATCGAAAATGGGCTTGCCGGATCGGCGCGGCACTTTCACCGGATTCCGCTCAAAGGTCTATCCCATCGATGGCGATCCGAGCTGCTGTGTTCTGGCTGTGAAGTTCCGGCTTGCTGACGGTGGGGCCTGCGTTAGACGCGGTGGAAACCAGGGGATTTTCAAAACCATGAAACCTTCGACGGATTTTCATGCGGCACATCCAAACCCATACCGCTGCGGGCTCGACGGATCGAGACGTTGATCACAACCATTCTTTCCGACGGGATTTCGCTTGACAGTTTCATGAATATGAAAAAATCTTGGCTAATTTCAAATTCTCGATGAGCAGGTCGATGTCGACCCTGATTGCTGCAGCAGAGGCGCCCGAGCCCCGGTCTTCGTCAGGCTTTCGGCTCGCCATGCTGTTGCCGGGGGCGCTGGTCACGTTCCTGCTGATCCTGTTTGCGCTTGGCCTGGTGCTGTTCCTCGCCTTCCGTGGCAATGACGGGTCGCTGCTCGGCGTCGGGCTGACCGTCGAAAACTTCGTCACCGTGGCCACCGATCCGCTCTACTGGACGGTGACACTGCGCTCGCTGGTCATCGCCAGCCTGGTGACGCTGGCAACCGTCGTCACCGCCTATCCCGTCTCCTACTATCTCGCCTTCCATGCCGGGCGGCGGCGCGGCCTGCTCTTGTTCCTGGTGACGCTGCCGTTCTGGACGAGCTATCTCCTGCGCGTCTTCGCCTGGAAGATCGTGCTCGCCTATAACGGCGTCCTGAACTCGGCGCTGATCGAGAGCGGCGTCTGGTCGGAACCGACATTGGCCTTCCTCAACACGCCGGCGGCAGTAGTCGTCACGCTCGCCCACGCCTATGCGCCCTTCGCCATCCTGCCGATCTATGTGGCGCTGGACACCATCCCGAAATCGCTGCTCGAGGCTGCCTCCGACCTTGGCGCACGGCCGTTCACCGCATTCCGCCGTGTCGTGCTGCCAAATTCGATGCCAGGCGTTCTGGCCGCGGCGCTTGTCGTCTTCGTGCCGACGGTCGGCGACTATGTCACGCCGGCCATGGTCGGCGGCCCGGCCAGCACCATGATCGGCTCGCTGATCCAGTCGCAGTTCGGCAAGGCCAATGACTGGCCGTTCGGCGCGGCCCTTTCGGTCTGCGTCATGCTGGTCATCCTTGTCGTGGTGCTGGTCGCACGCGGCGCCGACCGCAGATTTGGCAGCCGCACATGAAAGCCGAACGCGCCGACACGAAACGCGATGGCCGCTGGCTCGGCCTCTACGTGCTTGCCTATCTGGTGTTTCTCTACCTGCCGGTCCTGCTGATCCCGCTGTTTTCCTTCAACAATTCCATCCAGGCGGCGTTTCCGCTGCAGGGCTTCACGCTGCAATGGTACCAGACGCTCTACGGCAATCCGGCGCTTTCGGGCGCGCTCGCCAACAGCCTCGTCATCGCCGCCGTCGCCGCTTCCGGCGCGACGCTGTGCGGCATCACCGTGTCCTATATGGACCTCTATGGTCGCTCGCCGCTTGCCCCCACCATCAGCGCCATCGCCCGGCTGCCGATCCTCATCCCCGGCGTCATCGTCGGCATATCGCTGCTGATCCTGGTCAACCTCATCGGCCTTGGACCATCGCGCGTCGCCATAGTGCTCGGCCACATACTGGTGGCGTTGCCGACCACGGTGGTCGTCATGCGTAGCCGTTTCGCCGCCATCCCAAAAACCGTTCGCGAGGCGGCGCTCGACCTCGGCGCCTCCGACTGGACGACGTTCCGGCGCGTCATGCTGCCGCTCAGCCTGCCGGCCGTGCTGTCGGCCTTCATGCTCGCCTTTCTGATCTCCTTCGACGAGTTCATCGTCGTCTTCTTTCTCGCCGGAACCGAGCCGACCCTGCCGCTCTACATCTGGAGCCAGCTGCGCTTCCCCCGCTCGCTGCCGACCGTCATGGCACTGGGGACGGTGATCCTGGCCGTGTCCTTCATCATCGCCGGCACCGCCGAGATCCTGCGCCATCGCGGGCTCGGCGCCGCACGCCGCAATCCAGCCTGACCACAACAAAGAAGAGGAGAACGAAAATGACCTTCCACCTGAAATCGATAACCGGACACAAAGCTCGCGCCGGTCTCGCCGCGCTGGCGCTCGCACTGTCGTCGACCGTGGCGCTGGCCGCCGAAAAGCTGCAATATTTCACCTGGTCGGGATACGAACTGCCCGACTTCAACAAGAGCTTCCTGGCCGCCCATCCCGATGGCGTCGAGGCGTCGATCTTCGGTGACGACGACGATGCCTTCACCAAGGTCAAGGCCGGCTTCCGTCCTGATATCGCGCATCCCTGCTATGACAAGGTGGCGCGCTGGAACAAGGAAGGCCTGCTGCAGCCGATCGACACCAAGCGCATCAAGAACTGGGATTCGATCTTCCCGGTGTTCAAGAACCTGCCCGACCTGCAGGCCGGCGACGGCAAGGTCTGGATGGTGCCGTGGGACTGGGGCAACACCTCGATCCTCTACCGCACCGATCTGGTGAAGAACCCCGAGGCGAGCTGGAACCTGCTTTGGGACAAGCAATATGCCGGCCGCATGGCGACCATCGACGCCGTCCATGACACGCCGATCGTCGCCGCGCTTCTCGCCGGCGTGAACCCCTTCGACATGACGCCCGCTGAGATGGACAAGGTCGCGGCAAAGCTGCGCGAACAGCGGCCGCTGCTGTCGAGCTACACCACCGACATGACGTCGGTCGAGCAGGCTCTGGCCAGCGGCCAGCTGGTCGCCGCCATGACCTGGAACGCGTCGGCCACCTCGCTGAAGAAGCAGGGCGTGCCGGTCGAGTTCATGAAGCCGAAGGAAGGCATGCTGACCTGGGCCTGCGGCTTCGTCATGCTGAAGGACGCCAAGAATGTCGATCTCGCCTACGACTTCATCAACAGCCGGCTGGACGCCGATTCGGGCAAGTTTCTCATTCAGTCCTACGGCTATGGCAGTTCGCTGAGCACTGCTTTCGCCGGCGTGGCGAAGGATGAACTGGAGAAGCTGCAACTGCCGTCCGATCCGGAAGTGATGCTGAAAAGCACGATCTTCACCGGGCCGATGAAGCAGAATGACGATGTGGCGAAGATGTTTGAGAAGGTGAAGGCTGGCGGGTGAGGCTGCGGCCTTCCTTCTCCCTTTGTGGGAGAAGGTGGATCGGCGCGCAGCGCCGAGACGGATGAGGGGTGCGTGACGGATCGCCTTCCTCGCCAAGCTGGAACACCCCTCATCCGTCGCCTTCGGCGACACCTTCTCCCACAAGGGGAGAAGGGGGAGCTTTTCGACGTTGCGCCGCGCCAAAGAAGAGACAAGGACGAACGATGGACATAGTCGACGAAGCTGCTGAACGGCCCAAGGACGATGCCGACGTGCGCGTCGGCCGGCGCGTACGGGCGCTGCGGCTGGAGCGAAAGCTATCGCTAGCCGAGCTGGCGGCAAAAGCCGGCGTGTCGATCGGTGCGCTGAGCCAGATCGAGCGCGGCATGTCCTCGCTGCGCGTCAAGGTGATCTGGCCGCTCGCCGCCGCCCTCGACATCGAGCCGTCGGCGCTGATCGCCGACGGCAATGATGCCGTCAACGATCTCTATTGCGTGCGTGCCAACAGCCGCCGCGCGATTCCCGTGAAGTCGGAAGGCATCGCCAAGGCGCTGCTGTCGCCGCCGGGCGCGACGCTGACCGGCATGCTGGTGACGGTGGAAGCCGGCGGTGGCACGGCGGAAGCCTATGCCCATGCCGGCCATGAATTCGGCTATGTGCTGTCGGGCGAGGTCGAGCTGGTGGTGGATTCGACAAAATACGGGCTGAAGACCGGCGACAGTTTTGCCTTCAAGAGCACGCTTTTGCACGCCTTCCGCAATCCCGGCGCCGAGCAGTGCCAGATACTCTGGGTCAACACCACGAAACCCTCCGAGGTTCGCGATGGCGCCTGATCCGCTCGTCCGCCTGCAGGCGGTCTCGAAGGTTTTTCCCGGCGGCATTGTCGGGCTCGATGCCGTCGATCTCGACATTATCAGCGGCGAGTTCATCACGCTGCTTGGGCCGTCGGGCTGTGGCAAGACCACCAGCCTGCGCGTCATTGCCGGCTTCGAAAGCCCGTCGAGCGGCAAGGTCTTGCTCGACGGCCGCGATATCACCGCGCTTCGGCCCTTCGACCGGCCGGTCAACACCGTGTTCCAGGATTACGCGCTGTTTCCGCATATGAACGTCGCCGAAAATGTCGGCTTCGGCCTGTCCCTGCGCAAACCGTCCGGCTCCGAGCAGGCAAAGCGGGTCGGGGAAGCCCTCGACATGGTCGGTCTCGCCGACAAGCTTCGCGCCCGTGTTTCGGAACTCTCAGGCGGCCAGCGCCAGCGTGTCGCACTTGCTCGCGCCATCGTCTGCGAGCCGCGCGTGCTGCTCCTCGACGAGCCGCTGTCGGCGCTCGACGCGCATCTGCGCGAGCAGATGCAGGTCGAGTTGAAGCGGCTGCAATCGCGGCTTGGCACCACCTTCGTCATGGTCACCCATGACCAGACCGAGGCGCTGTCGATCTCCGACCGCATCGTCGTCATGAACAAGGGCCGCATCGAGCAGATCGCGCCGCCGGCGACGCTCTATGACCGGCCCGCCACGAAGTTCGTGGCGAGCTTCATCGGCACCATGAATCTGCTGCAGTCGTATTTTGTCGGCCGCGATGGCGATCGCCTGCGCTTCACGGCCGGCACCTTGCCGCTGGAAGCCATCTCTGAAACCGGCCAGTCACCCGGCGAAGGCGAGATGCGCACCATCGGCGTGCGCCCGGAGGACTTGCTGGCGGCCACAGAGGCGACCGAAGGAACCGCGCCGGCGCGCGTCAACAGCATCGTCTTCCACGGCCGCACCTTGCGGCTGCATGCTGAACTGGGGCAGGGGTTGCCGGTGGTGATCGATGCACCACGCCAGGCCGAGGGTTTTCAATTCAGCGTCGGCGACGTGGCGCATATCAGTCTGCGCCGTGGCGCCAACTGCCCTATGCTCCCCGCATAGGCTGACCATCCATTTCCCAAAAAATTGGAGTATTTCCCTTGAGCAATCATCTCAACTTCTTCATCGACGGCAAATGGGTGGCGCCGGTGGTACCGGCGACGCTCGACGTGATCGACCCGTCCACCGAAGAGGCCTACACGAAGATCTCGGTGGGCTCGAAGGCCGATGTCGACAAGGCAGTCGCCGCCGCCAAGGCGGCCTTCCCGTCGTTCTCGCAGACCAGCAAGGCCGAGCGCCTGAAGCTTCTGAAGCGCATCCTCGAGGTCTACAACGAGCGCTACGAAGACATCGCCCAGGCGGTCAGCCAGGAGATGGGCGCGCCGATCACCTGGGCACGCGAGGCGCAGGCCTGGGCGGGCAGGGCGCATATGGAAGCCACCATCAAAGCCTTGGAGGACTATGAATTCCAGGAGAAGCGCGGCGGCACCATGGTGGTCAAGGAGGCGATCGGCGTCTGCGCGCTGATCACGCCGTGGAACTGGCCGCTCAACCAGATCGTCTGCAAGGTGGCGCCGGCGATCGCCGCCGGCTGCACCGTGGTGCTGAAGCCTTCGGAAATCGCGCCGATCAGCGGCATCGTGTTCTCCGAGGTGATGGAAGCCGCCGGCACGCCGAAGGGCGTCTACAACATGATCAACGGCAACGGTCCGGATGTCGGCCAGATCATGGCCGGCCACGCGGACGTCGACATGGTGTCCTTCACCGGTTCGACCCGCGCCGGCATCATCGTCGCACAGACGGCGGCGCAGACGGTCAAGCGCGTGGCGCAGGAACTCGGTGGAAAGTCGGCCAACATCGTGCTGCCCGACGCCGATTTCGAAACGGCGGTGCGCAAGGGCGTCGAGGGCTGCTTCGGCAACAGCGGCCAGTCCTGCGATGCACCGACGCGCATGCTGGTGCCGGCTGCCCGCCATGACGAGGCGCTCGCCATCGCCAAGAAGGCCGCCGAAGCCCACAATGTCGGCGATCCCCGCTCGGAGGACACCAAGCTCGGCCCGGTCGTCTCCAACATCCAGTACGACAAGATCCAGCGGCTGATCGAAGCCGGCATCAAGGAAGGTGCGACCCTGGTCACTGGCGGTCCTGGCCGGCCGGAGCACCTCAATCGTGGTTACTATGTCCGCCCGACCGTGTTCGGCCATGTCACACCGGGCATGACCATCGAGAAGGAAGAGATCTTCGGCCCGGTGCTGTCGGTCATCTCCTATAAGGACGACGACGACGCGGTGAAGATCGCCAACGACACCGTCTACGGCCTCGCCGCCTACGTGCAGTCGCAGGACATAGAGCGCGCCCGCAAGGTGGCCGCGCAGCTGCGCGCCGGGCAGGTTTCGATCAACTATCCGGAATGGGACACGTTCGCGCCCTTCGGTGGCTACAAACAGTCCGGCAACGGCCGCGAATATGCGGATTGGGCCATCCACGATTTCCTGGAGGTCAAGGGCATCATCGGCTACGGGGCGTAGGCTTCGAGAGCCCTGCTCGGCGGGCTCCCTCACTCTTGATGTTGCAGGCGCTGATGCGGAGAGCATCAGCGCCTGTTTCGTTTTCACTTGATTTGTTCACTTTTTGTTCTATTGTTCTCGACTGGATTCAATTTGCCGAACGAGTTCCGTCATGAGTAGGCAACCTGCATTCGCAAAGAACGGTCAGTCCTCTTTTCCATTTAAGGAACCGAGTCCGGTCCGGGAGCCGCATCTGTTCTACGCATTCCTGGTCGAAGCCCCGGTTAACGGGATGCTGCGGCGCAGGGCCGAGCACTACAATCAGGAACTGGGGTTGCGAGGGTGGCTGACGCCAGCCGGTCAAATACACATAACCCTGATGGGCCTTGGCGACGGCAAACAGGAGCGTGTGGTGAAGATCGCGCGCCATGTCGGCTTGCTGATACAGGCCACGCCATTCGACGTTTGCTTCGATCGCCTGTCGGCTTTCGGTGGCGGGGCGCTGGTGTTTCGCGGCAGCAACCATTCGCCGGCCCTGCAAGCCTTCTGGCGCAAGCTCTCTGCTGTAATCGACGACAGCCCGCTGCAGCCGTTCGTCACGAGCTCGTTGGAGCCACATGTTACGCTGCTTCGTGACAGACGAGGCGTGCCGAAAGTGCGGGAACAGATTGTTGAGCCGATGTCCTGGACGGTGCGCAGCTTTGCGCTGATCCGCAGCTATCAGGGCGAACACGAATGTCCAGCGATCTGGCAATTGACCGGCCAGGACGATTCCCTGGCCGGCATGTGAGAACTCGTCGTCACACAGCCGCGCTATATTGATCGTCCTGACACGGCTTGTCAGCTGTCGTGCGGGCGAAGGTGGCGGGCCAGCAGGCCGTTCCCTATTTGCAGTGCGTCTGAACAGGAGGAACCCACATGACCATAGCGGAAATTGCCAAGGATTTCACCGAGCTCCTCAAGCAGGGAGACCATGCCGGTGCCGCCGAAAAGTACAATGCCGACGACATTGCCAGTTATGAAGCCATGGAGGGGCCGATGGCCGTCAGCCATGGCAAGGAGGCCCTCAAACAGAAGGGCCAGTGGTGGCAAGAGAACCACGAAGTGCATGGCGGTTCGGTCGAAGGGCCCTATGTCAATGGCCACCAGTTCGCGGTGCGCTTCACCTTCGACATAACGCCCAAGGCCACCGGCCAGCGTGTCACCATGGATGAGGTCGGCCTGTACACGGTCAAGAACGGCAAGATCGCCGAAGAGCGCTTTTACTACTGAGGCCGGAAATACCTTCGGAGTGCTCTCTTCGCTGCAAGGTTGAAAAATGAGCATGGCGGCCAGGGCAATCTCCTGGTCGCCATGTGGCGCTCAAATCGTCTTCACATGCTAGGCAGCTGGTCGGCCACCGTGCCCCAGTCATCGAAGCCCATTTCTAGCCTGAAAATTCCGCGGTTGCGGGCCTGCGCGCTGGCAAAGCGGGGAGGGCGGTTTTAGGCTGTGCGACGGATTCGGCTGTCAGCCCAAGGAAAGCGCGCTTTGACGATCACCATTTATGGCATCACCACCTGCGACACGGTCAAGAAGGCGCGCGTCTGGCTAGAGAGCCACGGCGCGCCCTATCGCTTCCACGATTTCCGTGCGGAGGGGCTGGACGCGAAGCGGCTCGATGGCTGGGTCGGCAAGGTCGGCTGGGAAAAGCTGCTCAACAAGGGCAGCACGACGTTCCGCGAATTGGCGGATGCAGACAAGCAATCGCTCGATGAGAAGAAGGCCAAGGCGCTGATGCTGGCCAAGCCGACAATGGTCAAGCGGCCGGTGCTTGAGGTGGGTGACAGTGTTCTGGTTGGGTTCAAGTCGGAGGATTATGAGCAGGTGGTGGGGAAGTAGAGCAAACCTTCGCCCCGTCGCGTTCCTTCGCGCCCCCCTCTGTCCTGCCGGACATCTCCCCCACGAGGGGGGAGATGGATATCGTCGCCGATTTCGCCAATCGCCGACGTTGCAGGATTGGGCAAAGCGCCGAAACTGCTGATCTCCCCCCTCGTGGGGGGAGATGGCCGGCAGGCCAGAGGGGGGCGCTGTCCCGCCGGCCTCAGGAAGTTCCGGCCGCCTCAACGCCCGCGCAGATACCCCGCCAGCGCCACCGCATTGTTGTGCACCTCATCGTGCGCACCGTAGAGCAGCGTCACCTTGCCGTGGCCGAGCAGGCCGCGCAGTTGCGTCACCGCCTCTTCATTCCCGTCCAGCTCAGCGCCGTACCGCTTCTGAAACTCCGCCCAGCGCTTCGGCTCATGTCCGAACCATTTTCGCAGCTCGTCGCTCGGCGCGATCTCCTTCAGCCACAGCGCCAGCGCGGCATGCTCCTTGCTGACGCCGCGCGGCCAGATGCGATCGACAAGCACCCGCTGCCCGTCCTCGGCAGCAGGTGGTGCGTAGACTCGCTTAACCGCGATGTCGAAGGCCACCGGACCCTCCGCAACTCTGCCCTCAGGCCCACTCGCCCTTGTGCATCACCGGCACGCGGCTGCCGTCCTTGTGGACGCCGTCGATGTCGATCTTGTCCGAGCCGATCATCCAGTCGATGTGGATAAAACTCTTGTTGCCGCCGCGCGCGGCGATCTCGTCCTGGCTGAGCGAGGCGCCGTCGACGAAGCACTTCGAATAGCACTGGCCGAGCGCGATGTGGCAGGCGGCGTTTTCGTCGAACAGCGTGTTGAAGAACAACAGGCCGCTGGCCGAGATCGGCGAGGAATGCGGCACCAGCGCCACTTCGCCAAGACGGCGCGCTCCCTCATCGGTGTCGAGCACCTTCTTCAGCACATCCTCGCCCTTCGAAGCCTTGGCCTCGACGATCCTGCCTTCCTCGAAACGCACCGAGATCTCGTCGATCAGCGTGCCCTGGTAGGAGAGCGGCTTGGTCGAGGAGACGTGGCCTTCGACCCGCCTGGCATGCGGTGTGGTGAAGACCTCCTCGGTCGGGATGTTGGGATTGCAGGTGATGCCGTTCTTGGCGGTCGAGGCGCCGCCCATCCATTCATGGCCATCCGCCAGTCCGACCGTCAGGTCGGTGCCCGGTCCGGTGAAATGCAGGGCGTGGAAATTATGGCCGTTCAGCCATTCGGTGCGGCCGCGCAGCGCAGCATTATGCGCCTTCCAGTTGCCGATCGGGTCTTCCACGTCGACTCGCGAAGCGGCGAAGATGGCATCGGCGAGCTTGGCCACCGCGACGTCGTCGGCGTCCTCGGGAAACACCTGCTTGGCCCAGGCGAGGTCCGGATAGGCGACGATGTTCCAGTTGATGTCGAAGCCGGTGATCTTTTCCAGCGCCGGCTGGTAGGCCATCGAATTCGCCTTGTTGGCGCGCGCCACTTTCGCCGGGTCCTGCGCCGACAGCAGCGATGGATCCTCGCCGCGCACGGCAAGCCTGGCCGCATTGTTGGAAAAAGCCTTCGCCATGCCTTCATAGAGCCAGCCGGCGGCGTGGTCGAAACCGGCGTCCGCCCCGAAGCGGTAGCGCGCCAGCGTCATCTCGTCGTCGTTGAAGATCGGCGTCACCAGCCCGGCTCCGGCCTTGTAGGCGTGCTCGACGATGCGCCTGGTCAGCGGCAGGGCCGCGATCGACGAGGTCAGCACCAGATCCTGTCCCCGTTGCAATTGCAGCCCGACCTTGATGGCGACTTCCGCCAGCCTGTCGAGTTTCACCGGGTCGATCGTTGCGGAAACGCCGCGCGAATGTGTGGTCATGATCCTGCCTGCCGTCGTTGGATATCTTCTTCTACATAGACCGGCGCCATGGTGCTTTCCACCTCGATCGCGCCACCGGGGCCCGTGGTTGCCGATCCGAACTGCGCCATCGTCGCCGCGATCTCTTCCTTGATCCAGGCCTTGAAGTCCCGGACCTTGCGGCTCTCCGTCTTGGCCGACGCTGTCACCAGCCAATAGCCGAGCCCGCTCTGGGCGCGGATTCCGAACGGCGCCACCAGCCGGCCGTCGGCCAGCGCATCCGCCGTCAGCAACTGCCAGCCCAGCATCACACCATGGCCGGCAATCGCCGATTCCAGGCACAGCATCGGATCGGTGAAGCGTGCGCCTTTCTGGAAAGTGACGGGTGGAACACCGGCTGCGGCAAACCAGCTTTCCCAGTTGATCATCGCCCGCTCGTCAGTGATGGCGCAGGTCTGGGCAAGGTCCTCGATCGAACTCAGTTTCTTGGCGATGTCAGGGGCGCAGACCGGGAAGACCTCCTGCGCCAGGAGCAGTTCCGCTTGCCCGCCCGGCCATTTGCCGTCGCCAAGCCGGATGGCGATGTCGATGTCGGAATGATCGAGATTGGCCAGCCGCACCGACGCGTCGATGCGCAGCAGCACGTTGGGATGCCGGTCGAAGTGACGCGATAGTCGCGGCAGCAGCCATTTCGAAGCGAAGGCCGGTGCCGCCGAGACGACCAATGTGCATTGCGTCGCCTCGTCGGCCAGCGCCACGGCCTGGGCAAGCTCGCGAAATCCAGCACCAAGGCGGGCCGCGAAGACGGCGCCGAATTCGGTCAGCACCAGACCGCTCGCGGTGCGCTCGAACAGCGCCTGGCCAAGCTGCTTTTCAGTGCGGCTGATCTGCTGGCTGACGGCGCTGACGGAAACGTTGAGCTCGCCGGCGGCCGCTGCAAGCGAGCCGAGACGGGCAACGGTTTCGACGGCGCGAAGGCCGTTGAGATGGACGCGGTTGAGCATGGCCATTTGAGATTTTCTAAACTGCTCCAGCCGAAATCTCAATTGAAAGACGCGCCGAAACGGCAGATTTTGTCGATGGGAGCCAGACCCGTGGAGCCAGAATGTTAAGGCTGTTGTCATCGCTGAAGGTTCTGTTCGCCGTGGGCACGCCGTCGGGGTCGCGCTCGCAGGGCGATACGCAGACGTGGCTGACCGATCCGCTGTCGCATCCCGTGCTGAACACCATGTCGGAGCGCGAACTTGGCGACGTGCCGTTCAGGCTGACGGCGCGCCGGACGGTGCACGAGACCGCTTCCTTGCATGCCGGTTTCGGTGGGCGCTGCTGAACGCACTTCACGCTTTCGGGCTTAAGGAAAGAGTCGAGGCGAGCGGGTCGCCTTGTGGCGCTGGCCCAACAGATGGCTGATTGTTTCAGCGATCCCTGCATTTATTGTGCGCTGCAATGACATCGGCCTCAACAGCGCTGCGTTTCACCCTCGCCGGCATGATCGCCATGGCGGTCGCCATGGGCATCGGCCGCTTCGTCTACACGCCGATCCTGCCCGGCATGATGGAAGAGCTGCATCTGTCGCCGGCCAATGCCGGATGGATCGCTTCCGCCAATTATCTCGGCTACCTCGTCGGCGCGTTTGCTGCGGCGGGCGGTTGGGCGCATGGGCGCGAGCATCTGCTGATGCTGGCTGGTCTCGGTGCCAGCACCGTCCTGGCCGCGCTGATGGGGCTGACCGACGCGATGGTCGCCTTTCTCGTCATCCGCTTTCTGGCCGGTCTGGCCAGCGCCTTCGTCATGGTCTTCATGGCCAGCATCGTTTTCAGCCATATCAATGCTGCCGGTCGTGGCGATCTGCAGGCCTGGCATTTTGGCGGCGTTGGCCTCGGCATCGCGATCTCGGCGGCGATGATGGCGGTGCTGGTCACCGAGCACGCCGGCTGGGCGGCGGGCTGGCTGTGGTCGGCGGCGATTTCGGCGTGTGGCTTCGTCGTCGTGGCGCTGCTGGCCAACGAAGGCCCGCTCGCCAACGGTGAAGCCATACGTGAGCCGGCGCTGCCGAAAGGCCGGTCGCTGATGAAGGTCATCGTCGCCTATGGTCTGTTCGGGTTTGGTTATGTGGTGACGGCAACATTCCTGGTCGCCATCGTCCGCCAAGGTGGCGGCAGCCGCGTCTTCGAGGCCATGGTGTGGCTGGTCGCCGGCCTTGCCGGTTTTCCCTCGACCTGGCTGTGGCAGAAGATTGCCGGACGGATCGGGCTCTACGCCGCCTATGCGCTGGCATGTTTCATCGAAGTGATCGGCGTTACCGCCAGCGTGGCGCTTGGCGGATATTTAGGGCCACTGCTGGGCGGTCTGTTGCTCGGCGGCACTTTCATCGCCATCACGGCACTTGGCTTGCAGGCCGCGCGGCAGCAGGCGCCAAAGGCGCCCCGGCGCATCTTTGCCTTGATGACGGCGTCGTTCGGCCTAGGCCAGATCATCGGGCCGATCGCCGCCGGCCTTTTGGCGCAAATGTCAGGCGATTTCTTCCTCGCTTCGATCGTCGCTGCGGCCATGCTGGTGGTCTCCGGCGCCATCACATGGTCGGCCGCGCCAAAATCGCCATGATTTGTGGTCTTGCTCTGCACCGGGTGTCGGGCAGGCATTTTCTTTCCCCTAATGTGTGACTTTATGCCCGCCGAAGTCAGCTGATTTGCCCATCAAGCAAGGAATTCACCACAGTGTTCGTATCCTTCTTCCCGCAGCCGAAGCTGTTTTTCAGTTCGGCCGCTATCTGGAGCCTTGCGGCAATCCTGTTCTGGTTTTTCGGCGGAGAGCAACTGGGGGCCGTTTTCGGGATGCCGCCAGCCGCCGCCGACGCGCCACCGATCATCGGCATCGCCATCCTCTTATCGAAGCCGTTTCTGTGGTTCTATCTCTACTTCGCGTTTTGCGTGCTCGTCTTCTACGCTTTCTGGAGCTGGTATTCGCCGCATCCTTGGCAGCGCTGGTCGATCCTGATGACGGCGGTCATCCTGTTCTTCATCTATTTCAATGTGCAGGTCAGCGTCGCCGTCAACGCCTGGTACGGACCCTTCTTCGACTATGTGCAAGGCCTGATGTCTGGGACCGGAAAATCGACCAACGGTGAATTCTACACCGGACTGGCCGATTTTTCCTGGCTCGCGCTGGTCGGCATGAATGTGCAGGTGGTCAACGCCTTCATCGTCAGCCACTGGATCTTCCGCTGGCGCACGGCGATGAACAATTATTTCATCGAGAACTGGGGCAGGCTGCGCCATATCGAGGGCGCTTCGCAGCGTATCCAGGAAGATACGATGCGGTTCTCGCAGATCATGGAGGATCTCGGCTCCAGCTTCGTCCAGTCGATCATGACCCTGATCGCTTTCCTGCCGGTCATGATTCAGTTGCAGGCCCATATCAGCGAATTGCCGATCATCGGCGCTGTCCCGCAGCCCCTGGTGGTCGCGGCACTTGCCTGGTGTCTGTTCGGCACGATCTCAGTGATGATTGCCGGGCTGAAGCTTCCGGGGCTGCAGTTCCGTAACCAGCGCGTCGAAGCCGCTTACCGGAAGGAGCTGGTTTACGGCGAAGACCATGCGGATAGGGCGCAACCCGCGACCACTGCCGAGCTGTTCGCCAATGTCCGGCACAATTATTTCAGGCTCTATTTCCACTACATCTATTTCAACGTTGTCCGGTACACCTACCTTCAGGCAGACAACATTTTCTCGCTGCTGATCCTGGGTCCGTCGCTGGTTGCACACAAGATAACCTTCGGCGCGCTGAACCAGATCTCGAACGCATTCGGCAAGGTGACAGGTTCGCTGCAGTTCCTGCTCACCTCCTGGTCGACCATCGTCGAGCTGCAGTCGGTCCACAAGCGCCTGCGCGCCTTCGAAGCGACGCTGCAAGGCGAGCCGTTGCCTGATATCGACCAGCGCTACCTGGCAAGGCAGGGTGCCGAAGATCCGACCTAAGAAAAACTTGATGCGAACCGGGTTGGCGGCTTAGCCGCCAACCGAAGCCTGCTTGGCATCCTGCCGCGAAATGTAGTCGCGAAAACTGATGCATTCGACATCGGCTTTGACGCAGACCTCGCCGGCGAAGCGCTCCAGCGCGTTCCAGTAGGCGCCGTCATTCATCAGCGTGAAGTGGAGGCCGAGTTCCAGCGGAATGCGCTTGCCCTGATACTGAGTGTCGAAGGCGGCGCGAAACGCCTGATAGGTCCGATCGGCGAACTCGCCCGCCTTGCTCGGCCGCTCGAAGCCGCCGGAATGCCTGACATAGAGATTGTAGTCCATGGCGATCACCGGCCTGGAATTCGGACCTTCCGGGATCTGCGGCAGTGAAAAACGGGTGATGCCGCCGACGGTCGGCGGCAGGGCAGGGCCTTGTGAAACGCCGCTGGCGTCGAACCGGTAGCCGGCGGCGGGTAAGGCCTCGTAAAGCGCCTTGCCTGCCGACAGGTATGGCGCGCGGAAACCGACCACCGCATGCCGCGCGAAATCGCGCCAGCCTTCAGGCTCCGGCGCAACGCCGTTGATCGCATAGGCGTTCTCTAAAATGTGCTCGAACGAGGCGAACTCTTTCAGCCAGTCGGCCTTGCTCCAATCCTTGCCGTCGAAATGGCCACAGGCGTGGCTGGCGATATCGTGGCCCTCATGCGCGGCAAGGCCGATCTGTTCGAGCCGATCGGCGACTTCCTGCTTCGAGGCGGCAAAGCCGATGTTCGATTTGCCTGATGTCTTCCCGGGCGCGATGTATTCCTTGCGTGTCTCAGGCGACAGCAGGAAGACGCAAGAGAGAAAATAGGTGAAATGCGCGCCGGTGCGCTGTGCCAGCGCGCGGCTGCGCTTCCACTGCGAGATGTCGCGGGCGCTGTCGAACGAGATGATGACCACCTGCTTCGGCTTTACCGGCATTGGTGGCGCGGGAGGATCGGCCTGAACCGCGCCGGCAGTGGCCAGCGAGGCAAGCGCAAACGCAACAACGCGAGACAAACAAGGCATCGGCAAACTTACAGGCTCCTGGCGGTCAGCAAGCCGGCTATCCCCGAAATGTGGCGTGGGTGCGATTGGGCTTTCTGCCGGTTTGCCCGGGGCAAACATCCGTTTGCCCCGGGGGATTAGGCGATTTTCGGCGTGAACCCCTTCCATGCCGACAAAATTTCGCTAAAACGCGGGCTCATGAGCCGCCCCGGCCCGGGGCAAAAGTGGTTTTGATTGATGTCCGACGACAGTTTTATCCGTGAAGTCAACGACGAGATGCGCCGCGACCAAGCGCAGAAGCTGTGGGACCGTTTCGGCCCGGCCTTGCTTGTCATTGCGATCCTGGTGGTGGTCGGCACCGCCGCTTTCGTCGGCTATCGCTATTGGGACGAGACGCGCGCCAACCGCTCCGGCGATGCCTTCTCGCAGGCGCTGAAGCTTGCCAATGACGGCAAGAACGACGATGCGCTGGCCGCGCTCGATCAGCTGGAGAAGGATGGCTACGGCGCCTATCCGCTGCTCGCCCGCATGCGCGCCGCCACCGTCAAAGCGAGCAAGGGTGACACCGATGCCGCCGTCAAGGATTTCGACGAAGTCGCCGCCGACACCGCCATCCCCCAGGGCATTCGCGACATGGCGCGGCTCAGGGCGGCGCTCCTGCTCGTCGATCACGGCTCCTTCGCCGACGTGTCCAGCCGCGTCGAGGCGCTGACATCGGACACCAACACGCTGCGCCACACCGCGCGTGAGGCGCTCGGCCTTGCCGCCTGGAAGGAAGGCAAGACCCAGGACGCGCTGAAGCTGTTCGACCAGATCGCCGCCGATGATGGCGCCCCGCGCAACACCCGCGAGCGGGCAACGCTGATGTCCGAGCTGATCCGCGGCTCTGGCAATGCCTCGTAAATGCATGTCGCCCAAAAGTGTGCAGCGGTTTTGGGACAACGACATGCATGATTGTAGGACCGTATGACCTTCAAAGTCGCCATTATCGGCAGACCTAACGTCGGCAAATCGACCCTTTTCAATCGGCTGGTCGGAAGGAAGCTGGCGCTTGTCGACGACACGCCAGGCGTCACCCGCGATCGTCGCGTCCATGCCGCCAAGCTCTACGACTTGCATTTCGACGTCATCGACACGGCAGGTTTCGAGGATGCGGGCGCCTCGACCTTGCCCGGCCGCATGCGCGCGCAGACCGAGATCGCCATCCGCGAAGCCGACCTGATCTTCTTCACCATCGATGCCAAGTCCGGCCTGCTGCCCGACGACAGGACCTTCGCCGAGATCGTGCGCAAGTCCGGCAAGCCGGTCGTGCTGGTCGCCAACAAGGCCGAGGCCAAGGGTGCGCAGGGTGGCATGCTGGAAGCCTGGGAACTCGGGCTGGGCGAGCCGATCCCTGTTTCGGCCGAACATGGCCAGGGCATGCCCGACCTGCGCGATGCGGTGATTGGCGCGCTCGGCGAGGCGCGCGCCTTTGGTGAAGAGGAAGAGGGCGAAGACGACGAGATCGCCGCCACCGAGGTGCTGATCGGCGAGGACATTGCCGATCCGGACGCCGAGGATGTGCATACCTACGACGACACCAAGCCGATGCGCATCGCCGTCGTCGGCCGGCCGAATGCCGGCAAGTCGACACTGATCAACGCGCTGATCGGCGAGGAGCGGCTGCTGACCGGACCGGAAGCCGGCATCACCCGCGATTCGATCTCGGTCGACTGGGACTGGCATGGCCGCCGCCTGAAGCTGTTCGACACGGCCGGCATGCGCCGCAAGGCCAGGATCCACGAAAAGCTCGAAGTGATGTCGGTGCAGGATGGCTTGCGTGCCATCCGCTTCGCCGAAATCGTCGTCATCGTGCTCGACGCCACCATTCCCTTCGAGAAGCAGGACCTGCAGATCGCCGACCTGATCATCCGCGAGGGCAGGGCGCCGGTGATCGCCTTCAACAAATGGGATCTGATCGATCATCCGCAGGAGTTGCTGGCGGAACTGCGTGAGAAGACCGAGCGGCTGCTGCCACAGGTGCGTGGCATCCAGGCTGTGCCGGTCTCGGCCGAGACCGGGCGCGGCCTCGACAAGCTGATGGATGCGGTGCTGAGGACCCACAAGGTCTGGAACAGCCGCGTCTCCACCGGCAAGCTCAACCGCTGGCTCGAAGCCATACTGGCGCATCATCCGCCGCCCGCCGTCGCTGGGCGCCGGCTGAAGGTCAAATACGTCACCCAGGCCAAAACGCGGCCGCCGGGTTTCGTGGTCCAGTGCTCGCGGCCGGATGCGATGCCGCAATCCTATGTGCGCTATCTCTCCAACAGCCTGCGCGAAGCCTTCGACATGCCGGGTGTGCCGATCCGCATCGCGCTGCGCACCTCGGACAATCCGTTCGCCGGCCGGGCCAAGAAGCGCAACTGAGCTCCAGCGCTCGTCTGATCAAGCGACCGCACGCAAGCCGGCACCCCGCGCATTGCCCGGCAAGGCCTGCCGTGCCGCCTCCAGCAATATGTCGGCGAGGCGGCCCGCCACCGGCTCGGGTTCGGCATCCCGGCGATGCAGATACAGCGCCATATTGGGCAGTGCCGGCAGACCGGCAATCTCCGGCGTCATTGCGCTGACGCTGGCCGGCAGGCCGATATCGGTGCGGATCGTCAGCCCCAGCCCCGCCGCCACGGCCGCCCAGATGCCGCCAAGGCTCGGACTGGAGAAGGCCATGCGCCAGGGCAGCCCGGCGCGGTCGAGCGTTTCCGTCGCCACCGTGCGCAGAAGGCATGGCGCCTCGAGCGCCACCAGCGGCAGCGGCTCGCCGTCGCGCAGGCTGGTCTCGATGCGCTTTGCCGGGCCGATCCAACGCATGGGAACATCGGCGACATGCTCGCTGTAGGGCAGCGTCTGGCCGCTGTGCCAGGCGAGCGCGATGTCGAGGCTGCCCGATACCACCCTTTCGGCAAGGTCGTGGCTGCGCGCGATCCTGGCCTCGATCTTGATCTTGGGGTGGGCGCGGGCGAAGCGGCCGAGCACGTCCGGCAGCACCGCCTCGCCGAAATCCTCCTGCAGGCCAAGCCGCACCCAGCCTTCCAGTTCGACATCATGGATCGCCGCTGCCGCCTCGTCATTGAGGTCGAGCAGCCGGCGCGCATAGCCGAGCATGGTCTCGCCGGCCTCCGTCAAGGCGAGGCCGCGCCCCGCTTTGCGGAAGATCGGCGTCGCCGCCTGCTCTTCCAGTTTCTTCAATTGCGCGCTGACCGCCGAGGTCGACCGGCCAAGCCGGTCGGCGGCCTTGGCAAAGCTGCCGAGCTCCATCCCGGTGACGAAACTGCGGAGAACGTCGAGGTCGAAGGTCACGCGTTGCATGGAAATGTCCTTATTTTCAGGATTGATAGTCAAAAACTTCCTGATTTTAAGGACGAAATTATGGCGCTACAGAGATGCCGTCAAGGTCCAGGCGACTGGACCATCACGGGAATGAAACCATGTCCGCCATTGTCGACTGCACCGACCAAGACACGCAGAAACTCCTCGGAGGCAGTGCTGCCGGCCCCGCCGGAAGGGTGTTCAGCCCTGGCCACCGCTGGAAGGTCCTGGGCATTGGTGTCGCCGCGAACGCCAGCTTCTCGGCCACCTTCTCCGGCATACCGGCAACGGCGGTCGTGCTCCGTCAGGGCTATCATCTGAGCAATGCCGAACTTGGCTTGGCGCTCGGCCTTCTTGGCCTGGGCGTTGCGCTCAGCGAATTGCCTTGGGGCCTGCTCACCGATCGCTGGGGCGATCGCCGCGTGCTGCTGATCGGGCTTGGCGCGACGGCGGCGTGGCTTCTTGCCATGGCCATGCTCGTCGTGCCGACAAGGTCAGGCGTTCCCGATGTCATGCTGCTGTCGGCAAGTCTGCTCCTCACCGGATTGCTCGGCGGCAGCGTCAACGGCTCGAGCGGCCGCGCCATCATGGGCTGGTTCCGGGAAAACGAGCGCGGCTTTGCCATGAGCATAAGGCAGACGGCGGTGCCGCTTGGTGGTGGCCTCGGCGCGCTCGTCCTGCCGTCGCTTGCGCTCGCTTTCGGTTTTTCCGCGGTGTTCGGGCTGCTGGCGGGCGCCTCCGCTCTGTCCGCTCTGTTTGCCTGGCGTTGGCTGCACGAGCCGCCGACGGCGGGCCATGTCGTTACGTCCGCCGCGGCCGGACCGGCGCCGCTCCGCAACATCGAGGTCTGGCGCATCGCGGCCGCCATCGGCCTGCTTTGCTTCCCGCAGGTGGCCGTGCTCACCTTCGCGTCGGTGTTCCTGCACGACTTCGCCGGGCTGGGAACAGCGGCGATCAGCGCCAGCCTCGCCGCCGTGCAGATCGGCGCCATGGTCATGCGCGTCTGGAGCGGGCGCTTCACCGACCGCCATGGCAACCGCCGCCAGTTTCTGCGCTCGTGCAGTGCGCTCAGCGCGTTGGCTTTCGCGGTGCTTTGGCTGCTGGTCCTCGCCAGCCCCGCAATGCCGGGCGGCCAGTCTTTCCTGGTTGCCGTCCTTCCCTTGGTGCTGATTGTCGCAGGCATCTCGGTGTCCGCCTGGCACGGCGTTGCCTATACCGAGCTTGCCACGCTTGCCGGCGCCGGCCATGTCGGAACCGCGCTCAGCCTGGCCAACACCTTCGTTTTCGTCGGCTTCTTCCTGGTGCCGGTGGCCATTCCCGGGCTGTTGCACCTCTGGTCCTGGTCCGGCGTCTGGCTGTCGGCCGCCATCTGCGCGCTGATCGCCTGGCCGATCTTCCTGCGGCGGGCGGACGCAAGGTCAGGCGAGGGCGCCGACAGACACATGCGCCGATAAAGGTGCTCGCCTGGTCATCGGGAACTGTTGCTTGGCCCAGTCCATACCGGGGATCTCCACCGTTCGATGGAGAACAATTGAAAAACCGAGGCTTAGTATGCCTGCCGAGATCGCGGCGACTGTCGGACCACAATGCTGCCTGATCTCGAAATTGTAAGCCAGGACATGGATGACGACCTGATGGATCATGTAGAATGCGAAGCTGATCTCCCCGCAGAAAACCAGCACACGGCAAGACAGGACGCGGGTCAATGAGCCTGACTGATGTGCGAAGACGTAGACGATGGCGGCGAAGAGTGGATACAGGCCAAATTCGCGATAGGCGACGGACGCCATGAGCGATGCATGATCCGCAAAAAATAGCGTGATCTCGGCATGTACGCATGCCCAAAGCACCAGGCACACCACTGCCGCAACCTGGCAGAACGTCACCCAGGCATCGGAAATGCGCCGGCCCCTGAACAGCTGATAGACGGCTATCCCGGACAGGAATTCCACCATGCGCACGGGCGGGAAGAGGTGAACCAGCGACGCATCCGTGACGTAGAGGTCCAGCCAGGGCTTTTCGGAAGGGGGTGGAAATACAGGCCCGGGTAAAGTCGCTGTGAGAGCGATCAGCCCAAGGACGACAACTGTCCAGCCGCAGACCACCAGCATGATCTGATTTGGCCGCAAGATCAGAATGAACGGCAAGGCGAGATAGAAAAACAGTTCGACCGATATCGACCACGAAACGCCGTTATACGCGTAAGCCGTACCGTAGGTTGGAAACCAGGAACTCTGCAGTGTGGTTGCCAAGTATGCGGTGAAGAGACTGGTCGGAGGACGACGCGCCACAAGGGCAAGGAAGAAACATAGCATGTGGACGGGCCACAGCCGGAAGAATCTCTGCAAGATGAAGTTTCTTATGTCGCGCCAGCCAAGGAAACGCCCCGAGAAACTGTACGCCAGCACGAACCCTGACAGGACAAAGAAGAACGAAACAGCACAGCCGAGATACATGTCCCGAATGGATCGGGATGCATCGATTCCCAATTCCGTCAGATGGTAGATGAATATCGACAGAGCTGCGAAGGCGCGCAGCGCGGTCAGATTGAGAAGCGTTGGGCGTGGTGTTGCTTCCGCCAATTGGGCGTCATCCACGGCAATATTTCCCGCGATCGTTGTCATCCGTCCGCTGTGCTGAACCGCTGTTTGGAACCAACTGCCATATGGCGGTTGGAATATGGATATCCCGTTAAGCTCCTCCCCTGGAGCAGCCCCGCAGCTCTCTTGCCCTGCCAACGTCTGGTCGTCCGGCGCGGCGTACCCTGGTCGGCCGTAAAACCGCCCGACTTCGAAACCATGGCCTTGAGCCGACTGAGAAAACCTGATCGATCCCGTTAACGTCCCATCAAGGTTAATGCATCATTTTGCTCTCCAGTGGGGTCAGTGGCGTTCCTGGAGAGTGTTCCGTGCATCGACGTGTGTTGAAGCGGCTTGTTGCCGCCGCCGGTGAGAAGAAACGCAGCTTCGTATCTCCGTTCATCATCGGTCTCGGCATCTGGATCGGCTTCCCGACCGTCGCCGCCTACCAGGACATGACCAGCCTCGTTTCCGGCCTTGAATCGCCGAGCGCGCGCTGGAATTCCTATGTCGAGAGATCCGTCGCGGGCTCGACCCACGCCGCCGAGATGCCCTTCGTCGATTCCGACGTCACCGGCTCGATCTCCGGATCGGGGATTCACCTGGCTGGCGTCGGCAACGTGTCGTTTCGCGGCAAGGGCGGCAAGGTCAGCGGCTCGCCCGACGAGGATCGCGTCGTGCGCGCCGACAAGAAGGGCCGCATCGTCCAGGTGTCTCCCGTCGCGCCGCCGAAGAACTTCAACGCCGGTTCGATCTTCCAGCGGACCTCCTCCTTGATGCGGCCGAGCATGGATGGCGGCTTGAAAATGGCCTTCGCCAAGCCGCAGATCAAAGGCAAGGAAATCCAGATCGCCGCGGAATTCCATGCGCGTGAAGACAAGAAGCCGGATCCCGGCGTGCCGGCCATGCTTGCCGCCCTGGTCAACAACGACCATCCCGATATTCTGGCGACGGCCTATGCGCAATCCGAGCCGGACTATGCCAAGGCCTCGCCCTTCGAAGCCCTGCTGCAGGACGAGCAGCCCAACAACGGCCGCTTCATTCCGCCGATGGCCAAGGGCGACCATTCGTGGATCCAGAACCCGCTTCCGGCCAGCGTCTTCTCCAAGCCCGAGCAAAAGTGCCTGGCCAACGGCATCTATTTCGAGGCGAGGAGCGAATCCGTGCGCGGTCAGGCTGCCGTTGCCCAGGTCATCCTCAACCGCGTCCGCAATCCCGCCTATCCCAATTCGATCTGCGGCGTCGTCTACCAGAACGACAGCTGGTTCAACCGCTGCCAGTTCTCCTTCGCTTGCGATGGCAGGAAGAAGCGTATCGACGATCCTGTCGCCTACAAGACCGCGCAGGACATCGCCATGGCCGTCACCGCCGGCAAGATCTTCATCCCGGAGGTCGGATCATCGACCCATTACTACGCGCAATATGTCCATCCGGGCTGGGCCCGTACGATGCAGAAGATGACCAAGATCGGCCTGCATATCTTCTACCGCACCTATGGCGGCGGCTGGAGCTGAGGGCCTGTCTGCTGCTGGTCTTTTTCACCGGCCACAGGCTTGATCAGCCTGCCATTGCCGGGGGGATTCGTGCAGCGCATCCCCATCATCGCGACGGGCACGATGTCGCACCTCTCTAATTCGTTGATTTTATTGCCTAAAATACATGGCAATGATCTTCCGCCCGTGGCTTGACGGGCGCAAACCCTCTAACTATGTTGCCGGCGACTTTAGAAGCGGACGGACGGTGACGGTCTGACCGGGCAGGGGGGTTGCGATGGCCGATAAAAGCAGGCCAGACGGAACCGGAGAAACCGGCCGCGGCAATCAGCATGAAACCGGCATCCGCGACGAGGATCTTGAGCGACGTCGGCGTGAACTTGAAGCATCGCTTGCGACAAGGCTGCCGAACCGGCTCGAGGGGAAAGACGACGCGAAAGCGGGCAGTGCGGCCGGTTATGGCCAGGCGGTCAAACTCTCCAGCGAATTTATCGCTGGCGTGGTGGTGGGCGCCGGCATCGGCTGGATCATCGACCGTATGGCGGGGACATCGCCATGGGGTCTGATCGTTTTCCTGCTGCTTGGTTTTGGCGCCGGTATACTCAATGTCATGCGTTCCGCGGGCGTTGTGGCAGAATTCGGACAGGGCGATAAATCGCGCTCTGGCCGGGACGACAGCAAATGACCGCCCCTCAGGCGGCATTTGGAAATAGCCGCCCTCCATGCGGCAATGGTAATCTGGCCGTAAGTATGCGGCATTGACGGGGTTAGAACGTGGCAGCTGACAAGGTCGATCCGATCCACCAGTTCCATATCATCAAGCTGATTCCGATTAACATCGGCGGCTACGACCTGTCCTTCACAAATTCGGCATTGTTCATGGTCGCGACCGTGATCGTCGCGGCGGCCTTCCTCTATCTCACCACATCCAGCCGCAGCCTGGTTCCCGGTCGGCTGCAGTCGATCTCCGAGATGGCCTACGAGTTCGTCGGCAACATGTTGCGCGATGCCGCCGGCACGCAGGGCATGAAGTTCTTCCCGCTTGTGTTTTCGCTGTTCATGTTCGTGCTGGTTGCCAATCTGCTCGGCCTGTTCCCCTATTTCTTCACCATCACCAGCCACATCATCGTCACCTTCGGCCTCGCCATCCTGGTGATTGGCACCGTCATCGTCTACGGCTTCATGAAGCACGGTCTGGGCTTCCTCAAGCTGTTCGTGCCGAAAGGCGTGCCTCTCGTGATGATGGTGCTTGTCGTTCCGATCGAGGTGATTTCCTTCGTCTCGCGCCCGATCAGCCTCTCGGTTCGTCTGTTCGCCAACATGTTGGCCGGCCATATCACGCTGAAGGTGTTTTCGGGCTTCGTCGTCAGCCTCTCCGCGCTGGGCGCGGTCGGCGTGGCGGGCTCGATCCTGCCACTGGCCATGGCGGTGGCGCTGACGGCGCTGGAACTGCTCGTCGCCTTCCTGCAGGCTTATGTCTTTGCGGTGTTGACCTGCATGTACCTCAACGACGCCCTGCACCCCAGTCACTAAATTTCACCGGCGCGTGACGCCAATTACAAACTGCAACGACAACGGAACCACAAGGAGTTTGACATGGAAGTAAATGCAGCAGCTGCGATCGGCGCCGGCATCGCTTGCCTGGGCATGGGTGGCGCGGGCATCGGCCTGGGCAACATCTTCGGCAGCTATCTCTCGGGCGCGCTGCGCAATCCGTCGGCTGCCGATGGCCAGTTCGGCCGCCTGATTTTCGGCTTCGCCGTGACCGAAGCTCTGGGCATCTTCTCGCTCCTGATCGCGCTCCTCCTGGTGTTCAAGTAAGAAACACGGGCTGACGAAGGGGGGCGCATGGTGCGACCTTACCTTATGGACAGGGGAATGAGATGTTCGTGACATCTGCCTTTGCGGAAGAGACCGCGCCCGCCGTGACGGAAGGCGACACGCATTCCGGCACCGGCGTGCCTGCCGAAGCGCATGGCACGTTCCCGCCATTCGATCCGGCGACGTTTCCGTCGCAGCTTCTGTGGCTGGCGATCACTTTCGGGCTGTTCTACCTCTTCTTGAAGAAGGTAGCGATGCCGCGCGTTGGCGGCATCATCGATGTCCGCAACGATCGCATCAGCCAGGATCTCGATCAGGCGTCGAAGTTGAAGGGCGAGGCCGATGCCGCCGTTGCTGCTTACGAGCAGGAACTGGCGGAGGCCAAGAAGAACGCCAGTTCGATCGGCCAGCAGGCCGCCGATGCGGCCAAGGCGGAAACCGAGACCGCGCGCAAGAAGATCGAGGCCGCGCTCGACGAGAAGCTTGGCGAGGCCGAGGCGCGCATTTCTTCCATCAAGGCCAATGCCATGAAGGAAGTCGGCAGCATCGCCGAGGATACCGCTTCGGCGATCGTCGAAGCCCTGGTTGGCGGCAAGGCCAGCAAGGCCGAGATCGCGGCCGCGGTCAAATCCGTGGCCCGGTGAGGAGCGCATCATGGACGCTACATCTCTCGCAACGCTCTGGGCCACGATTGCCCTGATCATCTTCCTGGGCGTCGCCATCTACATCAAGGTGCCCAGCCTGATCGCCAAGGCACTCGATGCGCGCGCCGCCAGGATCAGCAGCGAGCTCGACGAGGCCCGCAAGCTGCGCGACGAAGCCCAGCAATTGCTCGGCCAGTACAAGAAGAAGCGCAAGGAAGCCGAGCAGGAGGCTGCCGACATCGTCGCGGCCGCCAAGCGCGAAGCCGAAATGCTCGCCACCGAAGCGCACAAGAAGACCGAAGACTATGTCGCCCGGCGCACCGCGCTTGCCGAGCAGAAGATCGGTCAGGCCGAGCGTGACGCGGTCGCCGAGGTGCGCGCCAGCGCCGTCGACATCGCCGTCGAAGCCGCCCGCGCGCTGCTCGCCGCCAAGGTCGACGTCAAGGCCGGAGCCGACCTGTTCAAGGCTTCGCTCGCGGATGTGAAGGCCAAGCTGAACTGAGCTGATAGCATTTGGAAATCAAAAAGCCGCCCGGGCAACCTGGCGGCTTTTTTCTTGGCGATGCGTCAAAGCGGCCAATCTCCCCCTTGTGGGGGTTGAGGAGCGGTCCGCGCAGCGGACGGAAAGCCAACTGCTTGGCTTTCCGAGCGACGATCGCCTGGCAGGACAGAGGGGGGCGTGAAGGAACGCCAGCGTTTGACATTTATGCGCTGCGTCGGATGCGAGTTATCCGAGGAGCCTGGGCGCAACCGGCTGGATATGGCGGCGGGACAGCGCCCCCTCTGTCCTGCCGGACATCTCCACGAGGGGGAGCTCAGCTGTCATCGCCGTCGGCTCAATCCAGCCCGGCCAAGCTTTCTTCTTCAACCACCTCAGCTCCGCCCAGCCTGAACGGCGCGAACGACACGCGGTGGAGCCGCGCGACCGGGCCATGCGCCTCGATCGCTGTCCGATGCCGGGCGGTGGCGTAACCCATATGGACCTCGAAGCCGTAGCGATCATGATGGCTGCCGCAGCCGCACATCATGCGGTCGCGCATCACCTTGGCGACGATCGAGGCGGCGGCGATCGACTGCGAGCGCTGGTCGCCCTTGATCAGCGCACGGCCGTCGCAAGGGAGCCCCGGCGGCACGTCGCGTCCGTCGGCCAGCGCAAGCTTCGGCCGAACCGAAAGCCCGACCAGAGCGCGGCGCATCGCCTCGAGGCTGGCCTTCAGGATGTTGCTGCCGTCAATGCCTTCGGCGCTGATCGAGGCCATCGAAACCGCCTGTGCCGAGCCAAGAATGCGCAGGAACAGCGCCTCGCGCTGCAAATGGCTGAGCCGTTTGGAATCGTCGAGGCCTTCGGGGATGTTGGTGGGGTCGAGCACCACCGCTGCGGCGACCACCGGCCCGGCCAGCGGACCGCGGCCGGCCTCGTCCATCCCGGCGACCGGCCACAGGCCATCGGCCATCGCCTTCGTCTCGAAGGAGAAATCGGGTTTCTCGACGATTTCGAAGAGAAGCGGAGAATCGGAACGCGCGCGAGCCATGTTGCGGCGAGGTTCGCATCGGCTCCGATTCTCCGCAAGTCCCTCCGGGTCGGGTGGGGCGCCGGACCGGGAGGGCACCGTCTGCAGGCCGGGGCAGGCCGGACGGGATTTCTTGCCGTGGCGGGTCAAACCGCCACGGCAAATTGCATTCTCAGAGCAGCATCAGCTGTTCCTGGTCTTTTCCAGCCGCGACGAACTGGTCGGTGCGCAGCGTGCGCCGTTCGGCGTTGAGCCCGAGCCGCTTGGCGGTGATCTCGAAGCGCCGGCCGATCTGCCAGGCGTAGGGTCCGGCGCCCTTCATGCGCTTGCCCCATTCCGAATCGTAGTCCTTGCCATCGCGCATCGAGCGGATCAGCGACATCACGTGGCGATAGCGGTCGGGATAGTGGCGCAGCAGCCAGTCCTTGAAGATCGGGCTGACCTCCAGCGGCAGGCGCAGCACAACATAACCCGCCTCGCGCGCGCCGGCGGCGCGTGCCGAATCGAGGATCCGCTCCATCTCCTGGTCGGTGAGGCCGGGGATGATCGGCGCGACCATGACCGAAGTCGGAATGCCGGCATCCGAAAGTTGCCGGATCGCTTCCAGCCGCTTGGTCGGCGTCGACGCGCGAGGTTCCATCGTCCTGGCCAGCATGCGGTCCATCGTCGTCACCGACAGCGCCACCTTGGCCAGCCCGCGTTCGGCCATACGCGACAATATGTCGATGTCGCGCGTCACCAGAGCGGATTTGGTGACGATGCCGACCGGATGGCCGCGTGCCTCCAGCACTTCGAGGATCTCGCGCATGATCCGGTACTGCTTCTCGATCGGCTGGTAGGGATCGGTGTTGGTGCCGATGGCGATGGTGCGCGGCTGGTAGCCGTCCTTCGACAGCTCCTTGTCGAGCAGCCGCGCCGCATCCGGCTTGGCGAACAGCTTGGATTCGAAATCCAGCCCCGGCGACAGGCCCATGAAGGCGTGCGTCGGCCGCGCGAAGCAATAGACGCAGCCATGTTCGCAGCCGCGATAGGGGTTGATCGAGCGGTCGAAGGAGATGTCGGGCGATTCATTGCGGGTGATGATGGTGCGCGGCTTTTCCACCTGCACCTCGGTCTTGAACGGCGGCAGTTCCTCCAGCGAACTCCAGCCATCGTCGAAGACATGCCGGCTGACGGGTTCGAAGCGGCCGGACGGATTGATGCCCGCCGACCGGCCGCGGTTGCGGTCCGGGCGGATACGCATGCCACTCTGCTCGATCATCGCATTGGCCATTTCGGCGCGTCCTGCCCCGAAGGCTGCAATGTCGGCACGCACGATCGGTTCCATCTTGGCCCGCTCCCAGGGACTGTCCATGTTGTTTCGAATCGCTCTGCTCATGAAATTATTCCTATTTTGCCGATGAGAACAAAGCAAGAACTTTTTATGCTGCGCCGCAAAAACTGGCGCTATGCGCGGCTTTCCGCTATTCGGCTAAATATGCTCAGTGTTCTCATCGAAACGCGCAATGACGAGGAGGCTCTCGCCCGCACGCTCGCCTCGCTGATTGGCGGCGCGGTCGAGGGCGTGGTGCGGGAGGTTGTCGTTTGCGACACCGGCTCCACCGACCAGACGCATCATGTCGCCGAGCATGCTGGCTGCCACTATATGGCGAGCGGCGGCATCGCCGCCGGGATCCGGCAGGCCAAGGGAGACTGGCTGCTGCTGCTGGAACCCGGCGCGCGGCTGGTGGAGGGCTGGATCGACGCGGTCGTCGTGCACACGGCGAAGCAAACCATGGCGGCGCGATTCTCACGCGCGCGCGGTAGCCGCACGCCGTTCCTGGCCCGGGTCTTTTCGGGAAACCGGGCTCTCGCCGATGGGCTGGTGATCAGCAAACGGCAGGCCGCGTCCTTGTCGAAGAGCGCCAGCAGCGCCGAGGCTCTGGCGCGCGGCCTGGCGACAAAGAAGCTCGACGCCGAGATCTGGGTGGCGCCGCCGAAGCAGCAGCACCGCGCCCCAAAGTGATTTTTTGCATCTGCTCTGTCCATTGTGCATTGCACAAAACCTGACGCGGGGTTAGCCTTCCCCTGAGGCGGGTGAATTGGGTTTGGGTCAGGCGAGTGGTGAGCACCGATGCGGCATCGGGTGTCACCCTCATAGAAGAGGACCCGATGAGCCTTTCAACATCAGACAAATCCGGCGTCGCCAGTCTCGAGGCCATTGCGCGCAATGGCAGCCTGCTGCGGCGCATTGCCGTGCGCATTCCGACCTATCTGACGGACCTTCGCGAAAACCCTGCCTGGCTGCCGATGTTCATGCTGGCGCGCACCATGCCTGGGCGCCGCATGCATTGGCTGGGTGCAAAACGCGCCCGCCCTGCCGACAATGTTGGGGATACGATGTTTGCCGGTGTCGAGCGGGCGGCGGTGGTCGATGCACTGCGTTCCGACGGCCTGTTTTCTGGCCTGGTCCTGCCATCGGAAATTCATGAAGAGATCGCGGAGTTCGCGGGGCGTACGCCTTGCTTCGGCAATTTCGACCGCCGTCTCGAATTCATGCCGGGCGAGCATGCGCAGGCCGAGAAACGGTTGGGCCGCTCTCTGCTCAGCGGGCACTATTTCGAGCGCATCCTCGACTGTCCCGCGGCACTCGCCATACAGCGCGATCCGCTGCTTCTCGACATTGCGGCGCACTATCTCGGCGCTCAGGCGAAACTGATCACGACGCGCGTCTGGTGGAGTTTTCCGACCGGCGAAGCCTCGGACGCCGACAAGAACCTTGCCTCGCTCGGCAAGTATCATTTCGACCTCGACGACTGGCGCATGCTGAAATTCTTCTTCTACCTCAAGCCTGTCGATGCCGACACCGGTCCGCATGTCTATGTCCGGGGCAGCCACAAGCGTCGCGCCATCAAGCATCAGCTCACTCTGTTGGTCGGCCATCCCGCCCAGGAGGTGCTGGACGTCTATGGCGAGCAGAGCCCGGTGACGCTGACCGGAGAGGCGGGCCTCGGCTTCGTCGAGGATCCCTTCGGTTTCCACATGGGCACGGTGCCGGCGCGCACGCCGCGGCTGATGATGGAAGTCGGCTTCGGCGTTTCGCGCCCCTCGCGCCGGCGCTTTCATGGCGAGCCGGTCATCCGCTGACGGCGGACTGTAGGAAGCGCAATTCTGCGTGTTACTTCCCGCGCCGCAGATGTTCGTCCAGGCGCGGCATGATCTCGACGAAGTTGCAGGGCATGTGGCGGTAATCGAGTTGCGCCTTGAGGATACCGTCCCAAGCGTCCTTGCAGGCGCCGGGCGAACCCGGCAGCACGAAGACGAAGGTGGCGTTGACGACACCGCCGGTTGCCCGACTCTGAATCGTCGACGTGCCGATCTTATCGTACGAGATGCGGTGGAACACTTCGGAAAAGCCGTCCATGCGCTTTTCGAAGATCGGCTCCAGCGCGTCCGGCGTCACGTCGCGCCCGGTGAAGCCGGTGCCGCCGGTGGTGATGACGACATCGATGGTCTTGTCCCGCGACCACGCCAGCACCGTGTCGCGGATCTTTTCGCGGTCATCGGTGACGATATCGCGGGCGGCTAGGATGTGGCCTGCCTCAGTGATGCGGTCGGCCAGCGTCTGGCCGGATTTGTCGTCGGCGAGGCTGCGCGTGTCGGAAACCGTCAGCACCGCGATGCGCACCGGAATGAACGAACGGCTCTCGTTGATCCCAGCCATTTCACTCAACCTCCGATGACATGCTGCGCGTCGCCGCGACGAACCAGTCGGGCTGGCGACCGCGGATCTCGGCCGCCGCGCGCTTGGCGACATTGCCGGTCTCGAACAGGCCGAAACAGGTCGCGCCCGATCCGGACATGCGTGAAAAGCCCGATCCGGCCCTATCAAGCCACGACAGCGCCCGGCCTATGGCGGGCTGCAGCGCCAGCGCCGCCGGTTCGAGATCATTGCGGGTGATCTCCAGCCAGTTGCGCAGGCTGTGAAAATCGATGCTGCGCGGCAGCGGCGGCAGAGGCTCGTTGTCGCGGCGGGAAAGGGCCGCGAACACGTCGGCCGTCGAGACCGGCGTGCCGGGATTGACCAGCACCAGTCCCAGCGCCGAGAAGTCCGGCACCATCGACAGCTCTTCACCAATGCCGCGCGCCACCAGCGGCTTTGCCGCCAGGCACATCGGCACATCGGCGCCAAGCGATAGACCGATCCGCGCCAGTTCGGTCCCGCCCATGTCCAAGCCCCATGTTTGCGCCAGCCCGCGCAGCACGGCTGCCGCGTCGCTCGAACCGCCGCCGACGCCGGAGGCGACCGGCAGGTTCTTTTCCAGCTTTATGGCGACGGGCGGGGTGCGCTCGGAGCCAGCCTCTCGTCGCAAGGTATCGCGGGCCTTCAGCACCAGATTGCTGGCGTCGAGGGGAACTGCCGGCGCATAACGGCCGGACACAGTAAAATCGTCACTGTCGGCGAGCGCGATCTCGACCCTGTCGCCAAACCGCGTGAACACCGCAAGGCTGTCGATCAGGTGATAACCGTCAGGACGCCTGCCTGTGACATGCAGCGCCAGATTGATCTTGGCATGCGCGTGCCATGTGCGCGAACCGATCTCGGTGTCCACGGCGTCAGTCGTATGGGGGATGATGCTCAGTCCTTGGCCAGCCGGTATTCGCCGGTCTTCGGATCCTTGACCAGCGTTCCCATCGCGCCATTGGCCGCCTGCTTTTCGGTGCGCCGCACCTTGGCGGTCACGCGCTCGGCTTCGCGCACGAAGGTGCGGTAACCGAAATAGGCGGCCACGCCAACCACGGTGAAGAAAATGATCTGCGGCATGTCACAACTCCTACCACGCTGGGCCGGCGAAGGCGGCCGGTCGGGTCGGTTAATGCATGTCGCCCAAAACTGTGTTCGGTTTTGGGAAAACGACATGCATAGGACTTCAAGCCTTCATGCTAGACGGTTTTGCCGGCTTTTCAAAGCCCGAAGCGAGCCCACAGTGCGCGCTCTTCCGCCGCATCGATGACGCCGCTGGCGGCAGCTGCGGCGATATCGGGCGCTGAAAAGCCCTTGCTCGAGCCGAACAGGCCGAAACGGCTGAGGAAACCGCGTGGCGCCGTGACCAATCTCAGCTGGGTTTTCGCCCCGAACCGGGTCTTCAGCACCGTGCGCATGTCGCCGAGCGCATCGACGAGGCCGAGCTCCAGACCCCTTTTGCCGGTCCAGAACAGGCCGGTGAACAAGTCCGGATCGTCCTTCAGCTTCGTGCCGCGCCGCTCCTTGACCAGATCGATGAAGGTATCGTGCACCTCGAGCTGCAGCGCCTTCAGCCGCTCGACGTCTTCCTTCTTCTCGGGCTTGAACGGATCGAGCACCGCCTTGTTCTGTCCGGCGGTGTGGACACGGCGCTCGACGCCGATCTTCTTCATCAGTTCGGGAAAGCCGAACGAGGCCGAGACCACACCGATGGAACCGACGATGGAGGAGGGATCGGCAAAAATCTCATCGCCGGCAACCGCGATCATGTAACCGCCTGAGGCGGCGACGTCCTCGACGAAGACCAGCACCTTCTTGTTCTTTTCAACTGCCAGATCGCGGATGCGCTTGAAGATCAGCCTCGACTGCACCGGCGAGCCGCCGGGCGAATTGATCGAGACGGCAACGGCCGGCGCGTCGAAGGAAAACGCCTTTTCGATGAGGCCGGCTGTGGAAGCCAGCGACAGATTCTGCCGGAACTGGCCGCCGGCCATGATGGTGCCGTGCAGCCGGATGACCGGAATGGTGACGACGGTGGAGCGCCAGGATTTCGGCAGCAGTCGGTTGAAAAGGCGTTTCACGAGGGCGTGGTCTCCGGTCGATGGGTTGCAGGCATGTAGGGATTTCCCGGCCAACGGCAATGCGGAGGCCAGGAATAGCTCAATCTCCAAACAACGAGGCGAGACCGTTGGCGATCATTTCGCTGCGCTCATCGGGGCCGTTGCCCGATTGTGCGTGAAGCATCAAAGGCGGGCGGATGGCGAGCTTTCCGCGCGCGCCGAGCGCTGCCCGCACAATGATTCGGATCGCCGCTGCGTCGGGGCGAGGGTGCACGGCAAGCATCTCGGCATCGCCGAAACGGCCTGATATCGCGTCGAGAATGGCGCCGAGCTGTTCGGACCGCGCGATGACGGCAAGCCCGCCGCGCGGCCTGACCACCGCCGCCGCACTGCGGATCCAGCTTTCGAACAGCCCGTCCTCCATGACATGGGCTTCCTTCCGCAGCCTGTCAGGCGTGGCGCGGTCCCGGGCGGCGTTGAAGGGCGGGTTCATGATGACGTAGTCGAAGTCATTGTCGGCGAGGCCGGCGGCGGCCCTGGCTTGGCCCGACATCGTGACATCGGCCACGAGCACGGAGGCGCGATCGCTGAGATGCGCATTGCCGGGGTGAGCAAGGGTGGCCGACGCGAAGGCCGCCATTTCCGGTGCGCGTTCGACGAGCACGGCATGAGCTGCCGGACAGCGCGACAGCACCGCCAGGCCGGCAGCACCGGCGCCGGCGCCGAAATCGGCCAGGCGCCCGTCGAACGAGGATGGCACGGATGCCGCCAGCATCATCGCATCCATGCCGGCGCGGTGTCCGCCATGCTTGGGCTGCACCAGCCAGAACCGGCCGCGATGGAAGGCATCGACCGTATGGGCCGGCGTCTCCGGGGCGAGGGTGGCTGGCGCGGCCGACATTATTTTGTGCGGATCTCGTTGGCGATGCCGGCATCCCTGAGGATGCGCCTTGCTGCATCGGCCTGGTCAGCGTCGACCATGACGCGCTTCTGCAAAAGACCGATCGACCCTTCGAGAATGCTCATATTCTGATCGGCGACGAAGCAGGCGATGCCGGCGTCGCGCATCAGCGATTCGACGAAGGAAATGATCACGGCATCGTTGGTGCGGACAAGCTCTATCATCGTATGAAACTCGCAGTTTGCGCCATTGATGTAAACGGGCAGGGGATTCCGCGGCAGAGCCTCGCTCCCTGCCGGATCGTTAACAAGCTGTCACCGGCGCCGCGCCAATTCGCCACTTGCCGTGGCCGTGTCCGCCGCCCTAGAGTCCGTATCGGGACTAAGGGTGCCGTCGCACGCGTTATACCAAGACGGGAGTGATTGTCGTGGGTGTCGTTCTCAACATCGAAAACGGGAAGCGGGAACCCGCCTCCATCAAGGATCTGATCGATCTGACGGCGGCCGATATGGGGCGCGTCAACGAGTTGATCCTGTCCAAGGCCGGCTCCGACGTCGAGATGATCCCGGAGGTCGCCAACCATCTGATCTCGTCGGGCGGCAAAAGGCTGCGGCCGATGCTGACGTTGGCCGCCGCGCAAATGTTCGGCTATGCCGGCGAAGGCCACGTCAAGCTCGCCACCTCGGTCGAGTTCATGCACACGGCGACGCTTCTCCATGACGACGTCGTCGACGAGAGCGGCATGCGGCGCGGCAAGAAGACCGCCCGCATGATCTGGGGCAACCAGGCAAGCGTACTGGTCGGCGACTTCCTGCTCGGCCAGGCCTTCCGCATGATGGTCGATGTCGGTTCGCTCGAAGCGCTCGACATCCTGTCGAGTGCCGCTTCGATCATCGCCGAGGGCGAGGTCATGCAGCTTGCTGCCGCCAAGAACCTCGAAACCACCGAGGACGAGCACTTCGCCGTCATCAAGGCCAAGACCGCAGCACTTTTTTCGGCTGCTGCCGAAGTCGGCCCGGTCATTGCCCAGGCGACCCGCAATGATCGCGCGGCACTACGCTCCTACGGCATGAATCTCGGCCTTGCCTTCCAGCTCATCGACGATGCGCTGGACTATGGCGGCACCAGCAAGGACCTCGGCAAGAATGTCGGCGACGATTTCCGTGAGGGCAAGGTGACCTTACCTGTCATCCTCGCCTATCGGCGCGGCACCAAGGCCGAGCGCACCTTCTGGAAGCGCGCCATCGAGGACAATGTCGTCGACGACGCCGGCCTGGAAAAGGCGATCGGCCTGATGACCCGCCACGGCGCCATCGCCGATACGATCGGCCGCGCCCGGCATTTCGGCGAGATCGCCCGCGACGCGCTGGCGCCGCTGGAGGAGACGCCGCAGAAATCGGCGCTGATCGACGTCATCGATTTCTGCATCAGCCGGGTGAACTGAACGGCGTCACTTCGGCGTCGGCTACTTTGCTTTCCCCGGCAGGACCATCGCGGCCAGCAGACTGATCAGGATACCTGCCGCCGCGAGCCAGAAGGCAAGCTCAATGCCGTCGGCGATCGGGCTCTTCAGCGCATCGCCCGTCAGCCCCGCGATATGGCTGTTGGCGACCGCGATCAAAGTCGCCATCCCTATCGCGTTGCCGATGTTGAGCGTCGTGCAGGCCATGCCCGACGCAACGCCCTGTTCGTCATGAGCGACGCCCGAAGCGGCCGCGATCCACATCGCGGTCCAGACGATGCCCTGGCCGACACCCGAGATGATCAGGCCGGGAACGAGGGCGGCATAGCTGCTCTCGGCCGACGCGCCAAGGACCATCAAGGCCGTGCCGGCCGCTCCGATCAACATGCCGCCGACCAGGGTCGAGCGTGTCGAAAAGCGTGTCGCCAGACGTTCGCCGAGCTGCGTGCCGGTGGCGATGGCGATCGATGGCACCAGGAACGCCAGGCCAGTCTGCAGGGCAGTGAAACCATGCACGGTCTGCAACAGCACGGTGAGGAAATAGGGCAAGGCCCCGAACGTCCCCATGTAGAGGAAGGTGATCGTCATGCCGGCGACCAGGCTGCGGTTGTGGAACAGGCGCAGCGGCATCAGCGGGTCGGCGCTCCGTGCCTCGATCACGGTGAAGACGACTAGGAACAACGCCGCAAGCAGGGCGCTGGCGAGGATTGTCGGCGACGTCCAGCCATAGTCCGGTCCCTGAACCAGCGTGAAGACCAGCAGCGTGGCGCCCGCGGTGACGGTGACCGCGCCGGGCAGGTCGAAATTGCGATGCGCCTGCCGCTTCGGATCACGCGGGATGATGGCAAAGGCGGCGGCGATGGCGACGCCGGCCAGCACCACATTGACATAGAACACGGCCGGCCAACCAAAGGCGCTGGTCAAAAACCCTCCCGCCAGGGAGCCGAGGGTCAGGCCGCTTGCCCCGGCGCCACCCCAGACCGCGAGCGCCCGGTTGCGCTCCGGCCCTTCGGCGAACAGGCGATTGATCAGCGACAATGTCGCCGGAAACAGGAAGGCAGCGCCAATGCCTTGCACGGCGCGCGCCGCGATGATGACTCCGGGCGACCAGGCGAGGCCGCCAAGCAGCGATGAGAGCGCATAGAGCCAGAGCGCGAAGATGAAGACGCGGCGCTGGCCGACAAGATCGGCGGCGCGGCCGCCAAAAAGCAGGAAGCCGCCGGTGAAGACGGTGTAGGCGCTCACCACCCATTGTAATGTCTGGCCGGAAAAGCCGAGGCCCGAGCCGATTTCCGACAGCGCCACGAAGACGATGTTGAGGTCGAGCGCGATGATGAGCTGGGCGAAGGCGAGCAACGCCAGCGTGGCGCCGCGCCCGCTGCCGGCCGCCGCTTGAGTCGGCGCGACATCGAGCGCCGCGTCTTGATTGAGTGAACTCATGTCAGTCTCCGGTTTGTGATTCTTTATCGATTGACAAAGAATTGGAGTTTGCAATCCGGAGTCAAGCGGATTATTTGTTGATCGATAAAAAATGGAGTTGGCGATGGCGGGCAGGCCGAGGGAGTTCGATCGTGATGAGGCGCTTGAGAAGGCGCAGGATGCCTTCTGGACACGCGGTTACGAAGGCACCTCGATGGCCGACCTCGTCTCGGTACTCGGCATCGCCTCGGCGCGCATCTACGCGGCCTTTGGGTCGAAGGAGGATCTGTTTCGGGAAGCGGTCGGCCTCTATGAGGCCCATGAAGGCGGATTTGCCACACGGGCGCTGGCGGAAGAGCCGACCGCCCGGGGCGCCATCGAGCGAATGCTGCGTGAGGCCGTCGAAACCTACACAAAGCCGGGACGGCCGCAGGGCTGCATGGTGGTATCGGCCGCCACCAACTGCGCCGTCGAGAATGACCGTGTGCAGGAGTGGCTGGCACAGCACCGCCGGGCGCGCACCGTATCGATCGTCGAGCGGCTGAACGAGGCTGTTCGGGACGGCGAACTGAAACCGGATACGGATGCCGAGGCGCTGGGCGATTACTACGCCACGCTCATGCATGGACTTTCGGTACAGGCGCGTGACGGCGTAGCAAACAAGCGCCTGCACGATCTCGTCACTGTCGCCATGCAGGCGTTGGACGCAAGGCTGGCAGGGCGCCCCTGAATGCCGGCATCTTTTCGCCAGGCAGTTGTGGAAGCCGGTCTCGCCGTCTCGACAAGCTGCCCTTCCGCAAATTATCTATAAAACATGGCAAAGGGCACGGACGACACCATCGCGGTGCGCATCAGCAAGGTGCTGGCGGACCGCATCATCTCGGGTGCGATCGAGCCCGGCGCCCGGTTGCGCCAGGACCATGTCGCCGAGGAGTTCCACACCAGCCATGTTCCGGTGCGCGAAGCCTTCCGCCGCCTCGAGGCGCAAGGCCTGGCCGTCAGCGAGCCGCGCCGCGGCGTGCGCGTCGCTGCCTTCGATCTCGGCGAAGTCAAGGAAGTGGCTGAAATGCGGGCAGCCCTCGAAGTGCTGGCGCTGCGCCATGCCGCGCCGCATCTGACGTCAGCCATTCTCGATCTTGCCGAGGAAGCCACCAAGGCCGGCGACAAGTCCCGCGACGTCAGGTCCTGGGAGGAAGCCAACCGCGCCTTTCACCGGCTGATCCTGGCGCCATGCGCCATGCCGCGCCTGCTCGCCACCATCGACGATCTGCACGCGGCCAGCGCCCGCTTCCTGTTCGCGGCATGGCGTTCGGAGTGGGAGGCGCGCACCGATCAGGACCACCGGGCGATCCTGACCGCCTTGCGACAAGGAAACACCGAATCGGCCGCCGCGACGCTGGGCCGGCATGTCCAGTGGATTGGCCGCAAGCCGGTCCGGACGGCCTCCGGCGCGACGCGTGAAGCCTTCGCGATCGTGGGTTGATGTACGTCGCCCAAAAGTGGCCCCGATTTTGGGAACACGACGTGCATAAAGCAATGATCTGAAGCGCGTCGCGACGCAGGTCAGACGGTCTTTGTCGTGGGAAGGCTTGCCATCCCAGCAAAAATGTGGATTCGATAATAGATCGAAAACCGAAATTATCTATAATTTCAAATCGAGCGAAGGAATCCTCATGACAGACATCGCATTCACGTCCAGCAAGCCGTCCTTCAGCCCGCTCCGGCTCCAGGATCGCTCGCTCGCCTGGCAGGTTGGAGCCGTCGTGCTCGGCACGCTGTTCCTGGCGCTGTCGTCCTACATTGAAGTGCCGATGGTGCCTGTCCCCGTGACCATGCAGACCTTCGCCGTGACGCTCATTGGCGCGCTCTATGGCTGGCGGCTTGGCGCGGTCACCATCGCGGCGTGGCTTGTCGAAGGTGCTGCCGGCTTTCCGGTGTTGGCCGGCGGCGCTGCCGGCGTGGCGCATTTCGTCGGCCCGACCGGCGGCTATCTCTTCGCCTTCCCGGTCACCGGCGCGCTGGTCGGCTGGCTGGCCGAACGCGGCTGGAACGGCAACAGGGTGCTGCTTGCCTTCGCCGCCATGCTGCTCGGCAATCTAGCCTGTCTGGTGCTCGGCACGGCGTGGCTTGCCGTCATGATCGGCACTGAGAAGGCCATCACCTTCGGCTTCCTGCCGTTCATCGTCGGCGGATTGCTGAAGTCGGCGCTTGGAGCCGCGACGCTGATGGCGCTTCGCGGCGGCAAGGCGAAGCCGGCCAATTCGTGACGATCAGGCTGCGCGCCCACCACCTCCTTTGCCTGCTCACCTATGTGGGCAAGGGATACAGCCCCGCTTTCACCGCCAATTACGACGCGGTCGCGGAGCGCCTGAGGCGGGGCGAGGACATCCTCCTCGTTTCCGGCCCGGACGACATCTGCGCGCCTTTGCTCGATGAGCCGGAACCGCATTGTCTCAACGAGAGCGTCATCGAACGGGACCGGCTTGCCGCACGCGATGTCGGGGATCTGCTGGCCCGGCCAATCCAGGCGGGTGTGCGCCTCGATCTCGACGCGGCAATCCTGGCGCGGATGCGACAGGTGTTTTCTGCCGGTGGCGTGCGCAAGGCTTGCGACGGCTGCGAATGGAACGAGCTGTGCAGCGCGATAGCGTCTGGCGGCTTCGCCGATACGAAGGTGCAGCGATCCGTCGCGCCGGGAGAGCGTGGACCTTGACGCGGGCCTTTCCGCAGTCGAAAATCCCCTTCAGCCATGGTTTGTTAATCGGCTGACCCGATTGTGAATTTCAGGCGGATTGAAGCGCGACCCCAAAAAGGCCATGCTTTGCCCGGAAAGATCGAGTCTACGTCGATCCCGCTGACGCGGAGATGGCGCCTGGCTGAAAGGGATACGATGCAGCAAGGACGTGCGCGCTGGCTGACAAGGCTGGCAATTGTGACGGGCATGGCGATTTCGGCTTTGCCGGCCTATGCCAAGCAATCCACCGAACCGGTCAAAATTTCGTCGTTCTCGGGCGCCTATCTGGCCGCCCGGATCGCCGAAGGCGACAACGACCTCGACAGCGCCATCGCCTACTACAAGCAGGCCCTGGCCTTCGATCCGGGTGACACCGGGCTGCAGCAGAGCCTGATGCTGTCGCTGATCGCGCAAGGCCGCTTTGACGAATCCCTGGTCTATGCCGACAAGCTCAAGGAGGTGCCCGATGTCGAGCGCTTCTCACGCCTGGCGCTGGCCGTCGATTCCTTCCACAAGAAGGATTTCACCAAGGCGCAATACTGGCTCAAGCTGTCGCTGGAATCCGATCTCGACCGGTTGATCTCCGGCGTCATGTCCGGTTGGGCGCAGCAAGGCGCCGGTGAAGCCACGGATGCGATGGCTTCCATCGACAAGCTGCAGGGGCCGGACTGGTTCGGCCTGTTCAAAGCCTTCCACCGCGCCCTGATCGCCGATGCATCCGGCATGCCCGAAAAGGCCGAGGCGATCTACGCCGCAACGCTGCAGGACACGACCGCCGGCGGCGCCGCGCCCGAAACCTGGATGCGCAATGCACAGGCCTATGCCTCGTTCCTGTCCCGCAAGGGCGACAAGGCCAAGGCGATCTCGGTGCTCGACCAGGCCGAGGCGTTTTCGCCGGGCAAGCTGGAAATCGTCGCCTTGCGCGACAGGATTGCCAAGGGCGACAAGATCGCGCCCTTCGTTTCCGGCCCGTCCGACGGCGCTTCCGAAATCCTGCTCGATCTCGCCACCGCGCTCAACCGTGGCGGCGGCGAGCCGTTTGTCCGCCTTTACCTGCAATATGCGCTCGCCCTGAGGCCTGACAGCGACGCGGCCCTCGTGCAGCTCGCCGCCGTCGCCGAACAGTTGAAGGACGGCGAGGGGGCCATCGCGCTCTATCGGCGGATCCCCGATTCGTCGCCGCTGAAGGAGCTTTCGGACCTGCAGCTTGGCCTCAACCTTGCCGATCTCGACCGCCATGACGAGGCGATCACCCATCTGAAGGCCTTCGTCGACGCCCATCCCAACGACATGCGCGCCTATCTGGCGCTTGGCGGTGTCTATTCCTCGAAGGATGATTTCCGCTCGGCCGCCAATCTCTATGACAAGGCCGTGGAGGTGCTGAAGACGCCGACTGCGGCCAATTGGAACATCTTCTACCAGCGCGGCATCGCCTATGAGCGGCTGAAGGAATGGCCGAAGGCCGAGCCGAATTTCCGCCGGGCGCTGGAGCTGCAGCCGGACCAGCCGCAGGTGCTGAACTATCTCGGCTATTCCTGGGTCGACATGAACACCAATCTCAAGGAAGGCCTGGCGATGATCCAGAAGGCCGTCGATCTCAGGCCGAGCGACGGTTACATCGTCGATTCGCTGGGTTGGGCCTATTTCCGCCTTGGCAGGTTCGACGACGCGGTGCGCGAGATGGAACGCGCCGTATCGCTGAAGCCGGAAGATCCGGTTCTCAACGACCATCTCGGCGATGCCTACTGGCGCGTCGGCCGCAAGCTGGAAGCCACCTTCCAGTGGAACCAGGCCCGCGACCTGAAGCCCGATCCCGATGTGCTGGCCACCTTGCAGCAGAAGCTGATGAAGGGCCTGCCGCCGATCGAGTCCAACACGGCGCAGGAGACCCCCAAGGTCAAGCCCGAACCGGTGCCTGCCCCGAAGGGGTGAAATCGGCTTTTTGAATGCGAACGGGGCTCTTTTCAGGGCCCCGTTTTCGTTTGGAGTGGTGCGAAATCCTTAAAAAAGCTTCCGATAGACGACGAAGCCGGAGCGTTCGCCGACCTTGTCGTAGAGCTTCATCGCGGTCTGATTGGTCTCATGCGTCAGCCAGTACACCCGGCCTGAACCGGCTGCCTGGGCGCGCTCGTAGACGCCTTCGATCAGTGCCCGGCCGATGCCATTGCCGCGCGAGGCCTGCGTGGTGAACAGGTCCTGCAAGTAACAGTTCGGCGCGATCGCCGTCGTGCTGCGGTGAAAGAGATAGTGCACGAGGCCGAGGAGCTGTCCCTCGCTTTCGGCCACCAGGGCATGGACCGGCTCATAGGCATCGAAGAAGCGCGACCACGTCATCGCGGTGATCTCGCTCGCCAGCGCCGTCTCGCCCGAGCGGCCGTAGAACGCGTTGTAGCCGTCCCACAGCGGCAGCCATTGCTCGTAATCCTGCCGGGAGACGGGACGGATGGCGATCGGGCTGGGCATGGCGGAACCTATCGTTGCCAGGGATGATGCATCGAACTGATCGCAGGCTCGGGCGGCAAGCAATGGGCCAGGCACTTGCAAAGCACTCCACATGGATCAGCACGATGGCAGCGAACCGTGCGCCTTGCTTGACGCTTCGCCGCCGTGTCTCTAGGACGTGCCGGCAAGAGCATGATCCCGAAAAGTGGGTACCGGTTTTCGGAAAAGATCATGCTCGAGGACAGGCTCTAGCCTTTGCTGTCGAGGCCACCCGTGACGATTGAAATCCCCGCCCATATGCACCCCAGCCGCTCGTTCCAGGGGCTGATCCTGACCTTGCACAATTACTGGGCGGCCTATGGCTGCGTCATCCTCCAACCTTACGACATGGAGGTCGGCGCCGGCACGTTTCATCCGGCAACGACGCTGCGCGCGCTCGGGCCTCGGCGCTGGGACGCCGCCTATGTCCAGCCCTCGCGCCGTCCCAAGGATGGCCGCTATGGCGAGAACCCGAACCGGCTGCAGCATTATTACCAGTACCAGGTGATCCTGAAGCCGAACCCGCCGAACCTGCAGGAGCTCTATCTCGGTTCGCTGGCGGCGATCGGCGTCGACCCGCTGCTGCACGATATCCGCTTTGTCGAGGACGATTGGGAAAGCCCGACGCTCGGCGCCTGGGGGCTTGGCTGGGAATGCTGGTGCGACGGCATGGAAGTGTCACAGTTCACCTATTTCCAGCAGGTCTGCGGCATCGAATGCGCGCCGGTGGCGGGCGAACTGACCTATGGGCTGGAGCGGCTGGCCATGTATGTGCAGGGCGTCGACAATGTCTACGACCTCAACTTCAACGGCCGCGAGGGCGCCGACAAGGTGACCTATGGCGACGTCTTCCTGCAGGCCGAGCAGGAATATTCGCGCCACAATTTCGAATACGCCAACACGGCGATGCTGCTCAGGCATTTCGAAGACGCCGAGGCCGAATGCAAGGCGCTGCTCGATGCCGGCGCGCCGGCATCGAACGACAATCTGCCGATGCACAAGATGGTCTTCCCAGCCTATGATCAGTGCATCAAGGCCAGCCATGTCTTCAACCTGCTCGACGCGCGCGGCGTGATCTCGGTCACCGAGCGGCAGAGCTACATCCTGCGGGTGCGCAATCTGGCGAAGGCCTGCGGCGAGGCGTTCTTGAAGACACAGGCGGGTGGATTGGCGGCCTGAGCTTCAGGCAGACCTCATCGTCTCGAGGGAAGCGTTGATCGGTGACAGGATCTGGCCGCTCGTGCCAGCCATTGTCCTCAGCGCCTGCCGCACGCCCGGCATCGAGAAGGCGCCGTGGACTTGCGCGGTGAAGCAGGCGCTAAGCGCGAGGATCTGAAGAAGTCTGGATGCCGTTTTCATGGTCGTTCAGCCAAGTGTTCCCTGCCTGAGCGTGTGTCGCTTCAGCGCTGCGTTTGGTTCATGGAAATCTTTGATCCAAGGACGGGTGGGATCGTCTCGACCCGACAGGGCGGCCAAAATTTCTGGAAAGGGTGACAGCGGCCAGCCGAGTTGCTATGCCCCGCCCGGACCACTCTCCCGCACGAGCTGACCCCAATGCCTGACCTGCTTCTAGAACTTCGCTCCGAGGAAATCCCTGCCCGCATGCAGCGCAAGGCGGCGGGCGATCTCAAGAAGATGCTGACCGACGGTCTGGTCGAGGCGGGTCTGACCTATGAGGCGGCGCGCGAGTACTGGACGCCGCGGCGCCTGACGCTCGACATCAGGGGGCTGACCGCACGCTCGAAGGATATAAGCGAAGAGATCAAGGGGCCGTCGACATCAGCCCCCGAGCAGGCGGTCCAGGGTTTCCTGCGCAAGGCAGGCCTGTCTTCGGTCGCCGAGGCGCATGTCCATTCCGACCCGAAGAAGGGCGACTTTTACGTCGCCCACATTTCGAAGCCGGGCAGGGCGGCCGAAGAGATCATCGCTGGACTGGTGCCTGATATCATCCGCAATTTCCCCTGGCCGAAATCGATGCGCTGGGGGCCGGCCTCGGCCAAGCCCGGCTCGCTGCGCTGGGTGCGGCCGCTGCAATCGATCCTGTGCACTTTCGGCCCGGAGACCGAGGAGCCCGTCGTGGTCGAGTTCGAGATCGACGGCATCCGCTCCGGCAACATCACCTATGGCCACCGTTTCCTCGCGCCCGGCGAAATCACCGTGCGTCGCTTCGACGATTATGTGGGCAAGCTGGAGGCGGCGAAGGTCGTGCTCGATGCCGACCGGCGCAAGGAGATCATCCTCGCCGACGCCCGCAATCTCGCCTTTGCCAACGGGCTCGACCTCGTCGAGGACGAAGGGCTGCTGGAAGAGGTGTCCGGACTGGTCGAATGGCCTGTCGTGCTGATGGGCGAGTTCGAGCAGGATTTCCTGGCCATTCCGGCCGAGGTGATCCGGCTGACCATCCGCGCCAACCAGAAGTGCTTTGTCACGCGCCCGCAAGGTGAAGGTGACGCGCTGTCCAACCGCTTCATCCTGACCGCCAACATCGAGGCCAAGGACGGCGGCAAGGAGATTGCGCACGGCAACGGCAAGGTGGTGCGCGCCCGTCTCTCCGACGCGCTCTATTTCTGGACGACCGACCAGGGCGATCTGCCTGATCTCGACCAGTTCGAGGCATCGGCTGAAAAGTTCGGGCTCGATCTGAAAAAGCCGCTCGACCAGCGCATGGCCCGCCTCGACCATCTCAATGTGACGTTCCATGCCAAGCTCGGCACACAAGGCGAACGGGTGGAGCGGATCAAGCGATTGGCCGGGGAATTGGCGCCGATCGTCGGTGCGGAGCCCGTGCTCGCGGCTCGTGCGGCGGTTCTCGCCAAGGCCGATCTGCAGACCGAAGTGGTCGGCGAGTTTCCTGAGCTGCAGGGCGCCATGGGCAGCAAATATGCACTGCTGCAGGGCGAACACCCATCCGTGGCCGCGGCCATCGAGGAACACTACAAGCCGCAGGGCCCGTCCGATTATGTGCCGAGCGATCCGGTGTCGGTCGCCGTCGCGCTTGCCGACAAGCTGGATACGCTGGTCGGCTTCTGGGCCATCGATGAAAAGCCGACGGGGTCGAAGGATCCGTATGCGTTGAGAAGAGCGGCGCTGGGGGTGATTAGGATTCTGGTCGAGAATTCTCTGAACGTTAGGCTCACCGACGTCTTCTACGCACAGCGCGACTTCGAAATATCAAAAGAGGCTGACGCGATACGTGAACGAATTGTTGCCGACGTGTTGTCTTCCCGCGAGGCTGCTACGGAACACTTGGCCGAGACCGAAATCCTAGCGCATTTGGGGAAAGACCAATACCTGCATCTCTATACGCTCTTAGAGGCTGCAGAGAAAGCCAACCGGATTTCCCCTCTCCAAGAAGCTGATGCTCTCAAGATCGCCGACGCATACGTCAGCAGATACACGGCAGTCGAATACCAAGCTAACATGTCTTTGTTTGACGATTTACGGTCATTTTTCCACGACCGCCTGAAAGTCTACCTCCGCGATCGAGGCGCCCGCCACGATCTCATCGACGCCGTCATCACGCCGCAGTCCGACGATCTCCTGCAGATCGTCCGCCGCGTCGAAGCGCTGGGCTCCTTCCTCGATACCGAGGACGGCAGGAACCTGCTCGCCGGCACCAAGCGCGCGGCCAACATTCTGGCGGCCGAGGAGAAGAAGAAAACGGCGATCGCCGAAACCGTTGAGCCGGCTTTGTTCAAGGAGAATGCCGAGAAATCGCTTTTTGCGGCGGTGAATCAGGCCGAGAAGCAAGCCGGCGAAGCGATTCAAAACGAAGACTTTTCCGCCGCCATGCTGGCGCTTAGCGCATTGCGCGAACCCGTTGATTCATTCTTTGAAGGTGTTCTCGTGAATGATGAAGACCTGGCGGTGCGAGCCAACCGTCTGGCGCTTCTCACGCGCATTCGCGCGGCCACAGGTCAGGTCGCGGATTTCTCGAAAATCGCCGGCTGAGCGCCCAGGAAAAATATCTGCGAGCCGGCCGTTCGAGCCGGCTTACAGTCATATGACGATGATCTCTCCGTGGCAAAAGGGACATGTTCCCCAACCCAACGGAGGCTTCCATGAATTCCGATCACGACATCGAAGTGACTGAAGAAACCTCGGCCGCCGCCGAGGCGATTGAATCCGCTTCCGAAACCGATCACGACGCCGCTGCCGCGCGTCGAAGCCGCCGATCACTCTGACGACGAGGACGGCGACGAAGAAGAAGGCGACGACGAAGACGGCGAAGAGTCTGACGAGGACGCCGAAGCCGCCACGGCCTCGGGCGATGACAATGAAGACGAAGATGAGGACGAAGACGACGCCGATGACGCCGTGAAGGCGGAAGGCGATGAGGCCGAAAGCGAAGAAGAATCCGAAGACGGCGAGTCCGAAGAAGACGACGACAAGGAAGAAGCGGCCTGAGATTTCAATCCGGTCTGTCGAGAAGAGGGGGCGGCGCATCAGCGCCGCCTTTTTTATCCATTGTCCCGGATGCTGATTTGTCAGTCTTCCAGGATGCTGACGCGCACGCTGTTTTCGTAGACGTCGACCTGGATCAGCGGTTCGCCATTGACGATGGCGCGCTTGGTCGAGGAACTCATCGCGCCGGGACGCTCCAGCATGCGCTGCAGGTCGGCGCGCGCGTCGTTGGTCGTGAACCACTCATCGCCCTGGTCGTCTCTGTCGCGGCGATGGAATTTGTGCCAGTTGGCGCGGTCCTGCCGCACCATTTGCGCGGCGCTGTCCAGCGCATAGCCGTCGCTCGCCTGATGATCGCGATCGGAAATGCGCGCGACATAGGACCCCAGCATGTCATCGGCTTGCGCCGCACTGGCCCCCAGCAGCGACGCCAGCAGAAGCCCGGCCACGGTAATGGTCTTGGATAGTCTCATGATCAACCCCCTTTGAAGCGACGAAGCCCGTCTGCCAGAGCCGCCCCTTTGCCTGAATCACTTGGCCAAATTCGGGCGGCGGCGTCCAGTAAGATGTGCCGCCCGAACTCGTGCGGCAATGGTGCGCCGGGCGGCGTCAAGCTGTCAACGATCTGGCCCGCCCGGCCGTTCGCCGGCCGCTACTTGACCTTGCCGACGCCGGAAGCGGGCATGGTTGATGCGGCCGGTTTCTTCTGCGTGTTCGATGCCGGAGCGGCCGAGGCGGTCGCCTTGGCTGGAGTAGGAGCAGGGGTGGTGGTCGCGGCCGGCGCCTTGCCTTGGGCCGGTGCCTTGCCTTGCACCGGTGTCGAGAAGTCGCCGCCGACGACGCCGCCGCGAATGATCATCGGGCCTGGCATGAAACCGTGCCGTGCCTCGGGCGCGTTAGGGATCGCCGCCACCTTCTCATAGGTGACATCGGGCTCGCCGAGCGCAACGACGGACACCACATCGCTTGCCTTCGTGTCGTCCGCCTTCAGGATCAGGATGGAGGGCGTTGTGGCCGGCGCCCCGGGAAAGACCAGGGACGAGGCCTGAGCTCCACCGCTCAACGCAGCCAGGGTGAGACCCAGCAGGATACGCACAGACACGATGACCACTCCCCTTCGCCCAAGCCCGAATGGTAGTCGACCGGAATTGATGCCGGCTTTCGCAGAAACGTAGCATTTTAGGGATTGATAAATCGCCAAGGCCCTCTCTTGCCGAACAGCGACTTGCCCAACAGCCGCCATCGTACTACGCAGCCGGCATCTGCGAGGTGACGAGAGTGGCTGAGATACTTGCCGCCGGCGAGGCGTTGGAGCGGGCACTGGCGCTGCTCGAAAGCGGCGATGTCGTCGCCATCCCGACGGAGACCGTCTACGGGCTTGCCGGCGACGCCACCAACGGCATCGGCGTGGCGCGTATCTTCGAAGCCAAGGGCCGGCCGCGTTTCAATCCGCTGATCGCCCATGTCGCCGACATGGCGATGGCCGAGCGCATCGCAGTGTTCGATCCGTTGTCGAAGAGACTGGCAGAGGCGTTCTGGCCGGGTCCGCTGACGCTGGTGCTGCCGCAGCGGCCCGGCAACGGCATCCATCCGCTGGTCACGGCCGGGCTCGACACGATCGCTCTGCGCATGCCGAGGGGCTTTGGCGGCGATCTCATCGCAAAACTCGGCCGGCCGCTTGCCGCACCCAGCGCCAATTCATCCGGCAGGATCAGCGCGACGACGGCGCAAGCGGTGGCGGACGATCTCGGCGCGCGCATCAAGCTGGTGGTGGACGGCGGTGCGACGCCGGTCGGGCTGGAATCGACCATCGTCAAGGCCGAAGGGGAGAGGCTGCGTCTGCTCCGGCCCGGCGGCATCGCCGCCGAAGAGATCGAAGCGGCAATCGGCATGGCGCTGTTGCGCGGCGGCACCGCCGGCATCGAGGCGCCCGGCATGCTTGCCTCGCACTATGCGCCGGGCGCGGCGATGCGGCTCAATGCCGATACGGTTGGTAAGGGCGAGGCGCTGCTTGCCTTCGGCGGTCAGCGTGCCGAAGGCTGGCGCCATGCAGTTGCCTTCCTCAATCTGTCCGCGTCTGGTGACTTGCGCGAAGCGGCGAGCAATCTTTTTGCCTATATGCAGGAACTTGATCGCAGCGGCGCGCGTACGATCGCGGTGGAGACGATTCCCTTCGATGGGCTCGGCGAGGCCATCAATGACCGGCTCTCGCGTGCCGCCGCCCCTCGTGACAATGCACAGCCCGCACCGTAGTTTTCCCACATGACCGACATTTCGCAAAAACTCGATCCCGCTCTCATCGATCGCTTCGCGGCGATCGTCGGCGACAAATACGCGCTGCGCGACGAACAAGACATCGCGCCCTACCTCATTGAGCGACGCGGGCTCTGGCATGGCGTGACATCGCTGGTGCTGCGGCCGGGCAGCGTCGACGAGGTCAGCCGCATCATGCGCTTGGCGACCGAGACGGGAACGCCGATCGTGCCGCAAAGCGGCAACACCGGTCTTGTCGGCGCCCAGGTGCCGGACAAGTCCGGCCGCGAGGTCATCCTGTCCTTGTCGCGGCTGAACCGCATCCGCGAAATCGATGTCCTGTCAAATACGGTGACGGTCGAGGCCGGCGTCATCCTGCAGACACTGCAGGAAGCGGCCGATGCCGCCGACCGGCTGTTTCCGCTGTCGCTCGCAGCACAAGGCTCCTGCCAGATCGGCGGCAACCTCTCCTCCAATGCCGGCGGCACCGGCGTGCTGGCCTATGGCAACGCGCGCGAACTCTGCCTAGGCGTCGAAGTGGTGCTGCCGACAGGCGAGGTGTTCGACGATCTGCGCAAGCTGAAGAAGGACAACACCGGCTACGATCTGAAGAACCTGTTCGTCGGCGCCGAAGGCACGCTCGGCATCATCACCGCCGCTGTCTTGAAGCTTTTCCCGAGGCCGAAGGGCAGGGAGGTCGCCTTTGCCGGCATGTCATCGCCCAAGGCGGCGCTGTCGCTCTTTACCTTGGCGATGGACCAGGCCGGCGCCTCGCTCACCGCTTTCGAGCTGATCGGCAAAAGGCCTTACGACTTCACGCTGAAGCATGGCCAAGGCATCACGCGGCCGCTGGCCGATGATTGGCCTTGGTATGTGCTGATGCAGGTCTCTTCAGGACGTTCCGAGGAAGACGGCAGGGCGCTGATCGAGGAGATCCTGGCCGAAGCGCTCGAGCAAGGCATCATCGGCGACGCGGTGGTCTCGGCAAGCCTTGCCCAGGGCGATGCCTTCTGGAATTTCCGCGAGACGCTGCCAGAGTGCCAGAAGCCCGAGGGCGCTTCGATCAAGCACGACATCTCGGTGCCGACAGCCGCGATCCCGGAGTTCATCGACAAGGCTGCCGGTGTGGTGGAAGGGGTCTGCCCCGGCGCGCGCGTGGTTTGCTTCGGCCACATGGGCGACGGCAATCTGCATTACAACATCTCGCGCCCCGTGGACTGGCAGGATGAGGCGTTCCTCGAGCTTTACCATCCCATGAACCATGCCGTGCACGATGTCGTGCGCTCCTTCCATGGTTCGATCTCGGCCGAGCACGGCATCGGCCAGTTGAAGCGCGACGAACTGATCGCCACCGCGCCGCCGATGGCCATCGATCTGATGCGCCGGGTGAAAGCCGCCTTCGATCCGGCCGGCATCATGAATCCCGGTAAGGTTATCTGATCCTTTCAACATCTAGTGGTCGGTGGCATTCCGATAACCATCCCTGAGATCAGCAAAATTTAACCGACTTTCTTAAGCGCGGCGGTAAGGAGCCCACGCTACTGTTTCCCCATAACGAGGCCGGGAAAACTGGCCCGGAGAGAACCGGACACCGGCTCTCAGGAGACAGACAGGAAGGCACTCTATGAACACCGGACTGAAGCCAGTCTGGGCGGGACGCAACATGCGCCTCGACCCATTCCGACTGCCCCAGATGGTCAGCTACGCCACGCGCGACGATTACGGCGACGTGACGTTCACCATCGACCAGCGTGGCGCCGTGATCCGCCGCATGCTCGAGATGAGCGGCGTGCCGGCGATCATCGCCCTGCCGGCCAATGCGTTCCGCGGCGTTGCCGCCCGCGCAATGGAGGATCCTGAAGGCAATGTCACGGTGACCCTGGAACTCCTGCACAATGATCCGATGCTGTCGGTGCCGCTTTTGGTGGCCGACGATCTCGACGATGTCGCCGCCGACTGGCGCGCCTGGGCCGATGCCTACCGCCTGCCGATGCTGCTGATCGAATCGGACGGCGTCGCCCGCACCCTGGAAGAATCGCTCGGCGCCGCCATCAAGACGCTGCCGCCGCAGGATCGCCGTAAGGGCCGGGTTTCGCACACGCGCCGCCCGCGCTTCCTCGCCCGCCGCCGGGCCGGCAACCTCGGTCTCAGGCTGGTCATCGACGGCCAGGAGATCATTTCGAGAGACTAGCCTCCTTCTCCCCGTCACTATACGAGGAGAAGTGCCCGGCAGGGCGATGAGGGGCAGCGCCGACCTAAGTGGTTGGCTGCCTTAAGACTTAATTGAGTGTGCGCTGGTCCGCCGCTGAACCTCTCGCCTAGCCTCCAAGGTCGGCGCTGCCCCTCATCCGGCTGCCGCCACCTTTGTAACTTGCTGCGTGCCGACTCTGCTATTGATGCATGTGCGGTGGCGGGCGGAAGGCCGAACCATCTTTGGGCCCTTGAGCCCGCGGGAGAGCTTGGGTCTTCGTCCGCCGTTCCATCGAACCCGAACAGTCGCCTGGGCCGCAAGCGAAGCCCGATTAGGCAAGGATGGGACAGGATGGAAATCATCGTTGGCATCGACGTTTCGAAAGACCGCCTCGACGTGCATATCGCGCCGTCCGCAGAGGCTTTCTGGCTGGGCAATGACCACGCCGGGGTAGAGGACCTGGTTCGACGGCTGGCAGCCCTTTCCCCTACCGCTATCGGGCTGGAGGCAACTGGGGGCTTCGAGAATCTGGCGGTGGCTGCTTTGGCTGGCGCTGGCTTGGCGATTGTCGTGGTCAATCCAGCGCAAGTGCGCGCCTATGCCAATGCACTTGGCAAGCGGGCCAAGACCGATCCTCTCGATGCGGCTGTCATCGCGGCCTTCGTCGCCGCGACCAAGCCGGAATTGCGGCCTTTGCGTGATGCCGAGACCAGAACCTTGGCCGATCTCGTCGCCCGCCGGCGTCAGATTGTGCAGATGATAGTGGCCGAGGAGAACCGTGCGCGCACTGTCACCGCCAAACAGGCGCACAAAAGCATCAAGCGCCTGCTCGCCGCACTACGGCGCGAACTGGCAAGCCTTGATGCCGACATGGATGATCATATCCGCAAGTCTCCAGTCTGGCGGGTCAGGGAAAAGCTGCTTTCCTCGGTGCCAGGCATCGGCCCCGTCGTTGCCCGTACCATGATCGCTGAAATGCCAGAGCTCGGCAGTCTCGACCGCCGCCAGATCGCCGCGCTCGCCGGCCTCGCGCCATGGACAAGGCAGTCCGGCAAATGGCGGGGCAAGAGCTTCATTGGCGGCGGCAGGAGTCGCGTACGCGCCGTCCTGTTCATGGCTGCCCTCGTCGCCATACGTCACAACCCTGTGCTCAAAGCCTTCCGTGACCGCCTCGTCGAAGCTGGCAAACCCAAGATCGTCGCCGTCGTCGCCACAATGCGAAAGCTGCTCACAATACTCAACGCAATGATCCGGGACCAAAAACCATGGCAAGCCGCTTGACTGCCAAGACAGTCGCTCTCCCCGTATAGTGACGGGGAGAAGGAAGACTACACCAGCGGTTTCAGCGCCACCCACAATGCGCCGCCGATCAGGCCGAGGAAGATCAGCCAGCCGACCTGGTTGTTCGACCGGAACAGCCGCAGGCATTGGTCCGGATCGTTGATATCCAGAACCGCGATCTGCCGCGCCATATGGGCGCCGGCGGCAATCAATCCGGCGAGCGCCACCACCGGCGCCTGCGCCGAGGCGAAGGCGATGGCGAAGCAGATCAGCGTGCCGCCGTAAAGCCCGACCAGCCATGACTTGGTGTTGTCGCCGAACAGCCGTGCCGTCGAGCGCACGCCGACAATGGCGTCGTCTTCCTTGTCCTGATGCGCATAGATCGTGTCGTAGCCGATCACCCACAGGATCGAGCCGATATAGAGCATGATGGCGGGGCCATCGAGATCGCCGAACTCGACCGCCCATCCCATCAGCGCGCCCCAGGAAAAGGCAAGGCCGAGAAACAATTGCGGCCAGTTGGTTATCCGCTTCATGAATGGATAGATGGCGACGATCGCCAGCGAGCAGATGCCGAGCAGGATGGCGAAGCTGTTGAACTGCAGGAGCACGGCAAGGCCGACCAGGGCTTGCAGCACAAGGAACAGCCAGGCCCGCCGGCGCGTGGTCTGGCCCGACGGCAGCGGACGCGAGCGGGTGCGCTCGACCTGGTTGTCGATGTTCTCGTCGACGATGTCGTTGTAGGTGCAGCCGGCGCCGCGCATGGCGATGGCGCCGACCAGGAACAGCACGAGATACAATGGTGCCGGCAGCAGCGAGAGCAGCGGGTCGCCGGGGCGCGGATAGGCGCTCGCGGCGAGCGCCGCCGACCACCAGCATGGCCACAAGAGCAACTGCCAGCCTATCGGCCTGTCCCACCGCGCAAGCTGCGCATAGGGCCAAATCGCGCGCGGCAGCACGCGGTAGACCCAATGGCCGTTCGGTGCATCGGCGACACGGCCCTGGGCCACTTTCGACTGGATAGGTTCCATATCCATGGAGTGGCAGCAGCCGCGGAAACCGTCAAGCGGCAAGCGGATGCGGGGCTGCCGCCAACCCGTCAGGCGGTGAAGATGTCGCGCGTGGAAAACCAGTCTTTCGCCGTCTCGACGAATGCCAGCGCTGCATTCGACACGCGCTGATGCGTGTCATAGGTGAGGATGATCCGCTGCATCGGCAGCGGATCCGACAACGGCTTGCAGATCAGCGGCAGTCCGTCATAGCTGCGGTCGCCGTGCGGCCGGGTGTAGCTGACCGCGACACCAAAACCGTTCGCCACCATGCTGCGCTGGAGTTCGAACGAACTCGTCGCCCTATCGGCCACCGGTGAGAGACCGCGGCCGCAGAACAGGTCGAGCATGTGCTGCCAGCTCTGCGGCTGGTCCGTCGTGATCAGCGGATAGGCGGCCAGATCGGCCAGGCTGACCTCAAGGCGGTCCGCCAGCTTATGGCCTGCCGGCAACAGCGCATGCGGCCGCAGCTCGTGCAGCAGGATGCGGGCGAAATGCGACGGCAGGCCGAGATCGTAACTCAGGCCGAGATCGATGGCGGCGTCCGCCAGACGCCGCCCGAGCGTCTCGAACGTTTCATCGCGAACGATCACCGCGACGCTTGGATGGCGCTCGGAGAAGGCGCGGATGAGACCCGGTGCGAAGTAGGGCGCCAAATCCTCGAAACATCCAAGCACCAGCTCGCCGCCGACAACTGAACTGCCTGAACTCAGGCTCATCAGTTCATCCGCCTCGGTAAGAACCTGTTTTGCCTTGGCCACGACGATACGGCCGAACGAGGTCAGCGAAACACCGCTTCCGCGCTGGCGCACGAACAGTTTTTGGCCGAAATCCTTTTCGATGGCGTCGATCGCCACCGAAATCGACGGCTGCGAGATGTTCAGAGTCTTGGCCGCACCGGTGACGCTGCCGTGGCGGGCGACGGCGACCAGGTAGCGCAGTTGTGTCAGGGTGAGGCTCATAGTCAAAATCTATGTGTCGGATGAGAAGTTATTATTTTACTGAATGAATGCGGGTTGCGATAGTCGTCCCGATCCTGAAAGGAGGACACCATGGCTTCCCAGACTGCTACCCGCGCCATCGACACTGACCTGATCGATGCGCAAACTATTGCCGACTACCAGCGTGACGGCGCGGTTTGCATCCGTGGCGCCTTCAAGGGCTGGGTCGATACGATTGCCGCGGGCATCGAGCGCAACATGCAGAACCGCAGCACCACCGCGTCCGACATCGCCAATGGCCGCGGCAGTTTCTTCGACGATTACTGCAATTGGGAGCGCATTCCCGAATTCGTCGAGGTGGTGCGGAAATCGCCGGCCGCGCAAATCGCGGCGGCGGTGATGCAGTCGCGCACCGCGCAGTTCTTCCACGATCACGTGCTGGTCAAGGAACCCGGCACGCAGAAGCCGACGCCCTGGCATCAGGACATCCCCTATTACTTCGTCGATGGCCAGCAGACGGTGAGCTTCTGGATTCCCATCGACCCGGTGAAGGAGGCGACGCTGCGGCTGATCGCCGGCTCGCACAAATGGGACAAGATGATCCTGCCGGTGCGCTGGCTCGACGACAGCAATTTTTATGCCGGCGAGGGCGACTATCTGCCGGTGCCCGATCCCGATAACGATCCGTCGTTGAAGGTGCTCGAATGGGAGATGGAGCCGGGCGACGCCATCCTGTTCGACTTCCGCACCGCGCATGGCGCGCGCGGCAATCTGACCGCTGCACGGCGCCGGGCGCTGTCGCTGCGCTGGGTGGGCGACGATGCCCATTATGTCGATAGGCCGGGCCGCACCTCGCCGCCCTATCATGGCCACGGCATGCAGCCGGGCCAGAAACTGCGCGAGGACTGGTTCCCGGTGGTTTTTCCCGGCTAGGTCGAGTTGCCAGAAAATCGGCGGCGAGGGCCGCCGCCGATTTTCGGCTGGGATGACGTTCCCGTGCGCAATTTCGATCAAAACACCCTGATGCCTTGACCCGTCGCCCGGAGAGCAATAGCGGGTGCTCTCCAGGGTTTGCATCAAGAGGTGGCCATGAACGTTCTTCTTCTAGGCTCCGGTGGCCGCGAACATGCGCTTGCCTGGAAGCTTGCCGCCTCACCGCTGCTAACCAAGCTCTACGCGGCCCCAGGCAATCCCGGCATTGCCGCCGAGGCAGAACTGGTGAAGCTCGACATCATCGATCACGCTACTGTTGCCGCCTTCTGCCGGGAGAAGAAAGTCGACCTCGTCGTCGTCGGTCCGGAAGGGCCGCTGGTCGCCGGCATTGCCGACGATCTGCGCGCCGAAAACATCCGCGTCTTCGGCCCTTCCAAGGCCGCCGCGCGGTTGGAAGGCTCTAAGGGGTTCACCAAGGATCTCTGCGCTCGATACAACATCCCCACTGCCGCCTATGGTCGTTTCAACGATCTGGCCTCGGCCAAAGCCTATGTCGAAAAGACGGGTGCACCGATCGTCATCAAGGCCGACGGGCTCGCCGCCGGCAAGGGTGTCACCGTCGCCATGACGCTGGACGAGGCGCGGGCAGCACTCGATGCCTGTTTCGAGGGCTCCTTCGGCGCCGCCGGCGCGGAAGTGGTGGTCGAGGAATTCATGACCGGCGAGGAGGCGAGCTTCTTCTGCCTCTGCGACGGCACCACCGCGTTGCCCTTCGGCACGGCACAGGACCACAAACGCGTCGGCGATGGCGACACCGGCCCCAACACCGGCGGCATGGGCGCCTATTCGCCGGCGCCGGTGATGACGCCGGAAATGGTCGAGCGCACCATGCGCGAGATCATCGAGCCGACCATGCGCGGCATGTCAGAGCTTGGCGCACCCTTTGCCGGCATTTTGTTCGCCGGGCTGATGATCACCGACAAGGGGCCGAAACTGATCGAATACAACACCCGCTTCGGCGATCCGGAATGCCAGGTGCTGATGATGCGGCTGAAGGACGATCTGCTGGTCCTGCTCAACGCCGCCGTGGACGGTCAACTGGCGCACACGTCCATACGCTGGCGCGACGAGGCGGCGCTCACCGTGGTGATGGCGGCGCGGGGCTATCCCGGCACGCCGGAAAAGGGCTCGGTCATCCGCGGCGTCGAGGACGCGGCGAGCGATGGCGTCCAGATCTTCCACGCCGGCACCGCCATCAATGGTGGTGCGCTGGTCGCCAATGGCGGCCGCGTCCTCAATGTCACCGCGACCGGCGCCACGGTCGGCGAGGCGCAGGCGCGGGCCTACGCCGCCCTCGACCGGATCGACTGGCCGGACGGATTCTGCCGCCGTGACATCGGCTGGCAGGCTGTGGCGCGCGAGCGGGCGAGCTGAGATTTCGGAGCGGCAGTTTACGGCTGACCGCGATCGATTTCGGTCGAGCCGGTGCTGACGGGGTCGGCAGCGGCAAAGGCGGCGTCCAACTGCTCGGGCGAGCGTTGCCCGGTCCGCTTCCAGGCGACATATTGCACAATGCCAAAGCCCGGCCTGCGCGGCACCGTCTTCACCACAGGCATGCGGAAGCCGTCGCGGAATTTGGACCAGCGCGAGCCGAGCACCGCGACCATTTCCTCGAAGGTCGGCGGCGTTGCCACATCGGCATAGATGATGGTGGTCTTGCCGGCCAGCGCTGCCTCGCGCGAGAGCGGCACCGGCACGCTGGCGAGATAGTCGGATGGCACATCGATCAGCCCGCCAAAGGGCCATTGCTGGCGCAGTGTGGCGGCATCTGTCGGCGCGACGTTGACGTCGATATCGTTAGGCGTGCCGGCAACCCTGTAGGGGCAACGGAAACGGCCGCAATTGGCCTGCGCCGAGAATTGCCAAAGTGCGTAGCTCCGCCAGTTGCCCATCGGAAAATGCACGTCGATGTCAGGCTTGTAGCGTGCGTACCAAAGCGGCAGCCGCGACAGGAGCCGGTATTTGTAGCGGCTGTCGGCGATATACTGGGCGGTCTTGCCGTTGGTGTAGAGCACCGGGAAGCGGCCGACGCGCCGATGCACCTGGCGCACGAACTCCTCGGCATCGTCGAGCGACATCCATTGCGAGGGATCGATGCCTTCGATATCGAGCACCATGAGATCGTCCGGCGCGGGATCAGCGAAATCGAGGAAATTGTTGGCCTGCTCAACCGGATTGCCGGGGCGGGCAAGATGATAGGCGCCCCATTTCAGGCCGAGCGCCTTGGCCACGACCCGACGCGTCTGAAACAGTTCGCGCGTCACGGCATGGCGTTTCCACAGCGCCTTGCAGAGCTTCACGTCAGTGTCGCTGCCGAAACAGAAATAGGGCGGCGGCATGCCGTCCGACGCCTTGTTGATAAAGGCGACGATGCGCTTGTCGGTGGCCAGCTGCGCCCAGTCGATGGAATTGTACTCGTAGGCGTCGATGACCAGCGCGCGGTCGGCACTCTTCCACGGCTCGGAAAAGTCCGAAGCCTTTGCCGCCGATATCAGCGCCATCATCGCCGCGAGAGCGATCGCTGAGCGGCGAAGAAGATGCGCCGGCGTTTTCAAACAGGGGATCCCCGTTGATCAAACACCGATGGTGAACCGGTATGGTTAAGGAAGTGCTTCGAGGCAATGCGGTGCGTCAGCCGAACAGCTTCAATGCCGTTGCCACCGACAGGAACATCGACAACAGGCGGCCTTGAAATGGCGTGAAACCATGCTTGCGATAAAAAGCGGCAGCCTTGTCGTCCTTGGCGTCGACGATCAGTGCGAAGGAGGCGGGAGCAGCTTGGGCGCAGCGCCGAAGCGCATCCACGACAAGTATCGATCCAACTCGTTGTCCTTGATATCGGGTATCGACCGCCAACCTCCCGATCAATATGGCGGGCAGAACTGGATAGCGCGGTAGGCGTTTTGTCAGGTCGTCCGGCAGGGAAGCGATGGGCACACTCGATGCTGCAAGAGTGTAATATCCGGCAATCAGATCGACATTACGGTCTGCAGCGACGAAGCAGTTGCTGATTCGGCGTTTGACGTCCTGGCTCGCCTGCTCGCGCAGATAATGGTCGAGTGCCACCACGCCACAGCTGAATGCCTTACGATCATGCGACCCGCCCAGCGGCTCGATGATCAGGTTGAGACTCACCGGGATTCGGCGACAAGTCGCTTGTAGGCGTCGGCGGCTTTGCGCAGCGCTTCATTGGGTTCGGGCGGATTGAGAATGGCCTCTACCAGAGCGCGCTGATCCTCGATGGAAAGGCGGATGATAGCGGTTTCCTCAATGGTGCGTTGTGCAGCTTCCTGCGCTGCGGAGACCACGAAGTCGCTGACGCTGCGGCCCTGGATTTCGGCGGCACGTTTCACCACACTCAGCATATCCGGTGATATCCGAGCTTCGATACGGGCGGTACGGGTCTGTTGGTTTGGCATCGCTATCACCTCTAGCGCAACATGTACGGTTTTTGCCCGTACATATCAAGCGCAGCGCTCACCGCCGGCTGAATGACTGAACCTCAAACGGGTCGGGCGCCGGCTCTTGCTGCAGCGTGCCCTCGGCGGCGCGTTTGCGATGGTGGGCGAGAGAACATTGCGGCGAGCACAATATGCCGCGATCCGACCAGTAGGCGGCGCCATGTTCCAACTGGCCGCCATGATGCCAGAATCCCGTTGCGCGGTAAGGCAAGCCGCATTCGATGCAGCGATAGGCGTCGGGTCTGGCGAGCATGGGCAGGTTCCGGTCGGCTGGTTCTGGTCGTCGCCGGTCGATTTGATGCGGCGTCCGTCGAACTTAATACAGGCCGGCGCGATTGCAAAATCCGCGTGACAAAATTTGACGTTTACGTAAAAAGAAGATGGGAGACCGCCCAAAGGCGGATGGTTTTGCGACCGCACCGGCTCTAGGGTCGGCGAGGCCGATGCATCAGGAGGATCGAGCGGCATGTATCGGGCACCGGTCGAGGATATCGCATTCACGCTGAAGCACGTTGCCGGCATGAAATCCGCTCTCGATGCCGGCACCTTCGGCGATCTCGGCGAGGATCTGGTCGATGCTGTCCTTGGCGAGGCCGGCCGTTTCGCCACCGACGAGGTGGCGCCGCTCTACAAGATCGGTGACGAGCACGGTGCCGTGTTGAAAGACGCCGGAGCTATGCTGCAATTTGGGTGACGAGGCTGATCAAGCGGCGCTCTGCGGCTTCAGTTCAATGACCTCGATTCCATCCTGGAACGTTGCACCTGCGATGAGTTTAGGCAACTGATTTTGTCCTTTCAGTCGTCGCCACGTCCTGGCCGCGGCCATGACCAGCTTGAAGACCATCAGCCTGGCGGTTTTCGAGGAGAGTGAGCCCTTGGTACGCACCGTGCGATGGCGAACGGTCGCAAAGACGCTCTCGATGGGATTGGACGTTCGCAGATGATCCCAATGTTCGGCGGGGAAATCGTAGAACGCCAGCAAGGCATTCTGATCTTTGGTCAGGCAGTCGACCGCCTTGCCGTATTTCGCATCATATTTCTCGACAAAGACGGCAATCGCCGTCTCGGCTGAGGCTCGGTTCGGGGCGGAAAAGATTTCGCGCAAGTCCGTCTTCATGGCGGCCTGCACCGATTTCGGCACCTTGTTGAGCACGTTGGCTGTCTTGTGCACCCAGCATCGCTGGTGCTTGGTGCCGGGAAGGAGCTCATCGAGCGCTTTCCAGAAGCCAAGCGCGCCGTCGCCGACGGCAAGATCGGGCGCGATCTGCAGGCCACGACGCTTGACGTCGACCAGCAGCTCGCGCCAGCTCTGTGCGCTCTCACGAATGCCGGTCTGGAAGCCGAGCAGCTCTTTCTTGCCCTCGGGCGTGGCGCCGATCAGGACCAGCATGCATTCGGCATGATCTTCCATCCGGGCCTGCAGGTAGACCCCGTCCGCCCACACATACACATAGCGGCGCGCCGAAAGATCGCGCTTTTGCCAACGATCGTATTCGATGCCCCACTCCGCCGTCAGTCGCGTGATCACCGAGGGTGAGAGGTTCGGCGCCTCCTTGCCCAACAGAGCTGCCAGAGCTTCCTGAAAGTCGCCCGTCGAAATGCCGCGCAGATAGAGAACGGGAAGAAGCGCATCCAGACTTCGTGTCCGACGCGCCCATTTCGGCAGGATCGATGAGGAAAAACGGATGCGCTCCGCTTCACCGTTCGCGCCGCGATCCCGGACCTTCACCCGGCTGACGGGCACCGCCCCGATCCCCGTCTGGATGCTCCGCTCCGGCCCGTGACCGTGCCGGACCAGCCGGTCACGTCCGTCCGGAAGCTTGAGATCCCGCATCTCGGCAAGAAACGCTTCGGCCTCCATCTCGATCGCCTGCGCCAGCAATTTGCGCGCGCCGGTGCGAAGCACATCCGTCAGGGGATCATCGATTTCGTCGGGCTGACGAAGGCGAACAATGTTGATAGTCTCGTTCATGGCGTATCGCTCTCCTTGAGAGGTTCTGGCAGGCTTCATCACCCGCCTCGATACGCCGCCCTTCTCAAACCGTCATCACCCAGTTTCAGCCATAGCTCAAGACGCCGCCGTCACCACGCCGCCCGGCTGGAAAGACCTCTATCGCCGCTGGATCGGTGGCGGCTGGAACGCGCTGTCCGGGCCGGAAGAGTATGGCGGCCAGGCGCTGCCGACCATGCTCGGTGTCGCCGCGCTCGAAATGTGGAACTCGGCCGCCATGGCCTTCGGCATCGGCCCGACGCTGACCATGGGCGCGGTCGAAGCGCTCGACAAGCATGCCTCCGAAGCGCTCAAGGCCAAGTATCTCGCAAAGCTCGTCTCCGGCGAGTGGATGGGCACGATGAACCTGACCGAGCCGCAGGCAGGCTCGGATCTCGCCGCTTTGCGCAGCCGAGCCGAGCCCGTCGGCGACGGCACTTACCGCATTTTCGGCCAGAAGATCTTCATCACCTATGGCGAGCACGATTTCACCGACAACATCATCCATCTGGTGCTGGCGCGGCTGCCGGATGCGCCGGCCGGCACGCGTGGCATCTCGCTGTTCCTGGTGCCGAAATTCCTGGTTGGCGACGATGGCTCGCTCGGTGCCCGCAACGACGTGTTCTGTTCCGGCCTCGAGCACAAGCTCGGCATTCATGCCTCGCCGACCTGCACCATGATCTATGGCGATGGGTTCCAGGGGGCCAAACCCGGCGCCATCGGCTGGCTGATCGGCGAGGAGAACAAGGGCCTCGCCTGCATGTTCACCATGATGAACAATGCCCGGCTTTGCGTCGGCATGCAGGGTGTCGCGGTTGCGGAAGCCGCCACCCAGAAGGCGATCGCCTACGCCAATGAGCGTCGCCAGGGCAAGGCGGCGGATTACGCCGGCGCTGGCATGGCGCCGATCGTCCATCACCCCGACGTGCAGCGCAATCTCCTCACCATGAAGGCGCTGACGCAGACGGTGCGGGCGATCAGCTATTCCTGTGCCCACGCCATCGACATGGCGCGGGTCTCGGATGGTGATCAGGCCGCGCATTGGCGCGACCGCGCCAACCTGTTGACGCCACTCGCCAAGGCGTTTTCAACCGACGTCGGCGTCGACGTCGCCTCCCTGGGGGTCCAGGTGCATGGCGGCATGGGCTTCATCGAAGAGACGGGTGCCGCAGCCTTCTACCGCGACGCCCGCATCGCGCCGATCTACGAGGGCACCAACGGCATTCAGGCGATCGATCTGGTCACCCGCAAGCTGCCGCTTGGCGGCGGCGAGCATGTGCATGGCTTCATTGGCGAACTGGCCGCGATCGCCAACACCGTGCGCACCTCCAACCTGCAGGGTTTCGGCCGCACCGCCGATGCGCTCGAAGCAGCCCTTGGCGACCTGACGCAAGCGACACGCTTCCTGCAGAAACTGTCGGCCGACGGCCGGGTGGATCAGGCGCTGGCGGGAGCGACGCCGTATCTCAGGCTGATCTCGCTTGCCGCCGGCGGCACCTATCTGGCGCGCGGCGGTCTTGCCGATCAGGGCCGTATTGCGCTGTGCCGCTTCTTTGCCGAGAACCTGCTGGGCGAGGCACGCACCTTGAAGGAACGCGTCATCGACGGCGCGGAGAGCCTCGCTGCCGCCGGTAAGACGCTGATATCAGCTTGAATTCTCACAGCGCTCACCAGGGAAAAAGACCGTGACAGACCATATCCTCGTCGAGCGCCAGGGCGCCATCCAGATCATCCGCATGAACCGCCCGGACAAGAAGAACGCGCTGACGCGCGCCATGTACGCGAAAATGTCCCAAACCCTGGCCGAAGGTGATGCCGATCCGGCGATCCGCGTCCATGTTTTCCTCGGCGTGCCCGGCGCCTTCTCCTCCGGCAACGACCTTGCCGATTTCATGGTTGTCGTCACCGGCGGTGATGGCGGCACGGAGGTCTGGGATTTCCTGATGGCGCTGGCCAGGGTGGAAAACCCCATCGTCTCCGGCGTCGACGGCATCGCGGTCGGCATCGGCACGACGATCAACCTGCATTGCGACCTGACCTTCGCCACGCCGCGCACCGTGTTCAGGACGCCTTTCGTCGATCTCGGCCTTGTTCCCGAGGCAGGATCGAGCCTTTTGGCGCCGCGCATCCTGGGGCAGCAAGGTGCTTTCGCCCTGCTCGGCCTCGGCGAGGGTTTTTCCGCCGAGCGCGCCAAGGCCGCCGGCCTGATCTATGATGTGGTCGAGGAGGGCGCCCTGGAGGCCTCGGTGCTGGCGGCGGCCGCGCAGATCGCCGCCAAGCCGCCGCAGGCGCTGAAGATCGCGCGCGACCTGATGCGCGGCTCGCGCGACGACCTCGTCGCCCGCATTGGCGAGGAAAGCGCGCATTTCCGCGAGCGGCTGAAGTCGGACGAGGCGCGTGCGGCGCTCACCGCATTCATGACCAGAAAGAAGTAGCTCGGCCTCCCACCTCCCCTCGATGGGGAGGTCGGCCCGCAGGGCCGGGTGGGGTGAAGCGCCGACTTGTCAGGGATAAAGCCGCGTCTTGCCCCAGTCGCCTTTCGCGTCGCGGGAAAAGACGACCCGGTCATGCAGCCGGAACGGGCGGTCGTGCCAGAACTCGATCGTCTTCGGCACGATGCGGAAACCCGACCAGTGTTTTGGCGCGGGATCTCGCCGATGGCGTAACGCGCCGTGTATTCGGCGACAGCCTTCTCCAGCGCAAAGCGGCTTTCCAGCGGCCGGGACTGTTTTGAGGCCCAGGCGCCGATACGGCTGCCGCGCGGCCGTGTCGCATAATAGGCGTCGGCTTCGGCCTCGCTGACGATCTCCACCGGACCGCGGATGCGCACCTGGCGGCGCAGCGATTTCCAATGGAAACACATCGCCGCCTTCATGCTGCCAAGAATCTCCTGGCCCTTCGCGCTTTCGAAATTCGTGTAGAAAACAAAGCCGCCTTCATCGAACCCCTTGAGCAGCACCATTCGCACATCCGGCATGCCTTCGGCATCGACGGTCGCCAGTGCCACGCCATTGGCGTCGTTGATTTCACTCTTGGTGGCGTCATCCAGCCATGCGGCAAAGAGGCGAAACGGCTCGGCCGCTTCGGTAAAGTCACTGGTTGTTAACTCTGTGTCACTCATACTTTTTCTCAAATTGTCACGAGATCAGGGAGGTTGCCGATTGTCGCGTATCGCGCAAGCTTTTGACAGCAGGCAATGGGGCGTTATCGCTTCGGCCAGCGCGAAAGCGGCGATCGTGGCGGCCGCCTTGCCACTTGCCGCCTGCGGCGCGGGTGGCTTCAGCCTGGAAAAGGCCGAAGTCGACCGATCGATCCTGACCAGCAGCACGCAGGCTTCAGCAGGACCGACCGATTCGGATCGCGACTCCGACCAGACGACGATCGGCAATGCGGTGTCCTCCGCCGACATCGAGCAACTCGGTGGCCAGGCCGTGCCGTGGGCGAATGCCGGCACCGGCTCACGCGGCTCCATCACCGAACTGGCGGAATTGAAGGACAGGGGCCAGACATGCCGCCGCTTCAAGGCCTCGCGCGAGAGCTTTGACGGCGTTGCCATGTTCGAAGGTGAACTCTGCCTGGCCAGTGCCGGCGGCTGGCGTATGCAGGGCTTCAAGGCGCTCTGAGCCTGGTCCGAAAGTCGATCGGGTCGGCTTGGCGGGCCTTTTCGCCGCCCGGCGCGTCGCCAATCTTGCCGATATCCCGATATCGGCTGCGATCGGCTCCTTCCGGATCGACAAAAATCCCTCGCCAATCCTCGGCCGCCGACTTCCGGATCAGGCTCTGATTTTCCCCCTCTGATATGACGTTCCGCTACTGGAATTTCTTCCTATGCGAGCGCATATAGGAGGCAAGTATGGACTCAACTCATTTCCAGGGCAGGAAGCATGCGCGACCCGTATGAGGTCCTGGGCGTTGCAAAGAACGCATCGGCCAAGGACATAAAATCGGCATACCGGAAACTCGCCAAGAAGCATCATCCGGACCAGAATCCGAATGATCCCAAGGCGAAGGATCGTTTTGCCGCGGCCAACCAGGCCTATGAGATCGTCGGCGACGAGAAGAACCGTGCCGCTTTCGATCGCGGCGAGATCGACGCTGACGGCAAGCCGCGCTTCCAGGGATTTGAAGGCGCTGCCGGTGGCGACCCCTTCGGCGGGTTTCGCCGCCAGCAAGGGGCTGGCGGCTCGCGGTTCGAATTCCGGTCGGGTCGCCCGGGCGGTGATCCGTTCGATGGCAACAGCGATATTTTCAGCCAGATTTTCGGCGACGCCTTTTCGGGCGCGCGCGGTGCCGGTGCTGGCGACCGCCGCCAGCCGGCGACCGCAGCCGATCTGAACGTCACGCTCGATGTCACCATCGAGGAAGCGGCGACCGCCGAAAAGGTGACGGCGATGTTCCCGGATGGCCGCAAGGTGGCGGTCAAGCTGCCGGCCTTTGTCGAGGATGGCCAGACCATCCGGTTGAAGGGACAGGGCGAGCAGGGTCCAGGGCAGCCTGGTGACGCGCTGGTCAAGATCCATATACGCCGGCATCCGCGCTACCGCATCGAGGGCCGCGACCTGCATGCCGATCTGCCGGTGTCGCTGGCGGATGCTGTGCTCGGCGCCAAGGTGCCGGTCGACACACCGACCGGCAGACTCGCGGTCAATGTTCCCGCCTGGTCGAGTTCGGACAAGGTGCTGCGGCTCAAGGGCAGGGGCCTGCCGGAAAAGGCCGGCGGCCATGGCGACCTCTATGCCCATGTCCGCATCATGCTACCGGAAGGCGGCGACAGCGCGCTCGAAGCGTTGCTGCGTGGCCAAAAAGGCTGATCCAGCGCCTTTGTCCCCCGAACTGTCCGGTTTGAGCGCTTGAAGGGGCTCTGTGCCTGTGCGATAGGCACTCCACAAAGCAGAAACCTTGCGGAGAGCGCTCACATGGCGGGTGGACAGGGCCTGATGGCCGGCAAGCGCGGCCTGATTCTTGGCGTCGCGAACAACAGGTCGATTGCCTACGGCATCGCCAAGGCATGCGTCGATCATGGCGCCGAGATTGCGCTGACCTATCAGGGCGAGGCGTTCAAGAAGCGCGTCGAGCCGCTGGCGGCGGAACTGGGCGCCTTTGTCGCCGGCCATTGCGACGTCACCGATCCGGCGAGCCTCGACGAGGTTTTCGCCAATGTCGCCAAGCATTGGGGCGGCAAGCTCGACTTCCTCGTCCATGCCATCGCCTTCTCGGACAAGGACGAGCTGACCGGCCGCTATGTCGAGACGACGCGCGACAATTTCCTGCGCACCATGGACATTTCGGTCTATTCCTTCACCACCATTGCCAAGCGCGCCGAGGCGCTGATGACCGATGGCGGTTCGCTGCTGACGCTGACCTACTACGGCGCCGAGAAGGTGATGCCGCACTACAACGTCATGGGCGTCGCCAAGGCAGCGCTCGAGGCCAGCGTGCGTTACCTCGCCGTCGACCTCGGCGCCAAGAAGATCCGCGTCAATGCGATCTCCGCCGGCCCGATCAAGACGCTCGCAGCCTCCGGCATTGGCGATTTCCGCTACATCCTGAAGTGGAACGAATACAATTCGCCGCTGAAGCAGACGGTCACACAGGAAGAGGTCGGCGATTCCGGCGTCTATTTCCTGTCCGACCTGTCGCGTGGCGTCACCGGCGAAGTGCATCATGTCGATTCCGGCTATCACGTCGTCGGCATGAAGGCGGTCGACGCGCCCGATATTTCGACGGTCAAGGATTAATTCCCTCCGCCTATCCTCAGCCCAGGCCCAGGCCCGACCTCCGGAAGACCTGATGTATCCGCTGGTTTATATCGTGCGCCACGGCCAGACCGCGTGGAACGCCGAGGCCCGGCTTCAGGGGCAGGCCGACACCGATCTCAATGCTCTTGGCCGTGAGCAGGCGAGCGAAAACGGGCATCGGCTGGCCGAGCTTGTCGGCGATCCCGAGGATTTCGATTTCGTCGCCAGCCCGATGCGGCGGACGCGCGAAACGATGGAACGCATCCGCGCCGCAATGAAGCTCGATCCGCTCGCCTATCGAACCGATCCCAGACTGATTGAAGTCAATTTCGGTGACTGGCAGAGCTTTACCTTTGCCGAGTTGGAGACGCAGTCTCCCGGAGCAAAGCGGTCACGCGCACGGGACAAATGGAACTTCCAGCCGCCCGGAGACGGTGCGGAGAGCTACCAGATGCTGCTCGAACGGGTGAAACCCTACTTCGACGGGATCGACCGCAGGACGGTCTGTGTGACACATGGCGGCGTCATGCGCACCCTGTTTCGCTTCGTGCTCGATATGGCCGAGGACGAGGCCGCAAACCTGGAGATACCGCAGGATCGCGTGCTCAAACTTGAAGGCAAGAGCCTGGAGTGGCTGTAGGCCGCCTGCAATGGCCCAGGAAATGACACGGCAGTTTGCGGCCGTAATCGCGTAAGAGACGGCTGGGCCGGCTCGGCGGAATGTCGAACCGACGGCACGTATCCAATTTGGGTCGGAAGCTTTAGTTCGTGTCGCCGTCCGGCAACTGCATGTCAGTGATCACGTTCTCGCCATTGGTCACATCAAAAGCGATGACGATGTCCATGCCTGGCTTGAGCGCGTCGAGATCGGTTTCGGCGTTCAGCTTGTAGGATTTGCCGTCGTCCAGCGTCAGGGTCAGCGCGTCCTTGTCGATCTTCTTGATCAGGCCTTCGGTCTGGCCGGCGAAAGCGGCGGTGGAAAGCAACAGGGTGGCGGCAACAGCGCCAATCAGGGTACGCATATTCGTCCTCTTTGGTCATTGCGCCGGCACTGTGGCGGCGGATCCTCAACGGCGGATGGAAGAAAGCAGAAACCAGCCGAATGTGTCAAAACTTAAACGGCAGGGATGACAGTTTGACCACCGCAAAAAACGCCAATAGAAGGCAGGCTTCAACCGGCTCCGCTGCCGGGCAGGGCACTTTTCCATGTCTCACAACACGTTCGGCCACCTTTTCCGCGTCACCACCTGGGGCGAAAGCCATGGCGCAGCGCTTGGCTGCGTGGTCGACGGCTGCCCGCCCGGCATCCGCTTCACGCGTGACGAGATCCAGGCCGAACTCGACAAGCGCCGGCCGGGCCAGTCGCGTTTCGTCACGCAGCGCCGCGAGCCGGACGAAGTGAAGGTGCTGTCGGGCTTCGTGCTTGACGATGACGGTGAGACGATGATCACCACCGGCACGCCGGTCTCGATGCTGATCGAGAATGTCGACCAGCGTTCGAAGGACTATGGCGAGATCGCCCGCCAGTACAGGCCAGGCCATGCCGACTACACCTATGACGTCAAATACGGCATACGCGACTATCGTGGCGGCGGCCGCTCCTCGGCTCGCGAGACCGCGGCCAGGGTCGCCGCGGGCGCGCTTGCCCGCAAGGTGGTGCCGGGCATGGTGGTGCGCGGCGCGCTGGTGTCGATGGGCGAAAAGTCGATCAACCGCGCCAACTGGAACTGGAATTTCATAGGCGACGCAGAAAACCCGTTCTTCACCCCCGATCCCGCTTCGGTTCCCGTCTTCACCCAGTATCTCGACGGCATCCGCAAGGCCGGTTCTTCGGTCGGCGCGGTGATCGAGATCGTCGCCGACGGTGTTCCGCCGGGGCTTGGCGCGCCGATCTACGCCAAGCTCGACCAGGACATTGCGTCGGGCTTGATGTCGATCAACGCCGTCAAGGGCGTCGAGATCGGCAACGGCTTCGAGGCCGCGCGCATCACCGGCGAACAGAATGCCGACGAGATGCGCATGGGCAATGACGGCAAGCCGGTGTTCCTGTCCAACAATGCCGGTGGTATCCTCGGCGGCATCTCGACCGGCCAGGCGATCATCGCCCGCTTCGCCGTCAAGCCGACCTCGTCGATCCTGACGCCGCGAAAGTCGATCGACAAGGATGGCCACGATGTCGAGGTGATGACCAAGGGCCGGCACGACCCCTGCGTCGGCATCCGCGCCGTGCCGATCGGCGAGGCGATGGTTGCCTGCGCGATTGCCGACCACTATCTGCGGCATCGGGGACAGACGGGGAAGGGAGGGGAATAAGGCAGTAAGGCAGTATGTTACGCTGCCTGCCGAAACAGCCAAAATTTTCCTTTCTCCCACTGCCCTACTGCCCTATTCCCCTACTGCCCTGCGAGCAAAGCGAGCGTCCATGCCTTACGACCAGAAGAAGATTGTCGAAGCCATCCGCGCTTTCGAACGCGGCGAGATCGTCGTCGTCATGGACGATGACGGGCGCGAGAATGAGGGCGACCTGATTGTCGCCGCCGTCCACTGCACACCGGAAAAGATGGCCTTCATCATCCGCAACACCTCGGGCATCGTCTGCACGCCGATGCCGCGCGAAGAAGCCAAACGGCTCAACCTGCAGCCGATGGTCGCCGACAATGATTCCGCCCACACCACCGCTTTCACCGTCAGCGTCGATTTCAAGCATGGCACGACGACAGGCATTTCGGCCGACGACCGCACGCTGACCGTGCGCAACCTCGCCAACGGCAATGTCGGCGCCTCCGATTTCGTCCGCCCCGGCCACATCTTTCCGCTGATCGCGCGCGAAGGCGGCGTGCTGATGCGTTCGGGCCATACGGAAGCGGCGGTCGACCTTTGCAAGCTCGCCGGCCTGCCGCCGATCGGCGTCATTTCTGAGCTTGTCAATGATGACGGCACCGTCAAGCGGGGCCCGCAAGTGCAGGCCTTCGCCGAAGAGTATGGTCTCAAGCAGGTGTCGGTCGCCGACCTCATCGCCTACCGCCAGCGCAAGGAAACGCTGGTCGAGCGCGTCGCCTGCTCCGATATCGACACGCTCGGCGGCAAGGCGCAGGTCTTCACCTACACGCTGCCCTGGGACACGATGCATCACGTCGCCGTCGTCTTCGGCGATATCCGCGACGGCGAGGAGGTGCCGGTGCGGCTGCATTCCGAGGATGTGGTGACCGATGTCTTCGGCACCAGCCATCGGCTGGACGGCATCATGAAGGCGATGGGCGAGCGCAAGCGCGGCGTCATCGTCTATCTCAGAGAAGGCTCCGTCGGCGTCGCGCATCAGGAGCGCAAGCGCCCGCTGAGCGGCGACCGCGAGGATCATGAGGAGGCCCGCCGGCGCGAGAATGAATGGCGCGAAATCGGCCTCGGCGCGCAGATCCTGAAGGACCTCGGCATTTCCTCGATCAACCTGATTGCCTCGCGCGAGCGCCACTATGTCGGCCTCGAAGGCTTTGGCATCCACATCGCCAAGACCGAGATCCTCTGAAGGGGATAACTGCCCCATTGCCGGGAGATGGCGGCATGAACGCGTCATTGCCTCTGAGCCAGCAAAGGGGACGGCTTTTGCTGCGCAGGCCGGCGCAGGCCGATCTGGATTTCCTGGTCGACCTCTTCTCGCGCCGTGAACTTGTCGCCCATCGCCCCGATCCTGTTGCGGACACGCCGCAGCAGAGCGCCGCGCGGCTAGCGCGTGACATCGGCCACTGGGACAAGCATGGCTTTGGCCGCTGGGCGGTCGAGGCCGATGGCAAGCTGGTCGGCTTCGGCGGTGTCACCGTATCGGCGGATTTCGACGGCCTGAACCTGTCCTACCACCTTCATCCGGAGAGTTGGGGACATGGCTATGCCACGGAACTGGTCAGGGCGACGCTGCAGGCTGCGTTCGGCCCTCTGCATGCCGAACGGGTCATTGGCCTCGTCCGTCCCGCCAATCCGGCATCGCGGCGCGTGCTGGAAAAATGCGGCTTCGCCTTCGAGCGGGAGGTGATATTGCACGGCGCGCCAACAATGCTTTTTGCGCTGGCGCGGCCGCGCTGGGTCCGTATTTCGGATCCGGCCGCGTAGGGCGGAACGCCCGGCCCAACAGGGCCGAGCGCATTATTGCGCGGGAACGGGGGCGGCTTCGCAGCCATCCAGCTCGCATTTATGGGTGGCCAGGATGCGCTGGCCGGCGAGCACGGTGGCGAGCGCGATCGTGCCTGATGCCACCGAGACCCAGAACCCGTTCTGGGCGCCGAACGCATCCACCACCGCGCCGGCGGCGAAGGAGCCCAGCGCCATGCCGATGCCGATCCCGGTGGTGACCCAGGTGATGCCCTCGGTCAGCATCGCTTCCGGCACATGCCGCTCGATCAGGCCGAAGGCCGTGATGAAGGTCGGCGAGATCGCCACGCCGCTGATGAAGACGGTCAGCGCCAGAAGCGGCACGCTGCCGGCGGTAAGCGGCATCAGCGTGCCGAGCGCGACCAGGGCGACTGCGATGGCCAGCTGGCGCTGCAGCGGTGCCTTCAGGCAAAGCGCGCCGACAATGACGCCGAGCACGAAGGACCCCAGGGCATAGACGCCGATGACGAGGCTGGCGGCGCCGGGCTGGCCGAGTTCTTTGGTGATCGCGACGGTGCTGACTTCCGTCGTTGCGAAGGTCGCACCGATGAAGATCAGGGCGAAGGTGATGATCTGCACCGGCCGCAGGCGGATCGCCGAGCCGTCCGAGCCATGGCCCGCCGGACGAACTTGCGGCTCGGTCGATCGCTGCAGGATGAACGCCGTCGAGCCCAAGGCCAGGAACAGCGTGCTCGCCAGCATGCCCGCTTCGGGAAACAGGGCGGCACTCAGGCCCACCGACAGCGATGCTCCGGCGATGTAGACCAGTTCGTCCGCCGCCGATTCGAAGGCGAATGAGGTGTTCATCTCCGGTCGGCCCCGGAAGAGCTCGGTCCAGCGCGCGCGCACCATGGCCGGCATGCTGGGCATGGCCGCCGCCAGCAGCGCCGACACGAACAATGTCCAAGTCGGCCAGTCCTGATTGGCCGCGGCAATCAGCGTGATGAACGCGAGCACGGAGATGATTGTCGTGGGCACGACAACCCGCGTCTGGCCCAGGCGGTCGACCAGCCTTGATATTTGCGGTGCCAGGAAAGCGTTGGCCAGCGCGAATGTCGCCGAGACAGCACCCGCCAGCCAGTATTCGCCGCGCGTCTGCGACAGCATCGCCACGATGCCGATCGGAGCCATGGCGATCGGCAGGCGCGCCATGAAGCCTGCGGCTGCAAAGCCCTTGGCTCCAGGGGCGCGGAAGATTTCCGAATAGGGGTTTTGCATGGTGGTTCCTCGACAAAGGCCGGTTCGACAATTACATACGTAGCGTATGAGGATTAGATAGGGCATACGCGACGTATGTCAATTGGCATACGGAACGTATGTGAATAGGACCAGACGGAAATGCACAGACCCCGCAAGGAAATGATCGCCGAGACGCGCGCCAAGCTGATCGCCGCGGCCCGCCAGGCCTTTGGCACGATTGGTTATGCTGAGGCGTCGATGGATGATTTCACCGCATCCGCCGGACTGACACGCGGCGCCCTCTATCACCACTTCGGCGACAAGAAGGGACTGCTGGAAGCGGTTATCGCCGAAATCGACGGCGAGATGGCGGCCAGGGTGAATGAGGTCGCGTCGAGAGCGCCGACCCGCTGGCAACATTTCGTCGACGAGTGCACAACCTATATCGAAATGGCGCTGGAGCCGGAAATCCAGCGCATCATGTTCCGGGACGGTCCGGCCGTGCTGGGCGATCCGGCACAATGGTCGAATGCCAATGCCTGCGTTGGTTCAATGACCGATCATCTGACCGCGCTGCAGGGGGAAGGGGTGGTCGTCCCGGGCGTCGACCCCGAGACCGCGGCACGGCTGATCAACGGTGCGAGCAGCCAGGCAGCGCAGCGGATCGCCAATTCGAACGACCCGGAAGCGACGTCGAGAAAAGTGGTGGCGGCGTTCAAGCAGCTGCTCGAGGGCCTGCTCAGAAAACCAGCTTCGCAACAGAACTGAAATCCCCGTCGGGCGCTCCGCTGGCCACTGCTCACGATTGACAATCTTCGGGGTGAGCGCATCCTCTGCAGCCATCTCTGAGGGGAGATTCGGGCATGTGGGATTTCGAGATCGGCAGGTCGGTGTCCATCATGATGCGGACCTGGCCTTTCATTGTCTTTCGCATGATCATCTATTTCGGCATCACGCTGGCCTACATCGTGGCGACCGGCACCGGCGCTTCCGTCGGCTATGGTGTCGGCAATATCTCCACCGATCCCGATGGACCGATGTCCTTCGCCCTGTGGGGCGGCGTGGTCGGCTTCGGCGTTGTCTCGATCGCCGTCTACTGGATCCGGGAATACATTCTCTATGTCGTCAAGGCCGGCCATATCGCCGTCATGGTCCATCTGATCGACGGCCGGGATGTCCCCGACGGCCAGAACCAGATCGCCTATGCCCGGCAGGTCGTGACGGAGCGTTTCGCCGAGGCCAACATCCTTTTCGTCGTCGACCAGCTGGTCAAGGGCGCCATTCGCGCCATCACCGGCCTGCTCGGCGGGATCGCCGCTTTCCTGCCCATTCCGGGCCTGAGCGGCCTTGTTTCCTTCATCAACACGGTGATTCGCCTGTCGCTGACCTATGTCGACGAGATCATCCTCGGCTACAACATCCGCATCAATTCGTCCTCGCCCTTCGAAACGGCGCGTCAGGGCGTGGTGCTCTATGCCCAGAACGGCAAGACCATGGTCAAGAACGCCGTCTGGCTGGCGGTCATCATGTGGGGCGTTTCCTTCGTCATCTTCCTGCTGATGCTGGCTCCGGCCGCAGCCATTTTATTCATGATGCCCGGCCAACTCGCCGGCTGGGCCTTCGTGCTCGCTATCGTCTTCGCCTGGGCCTTCAAGGCGGCCTTTATCGAGCCCTTCGCCATCGCTTGCCTGATGCAGGTCTATTTCAAGACCATCGCCGGCCAGGTGCCTGATCCGGCCTGGGACATCAGGCTGGCCGAGGCGTCGTCGAAATTCCGGGAATTGAAGGACAAGGCGCTGGCCTCCTTCGGCGGCTCGCGCTGGGGCACGGCCGGCGCAACGCGCTGATCGGCGGGCGCGCAGGCGACGGTGTTGAGGTGCGCCACAGCTAACTTGAGCGGTGCCTCGCCTTGCCCGCAAAAGGTCTCGCTCATGATCAGTTCGGGCAGCGGCAGGCGCCGACCCCAGCCATGCGTTTCAAGGTCCGGTTTCGGTGCGAACTCGGAAACCCGGCCAACGCAGAGATAGGCGATCGGCGTTACATGCTCGGGAATGGACAGCAGGCTTTTCAGCGCTTGCGGTTCAATGATGCTAACCCAACCGACGCCGATGCCTTCGGCGCGCGCTGCCAACCAGAAATTCTGCACCGCGCAGACCGTGCTGTAGAGATCCATCTCCGGATTGTGCCAGCGCCCCAGCGGCGAACCCTGCGAGCGCCGGCGGTCGCAGGTGATGCAGATGTTGAGGGCGCTTTCGCAGATGCCTTCCAGCTTGAGCTTGCGGTAGAGCGCCTGCCGTTCTTCCTCGATTTCAGGCAGTTCCTGTTCGCGCGCGGCCAGGAACAGGTCGCGCACATCAGCCCGTCGCGCGGCATCGCGGATGACAATGAAATTCCACGGCTGCATGAAGCCGACCGATGGCGCATGGTGCGCGGCAAGCAGCAGCCGTGCCAGCACCTCGTCGTCGAGCCCTGTGGGCAGGAAATGGCTGCGCACATCGCGCCGCGTGAACATCGCGCGATAGACCGCGTCGCGCGCCCTTTGGTCAAATCCGTCGCCCATAGGAGCGGTCATATCTTCCGGCATCGCTTGTCCCCTTGCGATTGCTATGGTTTCACATCGTCAGAGCGTACTTTGTGCGTCCAACTGGACGCACGTCACTCTGATGTCACCCGCCTGACCATGCGGATGACGATGCCTGCCAGGCCGGTCTTCTGGCTTGGGATCAACCCGCGTCCGGTGCCTTCCCGTCATCGACAGTGGCATTTACCGGCGCGGTCCCCCTCACAGCGTTGGGCACGCCACGGAATTCAACCGTGTTCCCGATTCTCCCGCTTGCGGCGAGCACCAGGCAGTGGCGGCGACCTTACGCCGAAGCCGCCGCGGCGCCAATCCCCGCAGCGACGCCAATGGACGCAGGCGTGATTTTCCCCAGCGATCGAGCCGCAATGCATGGCCATCGCAGCGCCGGGGCACTAGATAGGGAGCATGACAACCCGTCTCTACACCCATCCGATCTTCCTCGAACACATCACCCCGCCCGGTCACCCCGAGCGGCCGGACCGCTTGCGCGCCATCGAGCGCGTGCTCGATGACGAGACCTTTGCTGCGCTTGATCGCGTCAAGGCGCCGGAGGGCGATGAAGCGACCATCCTCTACGCGCATCCCGCCGATTTCGTCGCCCGCGTGCGCGCCGCCATTCCCGAAGAGGGCCTTGCCCGTATCGATGCCGACACCACCGCGAGCCCAAAGAGCTGGCAGGCGGTGATCACCGCGATCGGCGCCGCCAACGCTGCCGTCGACGACGTCTTTGCCGGCCGCGCCGACAATGTCTTCGTCGCCGCCCGCCCGCCCGGCCACCATGCCGAAAAGAGCACCGCGATGGGCTTCTGCTTCTTCAACACGGCGGCGATTGCGGCCCGCTACGCGCAGAAGAAGCATGGCGCCGAGCGCGTTGCCGTCGTCGATTGGGATGTCCATCACGGCAACGGCACGCAGGATATTTTCTGGGACGATCCTTCAGTGCTCTATTGCTCGACGCACCAGATGCCGCTCTATCCCGGCACCGGCGCGAAGAACGAGACCGGCGCCGGCAACATCGTCAACGCGCCTCTGGCGCCACAGACCGGCGGCGAGGTGTTTCGCGATGCCTTCCTGTCCCGGGTGCTGCCGGCGCTCGACAATTTCGCGCCCGATTTGATCATCATTTCGGCTGGTTTCGACGCGCATCACCGCGACCCGCTGGCCGAGATCAATCTGACCGAGGATGATTTCGACTGGGCGACAGGCCAGCTGATGCAGCGCGCCGCGCGCCACAGCGGCAACCGGCTCGTCAGCCTGCTCGAGGGCGGCTACGATCTGCAGGGACTGGCATTTTCGGTCGCCGCCCATGTCGGGCGACTGATGAAAGGATGAATGATGGCTGCTGAGACCAACGAAGACGTCAAGGCGATGAGCTTCGAGCAGGCACTCGACGCACTGGAAAAGATCGTCGATGATCTGGAGCGTGGCGACGTGCCGCTCGACCAGTCGATCAAGATCTATGAGCGCGGCGAGGCGCTGAAGGCGCATTGCGATCGGCTGCTGAAGGCCGCCGAGGACAAGGTCGAGAAGATCAGGCTGTCGCGCGACGGCAAGCCGGTCGGAACCGAGCCGCTCGACGCGGAATGAGGCGCAAGCCGTTCACCGAGTTTTGGACATCATCGTGTTTGAGGATAGAGTTCGTCGCCGTTGATATGGCGCCTTGGACAAGAGGAGATACGGAAGCGATGTGCAGAAACATCAAGACCCTGTTCAATTTTGATCCGCCGGCAACCAATGACGAAGTGCGCGACGCGGCCCTTCAGTTCGTCCGCAAGCTGAGCGGAACGACACGCCCGTCGAAACAGAACCAGCATGCGTTCGACCACGCCGTCGAGGCCATCGCGGCATCGGCGCGCGAACTTCTCGATTCACTCGAAACCCATCAGCATCCGCGCAATCGCGAAGAGGTGGCGGCCAAACTGCGGGCAAAGGCGGCGATCCGCTTTGCCTGACGCTGCCAAAGCGGTCCACGACCGCTGACAAGGAGAGTCCATGAGCTTCTTTCCCGGGAAAGACCCTGAAGCCGGCGACGCCTTCGCCAGCGACCAGATCGAGCTGATGGTCATCCCGAACGCCAAGGACATTGGCGGCTTCGAGGTCCGTCGCGCTTTGCCGACCGCCAAGAGGCGGCTGGTCGGGCCCTTCATCTTTTTCGATCGGATGGGCCCGGCGATCCTGCGCGGTGGCCAGGCGATGGATGTCCGTCCGCATCCGCATATCGGCCTGTCGACGGTGACCTATCTGTTCGACGGCAAGATCAGGCATCGCGATTCGCTCGGCACGGAAATGGTGATCCAGCCCGGCGACGTTAACCTGATGACCGCCGGCCGCGGCATCGTCCACTCCGAACGCACGCCCGAGGAGTTGCGCGGCGCGCCGATGTCGATCTCCGGCCTGCAGACATGGCTGGCGCTGCCCGACGGCAAGGAGGAAGTGGCGCCGGTGTTCGAGAACACCGCGGCCTTGCGGCTCCCTGAAATCGACGCCGAAGGCGTCCGCGGCCGCATCGTCATCGGCGATTTCCAGGGGCTGCGCTCCCCGGTGCGGGCCGATACCGAGACGCTCTATGCCGATCTCAGGCTGACGCCTGGCGCCAGCGTGAAAATCCCGGCCGATGCCGAAGAACGCGCCATCTACACACTGGAAGGCGAGGTTTCGATTTCAGGCGACGTCTTTCCGGCCGAGCGACTGCTGGTGTTCCGGCCCGGTGACGAGATCATCATATCGTCGCAAAGCGGCGCGCATTTCATGCTGTTCGGCGGCGCCTCGCTCGGCTCGAAGCGCTACATCTGGTGGAATTTCGTCTCCTCGTCCAAGGAGCGCATCGAACAGGCCAAACAAGAATGGAAGACGGGCCGCTTCGATATCGTTCCTGGAGATGAGGAAGAGTTTATTCCGCTGCCGGAAAACTAATGAATATCGCCCAAAAGCGGCCCGGTTTCGGGGCCACGATATGCATGAAAACAAGGACTTGGAAGCGCGGGCATAGACTGTTTCGACGCACTGTCCTTTTGGGAGCAGGCCCGCGTCACTGACACGCATTTACTTTCGCAGGCCGGCGGCCTATCCCGCCGTTGAACAGAAAGCCTGAGCACCCGTGAACGCAACGCCGCATACGCCGCTTCTCGACAAGGTCCGCATTCCGGCGGATTTGCGCGCGCTTGACGAGAGCGAGCTGCCGCAACTGGCTTCCGAGCTTCGCCTCGAACTGGTCGACGCGGTGTCGCGCACCGGCGGCCATCTTGGCGCTGGCCTTGGCGTCGTCGAACTGACGGTGGCGCTGCATTACGTCTTCAACACGCCGGATGACCGGCTGATCTGGGATGTCGGCCACCAGGCCTATCCGCACAAGATCCTGACCGGCCGGCGTGACCGCATCCGCACGCTACGTCAGGAAGGTGGCCTGTCCGGCTTCACCCGCCGTGCCGAGAGCGAGTACGATCCCTTCGGCGCCGCCCACTCCTCGACATCGATCTCGGCCGGTCTCGGCATGGCCGCCGCCCGCGACCTCTCCGGCGGCCGCAACAATGTCATCGCCGTCATCGGCGACGGCGCCATGTCGGCCGGCATGGCCTATGAGGCGATGAACAATGCTGGCGCGCTCGACGCCCGGCTCATCGTCATCCTCAACGACAACGACATGTCGATTGCGCCGCCGACCGGCGCCATGAGCGCCTATCTGGCGCGGCTGGCCTCGGGCAAGGCCTATGCCGGCCTGCGCGACTTCGGCAAGAAGTTGACGTCCTATCTCGGCAAGCGCGCCGATCGCGCGATCACCCGCGCGGTCGAGCATGCACGCGGCTATGTCACCGGCGGCACACTGTTCGAAGAGCTCGGCTTCTACCACATCGGCCCGATCGATGGTCACAATCTCGAACATCTGATCCCGGTGCTGAAGAACGTCCGCGACAATGGCGAAGGCCCAGTGCTGATCCATGTCGTCACCCAGAAGGGCAAGGGCTACGCGCCGGCGGAAGCCGCCGCCGACAAATATCACGGCGTCAACAAGTTCGACGTCATCACCGGCGCACAGGCCAAGGCACCGGCCAACGCACCGGCCTACACCAAGGTGTTCGCCGAAAGCCTGATCCAGGAGGCCCGTGAGGACGACCGCATCGTCGCCGTCACCGCCGCCATGCCGAGCGGCACGGGGCTGGACCTGTTCGGCGAAGTCTTCCCGTCCAGGACCTTCGATGTCGGCATTGCCGAACAGCATGCGGTGACCTTCGCCGCCGGCCTCGCCACCGAAGGCTACAAGCCGTTCGCGGCGATCTATTCGACCTTCCTGCAGCGCGCCTATGACCAGGTCGTGCACGATGTCGCGATCCAGAAACTGCCGGTGCGCTTTCCCATCGATCGCGCCGGTTTCGTCGGCGCCGATGGCGCCACCCATTGCGGCGCGTTCGACACCACCTTCTTGGCAAGCCTGCCGGGCTTTGTCGTGATGGCGGCCGCCGACGAGGCGGAGCTGCGCCACATGGTGCGCACTGCGGCAGCCTATGATGATGGCCCGATCGCCTTCCGCTATCCGCGCGGCAACGGCGTCGGCGTCGACATGCCGGAGCGTGGCTCGGTTCTCGAAATCGGCAAAGGCCGCGTCGTGCGGGAAGGCACAAAGGTGGCGCTACTGTCCTTCGGCACGCGCTTGCAGGATTGCCTGATCGCCGCCGAGGAACTCGGCGCGGCCGGGCTTTCCACCACCGTTGCCGATGCCCGTTTCGCCAAGCCGCTCGACCAGGATCTGATCCGGCGGTTGGCCCGCTCGCATGAGGTTCTGGTGACGGTGGAAGAGGGCGCCATTGGCGGCTTCGCCAGCCATGTGCTGCAGTTTCTGGCCCATGAAGGACTGCTGGAAAGCGGCCTGAAGGTACGCCCGCTGGTGCTGCCCGACGTCTTCACCGACCACGCCAAGCCGGAAAAGATGTATGCCGATGCCGGCCTCGATGCCGCCGGCATCGTGCGCACCGTATTCACGGCGCTCGGGCATACGGCCCGCGCCCAGCGCGCCTGATTCAGAACCTCAAGCGCTTGAATCAGTTTGCCGGCTTGATTTTGTAACGCATTGTTAACACTGCCGTTTGGCGTTTTGCTTACCGTGTCCCTTGGCCGTTTTTCAACGGCGCCCTGCTAGATCAGTTGTCAGGCAGGGAGACAATTGGAATGAAGACGCTTCTGTGCGGCGTGGCCCTATCGGCCATCATAATTGCGCCGGTCGCCGCCGAGACGCGCTATGACCGCAATCTCGAAAAAGCAGCGCTGGGCATCGTCGCCGGCAAGATGGGCAATATCAGGGGCGGCTTTTCCTACAAGCAGGTGCCGCAACTCGTGATCGTGCCGGACCCCGCGCCTCCGGTTGCGGCTGAGCATCCACGTGAGCAAGCTTCGGGGGAGCGAGACGACGGTTTGTCTCCAGCCGTCGAGCGCCAGGTGTCGCGCACCATCTTCTAGAACCACATATCGCGCACGCAGCGGCCATCACGCGGCAAGTCGTCGTAGGTGTCGAGGCCATCGAAATGGTCGATTGGCAGATCGGCGACGGCCTCGGGCGGCGCCAGCCGCACATTGACGGCGATGCGTGTTCGATCAGACGCGCCGGCGCCCAAGCCGCGCCAGGCCAGCACGCAGGCGCAGGTCGGGCAGAACAGGATTTCGAGCGACGGCGTATCCTTTCCGGCGCGCGTATAGCTGGTCATCGGTCCGGAAACGCGTATGCGTTCGTCGATATAATCATAGGCCCAGAGCACGCCATAGCGACGGCAAAGTGTGCAGTTGCAGGCTGTGATCGGCCCGGGATCGCCTTCAAGGGTCCAGTGGGCCGCGCCGCAGTGGCAGGTTCCCGTCAGCATTCATTCTCCCCCGAGTTGCGACGATGGAGGTTCTCCTATTACCATTTTGCCGGACCCGATGCGATGCACGCAAGCCGCTACGCGGCCTGATGTGCTCGACGGTCTTTCCTTGTTCCGTCCCAATGTCCTTGCCTTCGCTGCCGGCTTTCGCCATGAAGGCCGATGAACTCGCCTCTGCCAGCCAGCACACGCCAGCGGCTCGACGACCTGCTCGTCCAGCGCGGCCTGTTTGCCAGCCGCTCGCGTGCCCGCGACGCGGTCGAGCGCGGCACGGTGACGGTTGACGGCACCATTGCCCGCAAGCCCGGTCAGAACGTTTCGCCGCAATGCCTTGTTGCCATCGATGATCCGGCGCAGGGCTATGTGTCGCGCGCGGCGCTGAAGCTGATCGGCGGGCTCGACCATTTCAGCCTCGATCCGGCCGGCCGCGAGGCGCTAGATATTGGTGCCTCGACAGGCGGGTTTACCCAGGTGCTGCTCGAACGCGGTGCGTCCCATGTCACGGCAATCGATGTCGGTCATGGCCAGATGCATCCCGATGTCGGCAAGGACCCGCGCGTGACGGTCATCGAGGGGCTGAACGCCCGCGATCTCACCGCTACGGATCTTGCCGGCCGCATTCCGGATTTCATCGTTTCCGACGTCAGCTTCATTTCGCTCAAACTGGCGCTGCCGCCGGCGCTCGCGATTGCGAAGCCCGGTGCCGCCGCGATCTTTCTGGTCAAGCCGCAATTCGAGGCGGGTCGCGAGGCGATCGGCAAGGGTGGTCTGTTGAAAGATCCCTTCGATGCCGCCCGTGTCGCCGGCCTGCTGCAGGATTGGCTGGATGCCGTTCCTGGCTGGCGCTCGCTCGGCCTGCATCTGTCGCCGATCGAAGGCGGCGACGGCAATCGTGAATTCCTGCTCGGTGGGATCAAGGATCGATGAGCGCGCGCTTCACCATCAAAAAGCTGGGCGCCCAGGGCGACGGCATTGCCGAGACCGAAAGCGGCGACCTGTTCATTCCCTTCACGCTGCCGGGCGAGGTTGTCACCGCCGCGCGCGAACGGGATCGCGCCACGCTGATGGCGGTGCTGGAAGCCTCACCACTGCGCATCGATCCGGCCTGCCGCCATTTCACCGAATGCGGCGGCTGTGCCCTCCAGCATTTCGAGACCGAGGCCTATCGCCAGTGGAAACGCGACAAGGTGGTGCACGCCCTGAAGGGCTTCGATTGCGACATCGATCCGCTGGTCGCCTGCGCGCCGCACACGCGCCGCCGTGTCGTGCTTGCCGCGCGGCGCGCCGAGACGGGCATGCTGCTCGGCTTCAACCGCCATCTGTCGCCGGAAATCATTTCCATATCGGAATGCCCGATCTCGCTGCCCGAGATCGTCGCCGCGCTCGACCGGCTGAGGGCGCTCGCCGATTTGATATGCGCCACCACCAAATCGTTCCGGATGGCGGTCACCGTGACCGGTTCCGGCCTCGACGTTGCGGTGCATGAGTCCGGCAAGCTCGGCGAACACCAGCGCCGCATCGCCTCCAACTTCGTCCTTGCGCAAGGCTTTGCCAGACTGTCCATCGATGACGAGATCGTCATCGAACCGAGGAAGCCCGTGGTGATGTTCGGCAGCGTTGCCGTCGCCGTGCCGCCTGGCGCCTTCCTGCAGGCGACCGAGGCCGCCGAACAGACCATGGCCGAGATTGTCGGCACACATCTGAAGCGCGCCAAGAAGGTCGCCGATCTTTTCGCCGGTTGCGGCAGCTTTGCCTTGCGGTTGGCCGCGAAGTCGGAAGTCCATGCGGTGGAAGGCGATGCGGCCGCACTTTCAGCGCTCGACCGGGGGGCACGTTTCGCCACCGGCTTGAAGCGGGTGACGGGCGAACGCCGCGACCTGTTTCGCCGTCCGCTGACGTTCAAGGAATTGAATGCCTTCGACGGCCTTGTCTTCGACCCGCCGCGGGCAGGTGCCGAGGATCAGTCGAAGCAGATCGCCCGCTCTGATGTTCCCTTCGTTGCCGCGGTGTCCTGCAACCCGGTGACGCTGGCGCGCGACCTGCGCATCCTCATCGACGGTGGCTATCAACTGAAAAGCGTGACGCCGATCGACCAGTTCCTGTGGTCGCCCCATGTCGAGGCTGTCGCGCTACTGGAAAAGCCCAAGAAGCGCCGATAGGCGGATCTCGGTTCGACTGCCGCGCGGACAGAAAGCGATCACTTTTCCTTGAAATCGCCAGTTGGGCTATACTCGATCCCAACCTGCCGAGATCGCGCCGCAAAGCCGCCTCTTTGCGCCCATCTAGTCCAGATCGCTGGAGGAGGGGAAGGGCCTCGACAGCGTCGGCTCTTTACCCATGGTGGCCTGAAATGCGGATGCTCCAGAAATTCCTCAGTTTATTCGTCCTCTTGCTTGTCGTCGCCGCCTCGGCGACGGGCGCGCTCGCGCAACAGCAAAAACGCCTCGCTTTCGTCATCGGCAACGCTGCCTATCCGTCCGGCGCGCTGGTGATACCCGCCAACGACGCCGGACTGATCGCGCAGACCTTGCAGGCTGCCGGTTTCGATGTGGTCGGCGCCCGTGATGTAGATCAGGAGTCGCTGCGCGGCGCGCTGCGCGACTTCCTCGGCAAGGTCTCCGCCGCCGGACCCGACGCGGTCGTCTTCGTCTACCTCGCCGGCCAAGGTGTGCAGTTCGAAGGCGAGAACTACTTCCTGCCGGTCGATGCCCAGATCGCCAATCCAGCCGACGTCCCGCTCCAGGCGATGCGGCTCTCCGACGTCACCAAGTCGCTGGCTGGCCTGCCGACGAAGGTCAACATCGTCGTGCTCGACGCGGCGCGACCGAATGCATTCCCGCAAACGAACCAGCCGCTGGCCGGCGGCCTCGCACTGGTCGATCCCGACCCGAACATGCTGATCGCCTTCAACGCCGCCCCGGGCACCGTCGCGCTGGAAGGCAAGGGCCCGTACGGCGCCTATGCCCAGGCGCTGGCCGAGATGATGCGCGACGGCGGCCTGTCGCTCGACGATGTGTTCGACCGCACGCGCCTGCGCGTCAACGAAGTGACGCAAGGGGCCGAAGTGCCTTGGAACGCCTCGAAGATCAGCGCGCCCTTCGTGTTTTTCGATCGTGCCCCGGATGCGCCCGCGCCGAAGGTTTCGGAGGCCGAATCCCAGGCCAACCGGACCAGGGAAATCCGCGACTTCGATGCCCACGACGCTTATGTAGCGGCGCTCGATCGCGATACGCTGCGCGGTTATGAGGATTTCGTCGGCGCCTATCCGCACGATCCGATGGCCAAGCGCGTGCGCGCCATCATCGCAGCGCGGCGCGAGGCGATCACTTGGCGCGAAACCTGGCTACGGGACACGCCGGAAGCCTACTGGTCATATCTCCGGCGCTACCCGCATGGCCCGCATGCCTGGGATGCCCGCCGCCGGCTCGAGCATTTCGAAGCGGCCCTGGAGCCCCCGGAAGATTTCACCGTCTACGCCTATGACGTGCCGCCGCCGCCGGAGGAGGAAATCGTCTACGTCGACCGTCCCGTACTCTATTTCGACGACCCCGATTTCGATTTCGATCCGCCGCCGCCCGTGACGGTGATCTTCCTGCCGCCACGGCCGCGCGACTTCATCGAATTGCCGCCACCGCCGCCGCCGGTCGGTGTCTTCCTTCTGCCGACACCGGTCTTTGTGCCCGTGCCGGCGTGGGTCAACCCGCCGCATGACATCTTCCCACCGCCGGACAATGTCATCTTCAACAACATCCACAACACCACGATCATCAACAACACGACGGTCAACGAGAACAACAACCAGGGCGGCGGCCTCACCACGGGCCAGAAACTGACCGCCGGCGCCGTGGGCCTGGGTGCGGCCGCACTGGCGACCAAGGTGGCGCTGCCAGCTCTTCTGCAGAAGAAAGAAGCCGTGCTGTCCAAGCAGAACCCGGGCGGCCTGCCGCTGAAGCCGGGGCAGGGTGGCCAGCAGCCCGGAGGTGCCACGCCGCTGTCGAAGACCTTGCCTGCCGACAAGCTGACAGGTCATGCCTTGCCCGGCGCCGACGGCAAGACGCTGCCGCTCGTCAATGGCAAGCCGGTGCTGAATGGACAGAACCTGCCCAACAACCCGAACCTGCCCAACAACAAGTCTAAGAAGCTGTTGAACAAGCAGGGCACGACAGGTGGAAACGCCGTGACCGGGAACCCGGTGCTGAATGGACAGAACCTGCCCACCAACCCGAACCTGCCCAACAACAAGTCCAAGAAGCTCTTGAACAAGCAGGTCACGACAGGTGGAAACGCCGTGACCGGTAACCCGGTGGTGAATGGGCAAAACGGGGCCAATGGCCAAGGCAATGGGCAGGGCCAGAACGGTACCGGCAAGACTGGCAAGAAGCTCCGCAAGATTCCTGACGCCAACGGCACGCCTGCGGCGAATGGAGCGAACAACGCTTCGGCGCTCAATGGCCAGAATTCAGGCCAGAATCCGCCCAATGGCAAGTTCAAGAAGCTTCACAACCAAGGCAGTGGCCAGACGAACGGCCAGGCCAATGGGCAAGGCGGTGGGGCACAGGGCAATGGCAACGGTCCCAAATTCCACAAGCTGCCCGCCAACGGAAACGGTGGTGGCAATGTCCAGCAGAAATTCAAGGTCAACAATGGCAATCCGCAGCTGAAGGTGCAGGGTCAACCGAAGCCGCAGAGGCCGGAGTTCCACGCCCAGCCGAAGCAGGAGATCCAGCAGGTGCACCGGCAGCCGCAGGCGCAGCCAAAGCCGCAGCCGCCAGCCGTCAAGAAGCCGTCTTGCGGGCACCCCAATGAGCCCGCTTGCAAGAAATAGCACATGTCGCCCGGAGGTGGCCCGGCTCGGGTCGTGACATGCGTAAGGCTTGAAACGCATCGCCGGTCGCGTTGTGTGAGGTGAGGCGGCTGTGCCGGGTTGGCGGCAAGATATGGCCGGGCCGCTGCGGCAACCCCCGATCAGATCACAACTGCGTGGTTGGCTACAGCCAAGATTGCGCGGCGCCCCGGCTCGCTGATACCCAGTCAGTGCCGGGGGGCCTCAAGGGAGTAACCATAATGAGGATTGCAAGCGTTCTGACGTCTATCGCCGTGGCCGGTTTCATCGCGACGGGAGTCGCCGCGGCAGCGACGACGGCGGCCACGACGACCACTGCGCCGGCCGCCACCACGGCCGCCCCCATGAAGAAGGCGCCGGCGACTGCCATGACGCCGGAGAAAACCGCTATTTCGAAGCAATGTTCAGCCCTTGCCGACGCCAAGAAGCTGCACGGCAAGGCGCGCGAGAAATTCCGGGCCGACTGCAAGAAGAACGGCGGCAAACCCACCTGATCAACCGCCGTCGCGGCGGAGGTTCGCTGCCAGCCTGCTCTACCGGGGAGGCTGGCGGCAATTTCGGAAAATATGAGCCCGGTTTCGTTTGAAGCCGCTCCCACATAGGCCGGACTAGGGCAGAAAGTACGCGGGTGGCATTCGCCATCTTGACGGTTGGGTAACTCGCCCAACAGCATTGACCGCTGCGGCCCTGACAGCCTCTCAGTCTACGAGTTTGGCAACGTTTGTTAGGGTCTTCGGCGTGCCACCCCGCTGGTTGATCGACAGCCAGATATTCGGGTTCTGCTGCGACTGGCGTTTCAGGAAGTAGTAGCCGGTCGCGTTCCAGGGCCTGATTTCGTCGACCAGATTGTCGAGGACGAGATCGCCCTTGTCGGTTTTCACCGTCAGGATGGTGTGGCCTTCATTGTCAAGATCGTGCACCACGGTCATCAGCAGCGCCTGCCGGGGGAACCCAGCCTCCTGAAGAAGCTTGCGCTTGTAGAGTGCGTAGATCTTGCAGTCGCCCTTGCCGTCAACCGGGTAATCCCAGTGGTCTACCATCGTGCCCCAGTGCTCGAAATTGCTGACGGGCTTGATGTCGTTGTTTGCCTTGAGGTTTATCCGATTGAGGATGCGCAGGTTCTGTGCGGTCAGCTTGACGTTCGTGGCCGGCAGCGCGGGGACCTTGCACTCTTTTGGCCGGCGATGGCAGAAATCGAGCCAGCCGTAAGGAACGCTGGTACGTCCACCAACCGAGGCGAAGCGCAAGGCATCCGCGGATGGTTGCGTCTTCCTGAGCAATGTCGACTGTTTGAGTAAAGTGGATTGCGCTGAAGCCGAACCGACATCCAACGAAGTTGCACCAATCAGCGAAACACTGCCAAGCAGGAACGAGGAAGTCAGGACGCCGAGGGAACGCAGCACTGGCAACACCACCGTACGAGAGCACCGATCAACGGTAATGTGGTGACGGCGCACGATCAATTAAACATTTAAGAAGGCGTTAACATGTTCGTGTTCGCGGTCTGCAAACGCGTCGGGACGCCAGCACGAGGCCACTGTGCCACGGCGTCATCACTATGCTTCTTGCACGTCCCCAAGCCCCGCCGCTTGCGCCGCCTTGATCAATTTGCGGTCGAAGGTCACGAATCCCGTACAATGCGCCGACTTGCCGAGGTGTAGCGCATCCGCGAGATCCACACCGGCCTCGACCAGATCGAGCGCGGAAGAGACAAGCGCCGCGTCTTCGATTTCAACCGTGGGAAGGCCGCCGAACGCCCGCAAAGCTCTGACGACAGTGGCCTGGTGATAGCCGTAGGCGCTGCGCAGCACCCACTCGGCTTCCAGGATAACCGTCACAGCGACAAATACCTGTCGGTCATCGATGACGCGCCGGGCGCGCGAGGATTGCTCGGGATGGTCGTTGGTCAGGTACCGAACGACAATATTGGTATCAATCGCGAGCATGCCGCCGCCGTGCTTCGGCGAGAACGCCCGCATCCATGTCTTCAAGTGTCTTCGGCCTGCCGTTATGGGGCAGGAAACCAAAGACGTCTTGAGGCCGGGTTGCGGCGAAGGCAGGTGCTGGCTTCAAAAGAACGCCCTCCGGCGTGTCTTCGACCTCCAGGCGGGTGCCGGCGCCCCATTCCCTGCGTTTGCGGATCGCGCTCGGCAGGATCACTTGCCCCTTGGTCGAGACGGTGGTGGTGAGCTTTTCGGAGCCGGCCATTGTAGCCTACCTCAGTGTAAGACAAAGGTAAGATATACCCTTAGCGGTTGGAATTCAATCCACGAGATCCCGCGCGCGGCAGCGTCAGCCTGCTTCCGAAAGGATACGCTCGACGAAGGCAGGAACCACTTGCGTCGCCGGTCCTTCCATCTGCTCGTCGAAGCGCGAGGCCCAGCCTGCGCATTTCAAATTGAGTTCGATCGTCAAGGCGCCGGCGGCACGGGCCTCCTCGACGAAACCGGCCGCCGGGTAGACGCTGCCGCTCGTTCCGATCGCCAGGAACAGGTCGCAATGCGTCAGCGCTTCGCCGATCTCTTCCATGCGGTAAGGCATCTCGCCGAACCAGACCACATCAGGCCGCAGCTTGCCTCTTGAGCCGCAGGCCGGGCATCCGGATTGAACGGTGATGTCACCTGTCCAGGCGCTGCTTGCGCCACAGTCCTGGCAAAGCGCGCGGCCGAGTTCGCCATGCATATGGATCAGTTTCCGCGAGCCGGCGCGCTCATGCAGATCGTCGATGTTCTGGGTGACGAGGAGGATGTCGCCCTGAACTTCGCGCTCGAGCCTGGCCAGTGCGGCATGGGCGGCGTTCGGCTCGACGCTGTCCATCTGCCGCCGGCGCATATTGTAGAAATCCTGCACTTTGGCGGGATCGCGGGCAAAGCCTTCGGGTGTCGCAACGTCTTCGAGATCGAATTTCGCCCAGACGCCATCGGGATCGCGAAAGGTCGCGACGCCCGATTCCGCCGAAATGCCAGCGCCTGTCAGGATGACGATCTTGGATCTGGACATGGTCGGGGCCGCTTGGATTCGGAAACATCACTTTGGCGGGTGATATACCGGAACGGCCCCGAGCCTCAAACCCGTGTGCCGCCGACCGTCATCTGGTTCATCCGGAGATGCGGCTGGCCGACGCCGACCGGTACGCCCTGTCCGGCCTTGCCGCACATGCCGATGCCATTGTCGAGTTTCATGTCGTTGCCGACCATCGAGACGCGGTGCATGGCATCCGGCCCGTTGCCGATCAGCATCGCCCCCTTGATCGGCTGCGTCACCTTGCCGTTCTCGATCATGTAGGCCTCGGTGCAGCCGAACACGAATTTGCCCGACGTGATGTCGACCTGGCCGCCGCCGAAGGAGACGGCGTAGATGCCGTTCTTGACCGAAGCGATGATCTCATCCGGCTCCATGTCGCCGGACGTCATATAGGTGTTGGTCATGCGCGGCATCGGCTGGTGCGCATAGCCTTCGCGCCTTCCGTTGCCGGTGGCTTTCATGCCCATCAGCCGGGCGTTTTGCCGATCCTGCATGTAGCCGACCAGTTTGCCGTCCTCGATCAGCACGTTGCGGGCCGAAGGCGTGCCTTCATCGTCGACGGTGAGCGAGCCGCGTCGCTCGGGGATGGTGCCGTCGTCGACGACGGTGACGCCCTTGGCGGCGACCTGTTGGCCCAGCAGGCCGGCAAAGGCCGATGTCTTCTTGCGGTTGAAGTCGCCTTCGAGCCCGTGTCCGACGGCTTCGTGCAGCATGACCCCCGGCCAGCCGCTGGACAGCACGATGTCGAATGTGCCGGCCGGGGCGGGGATCGCCTCGAGATTGACCAGAGCTTGCCGCAGCGCTTCCTTGGCTGCGTGCTTCCAGCTGTCCTCGATCAGGAAGTCGCCGAACGCCTTGCGTCCGCCCATGCCGTAGGAGCCACTTTCCTGGCGGTCGCCGTCGCCGACCACGACCGAGACGTTGATGCGCACCAGCGGCCTGATATCGCGCACCACCTGGCCGTCGGCGCGCACGATCTCGACATGCTGCCAGGACGCGGCGAGCGAGGCCGTCACCTGGCGCACGCGCGGATCCTCGGCGCGCAGCCAGGCGTCGATTTCCTGCAGCAGCTTTGCCTTGGCCTCGAAGGAGGGCGAGGGGATCGGATTCTCGTCGCCGTAGAGATGGCGGTTGGTGCGGGCAGGTGCAGCGGCAAGCGTACCGGAATAGCCGCCCTTGACGGTCGAGACGGCAGCCGCCGCGCGCAGCAGCGAGGCCTCGGACAGGTCGCTCGAATGGGCGTAGCCGCTGGCTTCACCGGCGACCGCGCGCAGGCCAAAGCCCTGGTCGGTGTTGAAATTGGCGGTCTTCAGCCGACCATTGTCGAACATCAGCGCTTCGCTCTCGCTGTATTCGAGAAACAGTTCCCCGTCATCGGCGCCGTTGATGGTGTCGGCGACGATCTGCTTGATACGATCGTCTGAAATGTCGAATTGGCCGATCAGGCTGTTCATGGCGCATCCGTTCGTGGGAAGAGAGCTCGTTTCCCCCGATGTAGGCGCGAAGCCGCGCCGAGACAATCAGCAATGAGGATCGGCGTCAGCGAATGGCAACGGCCGGCTGATGCGGCATTCAGGAATTCTGCGTCAGAACCCGGTTCTGCGCCAAGCTCGGGATCAGGGGAGGGCGGCAAAGCCGTCGGCAAAACCCTTGAGGTCGACAGGGATGCCGATGCCTTCTTCAGGCGTCTGGAAGACGATGAACGTCGCCGACGTGCCGGTCTTCAGCGTGTCCAGCAGCGGCTTTTCGAGAATGACTTCGGCATAGCAGCCATCCTGGAAGCAGCGCACGAAATAGGCGCGGCCGATGTCCTTGCCGTCGACATTGAGTCCGAGTCCGTTCGGCAAAAGCACGCCGAGCGGCGCCAGCACGCGCAGGATCTCGGCCTTGTTGTCGGCGGTGCGCAGCACGACGACCGACAGCCCCATCTCCGGACGATCCTCGGCGACGACATTCTGCATCATCACGCATTGTTCGGAGGTGGCACCCGCCGGCGTGTCGCAAATGATCGACCAGGCGCCATGCGTCGAGCGCACCGTGCCGCTCGGCTGGGCGGCATTGGCCTGACTGGCGACCAGCAGACCGGCCGCGGACAGGGCAATCACAAAAATGGCTTTCGCCAAGGTGATCGAACGTCCCAGTCTCGTATGCCTCAGTCTCGAAAGCCAAGAGTTCATGACGGCTCCATTGCGAATCACGGCACTTTAAGCCGCGCCAATGCCAAGTAAAGGACGAGACCACGGCCGAACTGTCCCGAAACAGGCAATACCGCGCTTTTCCCTGCCAAATTCGCCTGAATTACGACGCTTCGCGAACCCCGCCGGCATGAGGCAGGCAACCTTCCGGACATACGCGATTCGCCGCCACGGCCGCTGCCCCGGAAGAGCCGTGTCAGCTTGCGCGCAAAAATGCCGCACAGTTTCCTCCGCTCCTTTCTTGCGGAGGGAAAAAGAGTATGGTTTGAACCACCTTGAGACTGTCGGGATTCCCGTCCTGGCATTGTTCGTTATTCTCGTTGGCGCAGCCGCGAGGAACTGGGAGACGAAGAGGGCGATGAGAAATTTCCTAGCAGACGCCAAGTTTCTAGCCAGTGCTGGGGCTGCCACCGCGTTTTTCGCCGGCACGTCCGCCCATGCCGATCAGCCCGTGGCTTGGGAGACGACTTTCCAGGCGCCGGCGACCGACATGATGCGGCAGATCGAGTGGTTCGGAAACTACACGATGTGGTTCATCGTTCCGATCACCATTCTGGTGCTCCTCCTCCTCGCCTACTGCATCGTCAAATTCCGCGCGAGCGCGAACCCGGTTCCCTCCAAGACCAGCCACAACACGCTGATCGAGGTGATCTGGACTGTCGGCCCGGTCGTGATCCTGCTCTGCCTCGCCATTCCCTCGTTCCAGCTCCTGACCGCGCAGTACACCCCGCCGGAAGAAGCCAAGCTCACTGTCAAGGCGACCGGCAACCAGTGGAACTGGGACTACGAATACCAGACCGACAACACGCTCGCCTTCAATTCGGCCATCCTCCAGGACGGCGATCGCGCCAAGGCCGGCAAGGAGGATCGCAAGGTCTACCCGCGTCTGCTCGCCGTCGACAATGAGTTGGTGGTGCCGGTCAACACGATGACGCGCGTGCTCGTCACCGCGACCGACGTGATCCACTCCTTCGCTATGCCGTCCTTCGGCATCAAGATCGACGCCATTCCGGGACGTACCAACGAGACCTGGTTCAAGGCGGAGAAGGAAGGTCTTTATTATGGTCAGTGCTCGCAGCTCTGCGGTAAGGACCACGCTTTCATGCCGATCGCCATCCGTGTCGTCTCCGACGCGCAGTTCAAGACCTGGCTGGCTGCGGCCAAGACCGACCTGCCCGGCGCCAACAAGACGCTGATGGCCGAGGTCGATGGCCAGAACAAGGTAGCGGCCGCCGGCAATTGATGCCGCGGGTTAGCAAGATTTAGGGAACGGAGCGGAACATGGCAGACGCTGCAGCTCACGACGGCCACGACCACAAGCCTTATCATGGCTGGGTGCGCTGGGTTTATTCGACCAACCACAAGGATATCGGCACGCTCTACCTGATCTTCGCGATCATGGCCGGTATCATCGGCGGCGCCCTGTCGGTCGCCATCCGCATGGAATTGCAGGAGCCTGGCATCCAGATCTTCAGCGGTCTGGCGCAGATGGTCTACGGCATGAACGGTGATGCAGCGGTCGACGGCGGCAAGAGCATGTACAATGCCTTCGCCACCGCGCATGCGCTGATCATGATCTTCTTCATGGTCATGCCGGCTCTGATCGGCGGCTTCGCCAACTGGATGGTGCCGATCATGATCGGTGCTCCTGACATGGCGTTCCCGCGCATGAACAACATCTCCTTCTGGCTACTGCCGCCGGCCTTCATCCTGCTGCTCACCTCGATGTTCGTGCCGAGCGCGCCGGGCGCCTACGGTGTCGGCGGTGGCTGGACGCTCTATCCGCCGCTGTCGACCTCGGGTCAGCCCGGGCCGGCCATGGATCTGGCGATCCTGTCGATCCACATCGCCGGTGCCTCGTCGATCCTCGGTGCCATCAACTTCATTACCACCATCTTCAACATGCGCGCTCCGGGCATGACGCTGCACAAGATGCCGCTGTTTGCCTGGTCGGTGCTGGTCACCGCCTTCCTGCTGCTGTTGTCGTTGCCGGTCCTGGCCGGCGGCATCACCATGCTGCTCACCGACCGCAATTTCGGCACCACCTTCTTCGCTCCCGATGGCGGCGGCGATCCGATCTTGTTCCAGCATCTGTTCTGGTTCTTCGGTCACCCGGAAGTCTACATCCTGATCCTGCCGGGCTTCGGCATCATCAGCCACGTCATCTCGACCTTCTCGAAGAAGCCGGTGTTCGGCTATCTCGGCATGGCCTACGCCATGGTCGCGATCGGCGCTGTAGGCTTCATCGTGTGGGCGCACCACATGTATACGACCGGCCTGTCGCTCGACACGCAGCGCTACTTCGTCTTCGCCACCATGGTCATCGCGGTGCCGACGGGCGTGAAGATCTTCTCCTGGATTGCGACGATGTGGGGCGGGTCGATCTCGTTCAAGACGCCGATGCTGTGGGCGCTGGGCTTCATCTTCCTGTTCACCATCGGTGGCGTTACCGGCGTTCAGCTGGCCAATGCCGGCCTCGACCGCTCGCTGCATGACACCTATTTCGTCATCGCCCACTTCCACTACGTGCTGTCGCTGGGTGCGGTGTTCGCCATCTTCGCCGGCTGGTACTACTGGTTCCCGAAGATGACCGGTTACATGTACTCCCCTGTCATCGCCAACACCCATTTCTGGGTGACCTTCGTCGGCGTCAACCTGATCTTCTTCCCGCAGCATTTCCTCGGCCTCGCCGGCATGCCGCGCCGCACCATCGACTATCCGGACGCGTTTGCCGGCTGGAACTATGTGTCGTCGATCGGCTCCTATATCTCGGCCGTCGGTGTGGCGATCTTCCTCTACGGCGTGTTCGAAGCCTTCCAGAAGAAGCGGATCGCCGGTGCCAACCCATGGGGTGAGGGCGCCACCACGCTCGAATGGCAGCTGCCTTCGCCGCCGCCGTTCCACCAGTGGGAGCAGCTGCCGAAGATCAAGTAAGCGGCTTCCCGCCCGAATACGAAACCGCCGGCCCGCCGGCGGTTTTGGCCAACGGAATGATGGACTGAGTACGCATGGCCCTAGTCGACGAAACCAGCATTGACGAAGCGGGCTTCCGCATGTCGGAAGCGACGGCGGGCGATTTCTTCGCCCTGCTGAAGCCGCGCGTCATGTCGCTGGTGGTGTTCACCGCCTTTGTCGGGCTGGTCGCCGCCCCGCTGACCATCAACCCGCTGCTGGCTGTGATCGCCATATTGTCCATTGCCATCGGCGCCGGCGCCTCGGGTGCGCTCAACATGTGGTACGACGCCGACATCGACGCGGTGATGACCAGGACGGCCAGCCGTCCGGTGCCGTCCGGTCGCATCCAGCCGCACGAGGCGCTCAGCTTCGGCCTGGTGCTCTCGGTGCTGTCGGTGATGACGCTCGGCGTGCTGGTCAACTGGCTGTCGGCGACGCTGCTGGCCTTCACCATCTTCTTCTATGCCGTCGTCTACACGATGTGGCTGAAGCGCTGGACGCCGCAGAACATCGTCATCGGTGGCGCTGCCGGTGCGATCCCGCCGGTCATCGGCTGGGCCGCGGTGACCGGGTCGGTCAGCCTCGAAAGCATCGTCCTGTTCCTGATCATCTTCCTATGGACGCCGCCGCATTTCTGGGCACTGGCACTGTTCAAGTCCGAGGACTATGAGCGCGCCGGCATCCCGATGATGCCCAATGTCGCCGGCCATGCGTCGACGCGCCGTCAGATCTTCGCCTATGCGCTGGCGCTGGCCCCGGTCGGCGTGCTGCCGTGGCTGCTCGGTTACACCACGCCTTTCTATGGCGTGGCCGCCGTGCTGCTGGGCGTTGGCTTTGTCTGGTATGCGTGGAAAGTGCTCGGCATGGCCGACGATGACCGCGTCATGAAGCCGGCCAAGGCGCTGTTTGCCTATTCGCTGCTTTATCTCTTCGCCATCTTCGCTGCCTACCTGGCCGACAGCGTTGTCGAACGCGCGCTTGCCATGGGTGGGGCATGATCATGGTCGAGGAAAAGCTTGAAACGGTCACGCTGACCGATCGCCAGAAGAAGGCCCAGCGCAGCCGTTCGGTTGCCATCGGCGTGGCGCTGGCGGTGCTGGTCGTCATTTTCTACATCGCCACGATCATCAAGTTCGGCCACAATCTAGGCACGATGTGATGAGCGTCGAGATCTCCAAGAAGCCAGCCGGCAAGAACAGCAACGCGATCGTCGCGGCGGTCTGCCTCGCCTTCTTTACCGGCATGATCGGCATGGCCTATGCCGCCGTGCCGCTCTACAAGATGTTCTGCCAAGCAACCGGCTATGGCGGCAAGACGCAACGCGTCGAGAAGCAGTATGCCGGCCGCGTGCTTGACCGCGAGATCACCGTGCGCTTCGACGCCAATATTGCCGGCGTGCCGTGGGAATTCCAGCCGGTCCAGCGCTCGATGACCATGAAGATCGGCGAGACCGTGCAGGCGCATTATCAGGCGACCAACAAGTTCGATCGCCCCGTCACCGGCCGCGCCACCTTCAACGTGCAGCCGGAACTGGCGGGTCCGTATTTCAACAAGGTCGAGTGCTTCTGCTTCACCGATACGTCGCTGAAGCCCGGCGAGACGCTGGACATGCCGGTCCTGTTCTATGTGGACCCCGATATCGTCAATGTGCCGGAACTGAAGGACGTGAAGACGATCACCTTGTCCTACACGATGTTCCCGGTCGAGAAGACCAAGCCGGTCGCCTCCTCGGAGCCGGTCCAGGGCAACAGCAAGACAATTTCCAATACCGAAGCAAATCTCGGGGGGTTGATATGGCAGACGCGCACGCAAAACCACAGCATGACTATCATCTCGTCGACCCAAGCCCGTGGCCTTTCCTGGGGTCGGTGGGGGCGCTCGTCACCGCCTTTGGCGGTGTCTGCCTCATGGAGTACCTGAAGGGTGGTTCCTTCCCGATCTTCGGCTTCAACATTGCCAATCCGTGGCTGTTCTTCATCGGCATCGTGATCGTCCTCTACACCATGTTCGCCTGGTGGTCGGACACGATCAAGGAAGCGCATGAGGGCCATCATACGCGGGTCGTGTCGCTGCATCTGCGCTACGGCATGATCATGTTCATCGCCTCGGAGGTGATGTTCTTCGTCGCTTGGTTCTGGGCTTATTTCGACGCCAGCCTTTTTGCCGGTGAGGTCCAGAACTACGCGCGCCACACCTTTACCGGTGGTGTCTGGCCGCCGAAGGGCATGGAGGTTCTCGATCCCTTCCACCTGCCGCTCTACAACACCATCATCCTGCTCTTGTCAGGCACCACGGTCACCTGGGCGCACCATTCGCTCATCCATGGCGACCGCAAGGGCCTGGTCAACGGCCTGGTGCTGACCGTCGGCCTCGGCATGCTGTTCACCATGGTGCAGGCCTACGAGTACATCCACGCTCCGTTCGGCTTCAAGGATTCCATCTACGGCGCCACCTTCTTCATGGCGACCGGCTTCCACGGCTTCCATGTCATCATCGGCACCATCTTCCTGCTGGTCTGCCTAGTCAGGGCGATGAAGGGCGATTTCACCCCCAAGCAGCATTTCGGCTTCGAGGCGGCCGCCTGGTACTGGCACTTCGTTGACGTGGTCTGGCTGTTCCTGTTCTCGGCGATCTATGTTTGGGGATCTGCCGGCGCGGTGATCGAAGGTCACTGATCCAGTCTTTGGGGACTTTGATTTCAAGGAGGGGCGGCCGCGGCGACGCGGCCGCCTTCTTGTTTTCGGCGCAATGATCGCCGATCGATTGCCGATGCGGCTGACAATTCCCTGGGCGATTTGCGCATTCATCTTCCTGGCATTCCCGGCGCTTGCGGCTGAGAAGGCCGATCTGGTGCGTGTCCACAAGGCGGGACGGCGGCTGGAACTGATCGGCGACGGCAAGGTGCTGCGCAGCTACAGCATTGCGCTCGGCGGCGATCCCGTCGGCCACAAGCACCAGGAGGGTGATCAGCGCACGCCCGAGGGGCGCTACATGCTCGACTGGCGCAACCCCGACAGCATCGCGCACAGATCGATCCACATCTCCTATCCCAATGCCGACGATCTGGCGGCGGCGAAGGCGCGCAATGTCGATGCCGGCGGCATGATCATGATCCATGGCCAGCCGAATGGTTTCGGCTGGTGGGGCTGGCTGCTTCAATTGGTCGACTGGACCGACGGCTGCATTGCCGTTACGGACTCCGACATGGACGAAATCTGGGCAATGGTGGCCGATGGGACACCGATCGAGATCGAGCAATAGCGATGAGTGAAGGCCCTATCCATGACTGAAGATAAGGCGATCTGGCCGCCGATCGATCCGATATCGGCCGGCCTGCATGGCCGTTGCCCGCGCTGCGGCGAGGGGCGGCTGTTTTCCGGCTTCCTCACCGTCGGCAAACGCTGCGTCAATTGCGGCCTCGACTATTCCTTCGCCGATGCTGGCGACGGGCCAGCGGTCTTCGTCATCCTGATCATCGGCTTCATCATCGTCGGTCTGGCGCTCTGGGTCGAAGTGACACTGAGCCCGCCGCTGTGGCTGCATCTGCTGATCTGGATCCCCTTGGCCCTGGTGCTGTGCCTGACGGCGCTGCGGCTGATCAAGGGCGTGCTGCTCACCCTGCAATATGCCAACAAGGCGGCCGAAGGCAGGCTGGACCGCGGCGAATGAGCGAGGCGTCCATCAAAGAAAGCGGCCGTTCGCGGCCACGATCGGCATTGCTGCTCGGCCTTGGCCTGGTGCTGCTGTTGATCCTGCTGGCGCTCGGCACCTGGCAGGTCCAGCGCCTGCACTGGAAGGAAGGTCTCCTGCAGACCATCGACCAGCGCACCCACTCGGCACCACGGCCGCTGGCCGAGGTCGAGAAGCAATTCGCCGCGACCGACGACGTCGACTACACGCCGGTCACGGTCTCCGGCACGTTCCTGCATTCGGGCGAGCGGCATTTTTATGCGACCTGGGAGGGTGACGCCGGCTTCAACGTCTACACGCCGCTCTCCCTTGATGACGGCCGCTTCGTCCTGATCAATCGCGGCTTCATCCCCTATGATCTGAAAGACCCGGCCAAGCGTGCCAAGGGGCAGGTCTCCGGCAAGGTGACAATCACCGGGCTTGCCCGTAATCCGCTGCCGGCAAAACCGTCGATGATGCTTCCCGACAATGATGTGGCGAAGAACATCTTCTACTGGAAGGACCGCGACGTGATGGCGGCGAGCGCCGGCCTGCCGGCCGGTTTCACGCTGGTGCCGATCTTCATCGATGCCGACAAGACGCCCAATCCCGGCGGTTTGCCGATCGGCGGCGTCACCATCATCGACCTGCCGAACAGCCACCTGCAATATGCTGTCACCTGGTATGGGCTTGCCGCGGCACTCGCCGCTGTGCTCATCCTGCGGCTTCGCCGCCCCGCGAAAGAGGAATGAACGCAAGGAGCGCCCCTTTCTACCGATGCCCTTGACAGGGCCCGCTCTTGACAGAACAGGGGTAGGCACCTCATTTCGGCGCTGACGAACCGGCCAGGATTCAATGCTTCAGACAATCGCCAAGCCTCCTCTGACGATCCGGCTCTGCCAGCCGCGCGGTTTCTGCGCGGGCGTCGACCGTGCTATCCAGATCGTCGTGCTGGCGCTGAAGAAATACGGCAAGCCGGTCTATGTCCGCCACGAGATCGTGCACAACCGCTACGTTGTCGAGGGACTGCAAAGCCTGGGCGCGGTCTTCATCGAGGAACTCTCCGAAATCCCGGCCGAACACCGGCAGTCGCCGGTCGTCTTTTCGGCGCACGGCGTGCCGAAATCGGTGCCGGCGGATGCGCAGGCGCGCAACCTGTTCTATCTCGACGCCACCTGTCCGCTGGTCTCGAAGGTCCACAAGCAGGCGATGCGCCATCAGCGGCTTGGCCGCCATGTGCTGTTGATCGGTCATGCCGGACACCCCGAGGTGATCGGCACGATGGGACAATTGCCGGAGGGCGCGGTCACGCTGATCGAGACCGAGGCCGATGCCGCCAGGCTGGTGCCCGCCGATCCGAAGGCGCTCGGCTTCGTCACCCAGACCACGCTGTCGGTCGAGGACACCGCCGGCATCATCCGTGCGCTGCAGGACCGCTTTCCCGACCTGAAGGCGCCGGCGGCGGAATCGATATGCTACGCCACCACCAACCGCCAGGAGGCGGTCAAGGATACCGCCCCCGGCGCTGATCTCTATCTGATCGTCGGCGCCCCCAATTCCTCCAATTCGCGCCGCCTTGTCGAAGTGGCGGAGCGTGCCGGCGCCACCATGTCGCTTCTCGTGCAGCGCGCCGCCGAGATTCCGTGGAATGACATCGGCAACATTTCGACGCTCGGCCTGTCGGCCGGGGCATCGGCGCCGGAGATCATCGTCGACGAGATCATCGACGCGTTCCGCCAGCGCTTCGATGTCACCATCGACCTGGCCATCACGGCCACCGAAACAGAGGATTTTCCGGTCATGCGGGTACTGCGCGATGTCGAACTGACGCCGGCCGACATGGCCTTCGTCAATGGGGCCGCGTAAGGCAGATGGCGGTCTATACCGACGTTGCGGAGGGCGAACTCGGCGCTTTCCTGAAACACTATCCGGTCGGCGATCTCCTGTCCTACAAGGGCATCGCGGAGGGCACGGAAAACTCCAACTTTCTGCTCCACACCTCCAGCGGCTCCTACATCCTGACGCTCTATGAGAAGCGGGTCGAGAAGGCGGATCTGCCGTTTTTCCTTGGGCTGATGGGTCATCTCGCCAACAAGGGTGTGTCCTGTCCGCTGCCGGTGATCGCGCATGACGGCAGCGTCATCGGCACGCTGGCCGGCCGGCCGGCGGTTATCATCACCTTCCTCGAAGGGCTCTCGCTGCGGCGGCCGACGGCAACGCACTGTGCCGAGGTCGGCAAGGCGCTGGCCGCCCTGCATCTGGCCGGTGCCGATTTCCCGATGACCCGCCCGAACGCGCTCGCCATCGACGGTTGGCGCAAGCTTTGGAACGCGGCCCGCGACCGCGCCGACGAGGTCGAGCCGGGCCTCGCAGCCGAGGTCGACGCCGATTTCGCCGATTTCGAGCGCAACTGGCCGAAGGACCTTCCGGCAGGCATCATCCATGCCGATCTTTTTCCGGACAATGTCTTCTTCCTCGGCGAAAAGCTGTCGGGCCTGATCGACTTCTATTTCGCCTGCGACGACCTCTACGCCTATGATGTCGCCACCTGCCTCAACGCGTGGTGTTTCGAGAAGGATTTTTCCTTCAACCTCACCAAGGGGAAGGCACTGCTTGCCGGCTATCAGAGCGTGCGTTCCCTGAGCGGGCAGGAAAAGGCGGCATTGCCGATGCTGGCGCGCGGTTCGGCGTTGCGTTTCATGCTGACCCGGCTCTACGACTGGCTCACCGTTCCCGATGGCGGGCTGGTGATGAAACGCGACCCGACCGAATATATCAGGCGGATGCGATTCCATCGGGCAATCAAATCGGCTTCGGAATATGGATTGGCCGAATACGGGGTATCATGAGCAAACAGGTTGAGATCTTCACCGACGGCGCCTGCTCGGGCAATCCCGGTCCTGGCGGCTGGGGTGCCATCCTGCGCTTCAACGGCACCACAAAGGAGCTTTCCGGCGGCGAGGCCGAAACGACCAACAACCGCATGGAGTTGCTGGCCGCCATCTCGGCGTTGAATGCGCTGAAGGAGCCTTGCACCGTCGAGCTTCACACCGACAGCAAATATGTCATGGACGGCATTTCCAAGTGGATCCATGGCTGGAAGAAGAACGGCTGGAAGACCGCCGACAAGAAGCCGGTCAAGAACGGCGAGCTGTGGCAGGCGCTGGATGAAGCCAATCGGCGCCACAAGGTCACCTGGAACTGGGTCAAGGGCCACGCCGGCCATACCGAGAACGAGCGCGCCGACGAGTTGGCCAGGGAAGGAATGGCGCCGTTCAAGAAAGGCTCTTTCAAGCCAGCGGTGTCGGCGCCGAAGCCGGATGCCCAGCCGAAGCAGCCGGCAGCCACGAAGGCTCGTCGTTCGACCCAGAGCTATTGAGTTCCAGCAGCTGGTCGGCGCTCAGGCGGGAACCTTAATCATGCCGATCCTCTACTATGTCACGCATCCCCAGGTGCAGATCGATGCCGCCATTCCCGTGCCGGAATGGGGGTTATCAGACGTCGGGCGGGCGAGAGCCGTTGCCATGCTCGATCAGCCATGGGTCGGTTCAATCAGGCGTATCGTGTCATCGGGCGAGCGAAAGGCGATAGAAACCGCTGAGATACTCGCAGGCCATCTCCGCCTTGCCGTGGAGGTCAGGGAACGGATGCATGAGAACGACCGGTCCGCGACGGGCTTTCTGCCGCCGCCGGAGTTCGAAGCGGTTGCCGACCAGTTCTTCGCCAATCCGCACAAAAGTATTCGCGAGTGGGAGCGGGCGATCGATGCGCAGCAACGCATTATCAGCGAGGTCGAGGCCGTGCTCGGCGGCGATGAGGCCGGCGACATCGCTGTCGTTGGCCATGGAGGAGTTGGAACGCTCCTGTTGCTGTCTCTCAGCGGACGGGAAATCAGCCGCGAAGCGGATCAGCCGGCCGGCGGCGGCAACTATTTTGCCTACGATATCGGCGCGCACCGTGTCATGCATGGATGGCGGCCGATCGACAGGCTGCCTTGACCCGCGAGAGTGCGCATAGGTTAGGATAGGCTCTTCCGGTGGCGTTGCTCAAGGACATGGATGGGAGTAATATTTCCTACCATGGAGCAATGCCATAAGGACCCAGCATGGCAAATGTTGAAAAAATGAGCGTGGCTGTGACCCCACAACAGGCAGCCCTCATGCGAGAGGCTGTGGAAGCGGGCGAGTATGCCACCGCAAGCGAGATTGTGCGTGAAGCAGTGCGGGATTGGCTGGCCAAGCGCGAGCTGCGGCACGAAGATATCCGCCGGCTGCGACAGCTGTGGGATGAAGGCAAGGCAAGCGGGAGACCGGAGCCTGTGGATTTCGACGCTTTGCGAAAGGAAGCTCGGCAAAAGCTAACGGAAGCCTCGCCGAATGGCCGTTAGGCTGGTCTGGTCACCCGCAGCCAGGGCGGACCTGATCGATATCTACGTGATAGTAGGCAGTGAAAACATACGAGCGGCCGATCGCTATTATGATCGGTTGGAAGCGCGGGCCATGCAACTGGCAGACCAGCCGCGAATGGGTGTTAGGCGACCGGACATCAGGCCTTCCGCACGAATGCTGGTGGAGGCGCCGTTTGTACTGCTCTACGAAACGATTCCGGACACCGACGACGGCCCAGTCGAGTGGGTTGAAATCGTCCGTGTGGTAGACGGGCGGCGGGATCTGAACCGTCTGTTCTAATGCATGTCGCCCAAAAGTGACCTCGGTTTTGGGAGAACGACCTGCACAAAAAGATGCACCTAAAGCGCTTCGCATGAATCCGTTTCAACGCGACGCGCTTTAGGTGTCTAGCGGATCACCAGCGCCGTGCCCCAAAGCCCGAGCGCGAACACTGTGTGAGAGACCAGGTTGAGCGCCCGGATCTGCATCGGATTGGGCCGCTTCGAGGCTGCCCATCCGGCGCCCATGCCGGGTGCCAGCAGGAACCAGCCGGCGCCGACGGTGACGATGCCGAGGATGAAGGCCGGCATGAAGGTCGGCGCGGCAAGCCAGCCGGCTCCGGCCAGCACGACCAGGATGATGCCGTAGACGATGCCGACGAAATAGTGAAAGGCCCAACCGAGCGCGACTTCATGCGCGTAAGGCTCTGCCTCGCCAATATCGTTGTGAAAGACCTTGTCGGTGAGGTGCCAGACCCAGCGACCGACAGGTCCCCAGTTCGGCCGTGGCTGGCCAAACGCCTTATGCAAAAAGAGGGCCCAGAGATCCATCAGTATGGTGGCGCCGATGCCGATCGCGATAGCGCGCCAGATGACGTCAAACATTGCTGGATCCCCCGAAAGCCGGCAATTCTCAAGCGCAAGCGGTTGTCGGTCAGGCCGACTGTTGCGGCCTCGCCCGACGCCGTCGTTGAAGCTCAGAGCTGTCCGAGAATATGAGCCGCGCCGGACTCGTCGACGCCGGGCTTGGTCTCGACATTGAGCGCGGTGACCTTGCCGTCGTCGATGATCATCGAAAACCGCTTCGAGCGCAGGCCCATGCCGGCGGCGGAAAGGTCGTTGTCGAGCCCGACCGCCCTGGCGAAATCACCACTGCCGTCGGCGAGGAACAAGATCTTGCCTTCGCCGCCGGTGAAGTGCGCCCAGGCGCCCATGACATGAACGTCGTTGACCGAAACGACGGCGATGGTGTCGACGCCACGCGCCAGGATGGCGTCATGGTTTTCGAGATAGCCGGGCAGATGGTTGTTGCTGCAGGTCGGCGTGAAGGCGCCGGGAACACCGAACAGGACTACCTTCTTGCCCGGGAAAATCTCGGCCGACGTGATCGCCTTGGCGCCGTCGGCGGTCATTGTCTTGAAGGTTACCTCGGGCAGCTTGTCGCCAACGGAAATGGTCATGAGTTCCTCGCTTGGGGAATGGGAAGGATGCATGCTTGCGTAGCGAACTCAGCGGCGTCCTGCAACCGTTCGGGCAAGCTGGATCAAGGGAAAGGCAGCAGCCCTTCGACCGCGCCCGCCGAACTCGTCAGCGTGTAGTGAAGCCCGCCATCCGTCGGCGTTGCCGAGGGGCGGTCGAGGATCGGCACGGTGAAGATCAGCTTGCCGTCCTTTTCGCTGCGGGAAGGGGTGCCGAACATATAGTCCCGCTCGCCAGCGACGAAGAAATCCGCTGCCTCCGGGTCACCGGGAAAGCTCGCCTCGACGACCAGAGTCTCGTGATCGCCCGGCAGCACGTTGATGCCGAAATCAGGCTTTGCCGGCGCCGGCAACGCCGTGAAGCTCGCCTTCACCAGGGCCGCGTCGTCGGCATTGTCAGGATCGGAAGTGGGATCGACGGTCAGCCGTGTCTGCACGGGGATGCAGATCGTCTCGCAAATGCCGAGAAAGATATCGGCATCGATGACAGCCGGCTGGTTCGGGGTTGCCAGCGTAAAGGTCACAGGCAGCGAAATCGGATAGTTGTAGCCTGCCCATTTGCCATAACCATCGTCGTGGCGTTGCGGTGCCGGAAACGAGAGTGTGGCATCGGCGATGTTGGTGCTGGCCGAAACATCGAGCTGCGGCGGCACGCCGGCGTCGCCCGGGTCGCGCCAATAGGTCTTCCAGCCTGGCTTGAGCGCGATGTCGAGAACGCCCTGGATGCGGCCGGCCTCGTCGGGCTTGCCTGATGTCACCAACCGCACCTTGCCGCCTTCGCTGTTGTACCAGGCGGACGAGGAGGCGGAGGCAGGGAGAGCGGCCGCTGATCCCATGGCGGCGCCGAGCAGCAGGATTTTCAAGCTTTGCATGGCGGTGATTTGATCGTCCGTTCGTGGCTTCGCAATGTTTTCACGGCTTTGTTGATATCATATTTGCGTGACCTTCGCGGGCAAGCCATGGCGGCCTGGCACCATGGGCTTTGGTCGAATCCGGCGCGGCGCATCTTTTCGGCGCCGGGGAAACACGGTACCCTCGCTGCCATGGATTTGTTGCGCCACAAAAAGACGGCTGCTGGACGCGGCTTTCTCGACGATCAGTTCCTGATTGCCATGCCCGGCATGAAGGACGATCGTTTCACGCGCTCGGTCATCTACATCTGCGCGCACTCAGATGAAGGCGCGATGGGCCTGATCATCAACCAGACACAGCAGATGCTGTTTCCGGATCTTCTGGTGCAGCTTGGCATCATGAACGAGCAGGAGGCGATCCGCCTGCCGGCGCAGGCGCGCGATTTCGTCGTGCGCAATGGCGGGCCTGTCGATCGCAGCCGGGGCTTCGTCCTGCATTCGGGCGACTACCGCGTGGAATCGTCGCTGACCGTTTCCGACGATATCTGCCTGACCGCGACGGTCGACATACTGCGCGCCATATCGTCGGGCCGCGGCCCGCGTCACGCGCTGATGGCGCTGGGCTATTCGGGCTGGGGTGCCGGCCAGCTGGAAACCGAAATCGCCGAAAATGGCTGGCTGACCTGCCCGGCCAGCCCCGAGCTTCTGTTCGACGCCGACATCGAGCGCAAATACGATCGCATCCTCGCCTCGATCGGCATCGATCTGGCGCATCTCAGCCTGGCCGCCGGACACGCCTGACCCATTAAGCCGACGCAGAGGCCTCTAAGCCTGCGTCAGCGGATACTGCTCCTTCAGCGTCTTCAGCACCTGGTCGCCCGGCATCGGCGCGCCGAACATGAAGCTCTGCACATATTCGCAGCCCATCTGGCGCAATTCCAGCGCATCGCGTTCGTCCGAAATGCCTTCGGCGACCACCGACAGGCCGAGCTCATGCGCCATGTTGACCATGGATTTGAGCAGCACGGCGCGTTTGGGCGTGCTGTCGTCGACAAAGCTCTTGTCGATCTTGATCGTGTCGAACGGGAACCGCGTCAGATAGGCGAGCGAGGAATAGCCGGTGCCGAAATCGTCCAGCGACAGGCCGATGCCGAGCTGCTTCAGTTTGGTCAGCACATGCGCCGTCTGCTCGGGGTTATCCATCACCAGGGACTCGGTGAGTTCGAGCCGGAAGCAGCGCGGCTTCAGATTGGCCCGCGCGATGACGGAGCGGACATCGCTGACCAGGTCGCGGCGGATGAGCTGGCGGCTGGACAGGTTGACCGAGACCGACAGCGGTGCGTCGCCGATCTGCTTTTGCCATCCGGCGAGGTCCTCGGCCGCCTGCTGCATGGCAAACAGCCCAAGCTGCACGATCAGCCCGCAGCTTTCGGCGACCGGGATGAAGTCGGCCGGGGGGATCATGCCGCGGCGCGGATGGTCCCAGCGCAGCAAGGCTTCGAAGCCGGCAACGCTGCCGTCTTCCAGCCGCACGATCGGCTGGTAGGCAAGGGTAAATTCGCGCCGCTCGATGGCGCGCCGCAGGTCGGATTCGAACTGCAACCGGTCGGTGCCGACGGTGCGGAAGGCCGGGCGGAACGGCTCGATCCGGTCGCCACCAAAGCGCTTGGCCTGATGCATGGCAAGCTCGGCGTCCTTGACCATGTCCTCGGCCGAGGTCTGCGCCGAGGTCCAGGTGATCAGGCCGATCGAGGCGGTCAGCACGATCTCGCGCTTGGCAAAGGTGATCGGATTGTTGATCGCATGCTTGATGGCGTCCGCCACGCCGGCGATGCGGGCAGGGTCCTGTTCGGACAAAAGCATGAGCGCGAACTGGTCGCCGGCGAAGCGTGACAGAGAATCCTTCGGCTTCAACAGCCGGTGCAGGCGACGCGCTATGGTGAGCAGGATGGTGTCACCGGCCGAGATGCCGAGCCCGTCATTGACCTGCTTGAAGCGGTCGATGTCGATGACGAAGACGGTCGGGCGCACCTTCTCTTCGGTGCGGGCGATCGAGATGATCGCTTCCAGCCGGTTCATGAACAGTTCGCGGTTCGGCAGGCCGGTCAGATTATCGTGCACGGCGTCGTGCAGAAGCCGCTCCTCGGACTTCTTCTGCTCGGTGACGTCGACCATGGTGCCGACGCAGCGTATGACCTCGCCGTCCGATCCGATAACCGGCCGCGCCCGCAAGTTGAACCAGTGATAATGCCCGTCGGCGCCGCGCAGGCGGAAGTTCTGCGACACCCGGCCGCGCCGGTGTTCAAGCACCACGTCGAGCGTCGTGCGGAACGTGTCGCGGTCGTCGGCATGCAGCACGGGCAGCCAGTTGCGTGCAGCACCCCCAAGGCTGTTGGGCGCGAGGCCGAGCTGGATGCTGACGTCGGGCTTGGTGACGACGCGGTCGCGCAGCACGTCCCAGTCCCACACCGTGTCGCCCGACCCGGCAACCGCCAGCGCCTGGCGTTCGAGGTCGGAGAACAGCCCCTGATGCAGCGCGCCACCGGCAAAGGCGTGCTGCATGACGGTGAAGCCGATCAACAGGATAATCAGGATCAGCCCGCCGCCGAGTGCAGGCTGGGCGATGTCGTTGTCGAGCATGCCGGTGATCGCCATCCACGACCCGCATAGCCACAACAGCACCATGACCCAACTGGGCACCAGCATGATCGCACGATCATAACCCCGAATCCCGAGGAAGATGATCAGGCCGAGCCCGGTCAGCGCGGTGGCGGCAAAGGAGATGCGGGCGATGCCGGCGGCGACCGCAGGATCGACGATGGCGACGCCCGCAATCAACACCAGCCCGAGAATCCAGACCAGGGCGCCATAGCTGAAATGGCCGTGCCATCGGTTGAGGTTGAGGTAGGCGAACAGGAAGACGACGAAGGTCGCCGCAAGCGCCACCTCCGTTCCCGCCCGCCACATCTGCTCATTGCCGGGCGAGATCTCGATGACCTTGTTGAGGAAACCGAAATCGACGCAGATATAGGAAAGCACCGCCCAGGCAAGTGCCGCGGTCGCCGGGAACATCGAGGTCCCCTTGACCACGAAAAGGATGGTCAGGAACAGCGCCAGAAGGCCGGCAATGCCGATGACGATGCCGCGAAACAGCGTGTAGGAGTTGACCGAGTCCTTGTAGGCTTCCGGTTCCCACAGATAGACCTGCGGCAGCTTGGGCGAGGCGAGCTCGGCGATGAAGGTGATCACCGTTCCCGGGTTCAGCGTCACCCGGAACACATCGGCGTCAGGGCTGGTCTGGCGGTCGAGCGCAAAGCCCTCGCTGGGCGTGATCGCGGCAATGCGGGTGGCGCCGAGATCGGGCCAGAAGATGCCGGAATTGACCAATCGGAAATGCGGCGCCACGATCAGCCTGTCGATCTGCTGGTCGGTGCTGTTGGCCAGCGCGAACACCGCCCAGTCGCCGGTCGAGCGGGCGTCTTTGGCCTCGACCTCGATGCGCCGCACGATGCCGTCCGGCCCCGGCGCGGTCGACACCTGGAAGTTTTCGCCCTGATTGCGGTAGATTTCGAAGGCGCGCGACAGGTCGAGCGCGACGTCGTCGCGGGCAATCTTGATCGGTTCGACGGCAAAGGCCGACGAAGCCGCGCACAGCGTCAGCATTGCCGCGAGGACAAAGGCGAACAGCGGCCCGTTTCGCAGGAAATTCGTCAAAAATCAGTCCTTCGTTCCTGCGGCCGGCGGATCGTCCGCGATCCGGGCGTAGAGGTAATGGTCCTGCCAGATGCCGTTGATCCTCAGATAGGATCTTAACAGTCCTTCGCGCCGGAATCCGGCTTTTTCAAGCACGCGGATCGACCGGATATTGTCGGGAATACAGGCCGCCTCGATCCGGTGCAACCTCAGAGTATCGAAGGCGAAGCGGGACACGACCTTGACCGCGTCGGTCATCAGCCCGCGCCCGCCGAAGCGCTCGCCGATCCAGTAGCCGACATGGCCGCTTTGCGAGACGCCATGGCGTATGTTGCCGAGCGTGATGCCGCCAGCCAGCTTGCCGCTCGACTTCTCGAAGATGAAGAAGGCGATCGCCGTTCCCTGCGCATAGTCTTCGCGGTAGCGGCTGATGCGCAGGCGCCATGCCGCGCGGTCGAGCTCGTCGGGAGTCCAGCGTGGCTCCCACGGCTCCAGAAAGGCGCGGCTTTCACCGCGCAATATCGACCATTCCCGGAAGTCATTGGTGAATGGCACGCGCAGCGTGACGAGATCACCCTTCAGTGCCGGCAGGTCACGGCGAAAGAAAGGGAGCGCGAACACGACGCTTGGGGGACTTAGACGGCGAGCCTGCGGGCCGTGGTCTGCGTGCCCGGAAGCGAATCGAGAATCGCCTCATATGGTGCCAGCGTACCCACGGGCCCGACAGCGGTAAGCGTCGGCTTGGTCGAGAACATCCGCGATGACAGGTCGGTCAGCCGCTCCACCGTCAGCGCCGAGAGGCGCTCCATCAATTCCTCCTTGGCGATCGGCCTGCCGAACAAAAGCAGTTGCCTTGCAATCTGCGAGGCGCGGCTGGCCGGGCTTTCGGCGGACATGATCAGCCCGGCGCGATATTGGGCGCGCGCGCGGTCGAGTTCTTCCTGCAGGATGTTCTCGCCGGCCTTCTGCAGTTCGTCGATAATGACAGGCACGAGTTCGGCAATGTCGCTCTGCCCGGTCGCGGCATGGACGCCGAAGATGCCGGTGTCGGAAAAGCCCCAGTGGAAGGCATAGACGGAGTAACACAGGCCACGCTTCTCGCGGACTTCCTGGAACAGGCGCGATGACATGCCGCCACCGAGGATCATCGACAGCACCTGCGAGGCGTAGAAGTCGCGAACATGGTAGGCGCGGCCCTCGAAGCCCAGCACGATCTGCGCGTCCATCAAGTCGCGGTCCTCGCGGAAATCGCCACCGACATATTGCGCATATTGCGGGATGGTGCTGTCAGCCTTGCTGCGGAAGCCGCCAAGCTGCTTCTCGACTTCGCGCACGAAATTGTCGTGCTTGATGTCGCCGGCAGCGACGATGACCATCCGCTCGGCGCCATATTGGCGTTCGATGAAATCGTGCAATTGCTTGGAAGTGAAGGACTTGACGGTTTCCGGCGTGCCCAGGATCGAGCGGCCGATGGTCTGGTGGCGAAAGGCCGTCTCGGTGAAACGGTCGAAGACGATATCGTCTGGCGTATCGTGCGCGGCGCCGATCTCCTGCAGGATGACGTGCTGCTCGCGCTCGAGTTCCTGCGGGTCGAATTCGGACTCCTGCAGGATGTCGGCGAGAATATCCACTGCCAGCGGTACGTCATCGCTGAGCACCCTGGCGTAGTAGGAGGTGGTCTCGACGCTGGTGGCAGCGTTGATCTCGCCGCCGACATCCTCGATTTCCGAGGCGATTTCGAAGGCCGTCCGCCGCTTCGTACCCTTGAACGCCATGTGCTCGAGCAGATGGGCCATGCCATGCTCTTCGTCACGTTCATTGCGGGCGCCGGACTTGACCCAGGCCCCCAGGGCAACCGATTCGATACTTGGAAGGGTTTCGGTGGCGACTGTCAGGCCGTTCGACAGACGGCTTACCTCAACACCCATATGGCTCGTACTCCCTAACGCGCCGCCCGCGCGCGGCGGCTGACGTAATCTTCCACCATTTTCAGGTCGGATGGAAGTACCGTGTATTTTTCCTCAAATGTCATCAATCCCCCTAGCCATGCGGGCAGGGCAGGCGAGACGCCGCTGGCGGCCTCGACGGCGGCCGGGAATTTTGCCGGATGGGCGGTGCCCAGCACCACCATGGGCACAGCACCTGCCGCCTTGCCCGCCGCGACATGCACGGCTGCGGCTGTATGCGGATCGAGCAGGTAGTTGCTGGCCGCGAGCGTCGAGCGGATGGTGGCGGCGACCTCGTCCATGGTGGCACGGCCGGCGTCGAATTCGGACCGCATCCCATTGATTTCGCGGGCTTCTATGGTGAAGGCGCCGGACTGCTTCAGGCCGTCCATGTAGCGCCGCACCGTCGCAGCGTCACGGTTCGAGGCCTCGAACAGCAGGCGTTCGAAATTCGATGACACCTGGATATCCATCGACGGCGAGGTGGTCGCAAAGACGCCCTTGGTGCGGTATTCGCCGGTCGCGAAGGTGCGCGCCAATATGTCGTTGTCGTTGGTGGCGATGACCAGCCTTTCGATCGGCAGGCCCATCTTCTTGGCGGCGTAGCCGGCGAAGATATCGCCGAAATTGCCGGTCGGCACGGTGAAGGACACCGGCCTGTCCGGCGCGCCGAGCGACAGGGCCGAGGAGAAATAATAGACGATCTGGGCCATGATGCGGGCCCAGTTGATCGAATTGACCCCCGACAGCGCCACCCGGTCGCGGAAGGCGTGGTCGTTGAACATGTCCTTGAGCAGGCCCTGGCAGTCGTCGAAATTGCCTTCGATCGCCAGCGCATGGACGTTCTCGGCCTTCGACGTCGTCATCTGCCGCTGCTGCACCGGCGAAACGCGGCCATGCGGGAACAGGATGAAGATGTCGGTGCGGCTGCGTCCGGCAAAGGCATCGATCGCCGCGCCGCCGGTGTCGCCCGAGGTGGCACCGACGATGGTGGCATGCTGGCCGCGTTCGGCAAGCACATGGTCCATCAGCCGGGCGAGCAACTGCATCGCCACATCCTTGAACGCCAGCGTCGGCCCATGGAAGAGTTCGAGGACAAAGGTGTTGGAGCCGGTCTGCACCAGCGGGCAGACGGCTTCGTGGCGGAAGGTGGCATAGGCTTCGCGCACCAGGCGTTCGAAGACCGGCGCTGCGATTTCACCGCCAAGGAACGGCGTCAGCACGCGGATCGCGAGATCGGGATAGGCAAGGCCACGCATGGCGCGGATCTCGGATGGCGAAAACTGCGGCCACTCGCGCGGCACGTAAAGCCCGCCATCGCGCGCCAGCCCCGCCAGCACGGCATCGGAAAATCCAAGCGCGGGTGCTTCCCCGCGCGTACTCACATATTGCATGTCTCAGTCCCGTTGCCGCTTGGCTTTTCCGTTCACCACAAGGTGGTTAATTTCTGTGCCGGCTCCAGTCGCATTTTTGCCGCGCCGTTGATATACGTCACCAGCTTTACGAGAGGGAAGTGGGAGTTTCATGGCGTTTCGTACATCAAGTGGTCGCTTTTTGGCGGGTCTTGCGCTCACCGGCTTTATGCTCGCCGCCGCCGGCTGCCAATCGGGCGACAATGGCATCCTTAACCTCGGTTTCGGCAAGAAGGACCCAACAGCGCCACCGCCGCCGCAGGATCCCAAGATTCTGGCCAGCCAGTTGAACGCCTATTGCCCGAGGGTGGCGGTGCGTGACGGTACGGCCTTCTTCAACACCTATGTCAACGAGGTCAAGAAGCCCAAGCCGAAGCTCAAGAAGACCGGCGACGCCGAGGCGGATGCGGCTGCCCAGGCCGCGGCTGACGCCGCCGCTGCCACTCCGCCCGACGATTCGGCGAGGATCATTTACCAGGCCTCGATTGCCGACGTGACCCGCGATTGCAGTCGCGCCGACGGCCAGCTGACGATGAAGATCGCGGTCGCCGGCAAGATCGTGCCGGGACCGAAGTTCACACCCGGCACCATCACCATGCCGATCCGCACAGCGGTGATGCACGGCACCGATGTGCTCTACTCGCAGATTCACCAGTATCAGGTTCAGGTCACCGATCCGTCGGTGGCCACCCAGTTCGTCTTCACCGATTCCAATGTCGTCGTGCCGGCACCGACCGCGCAGGATTATCAGGCCTATGCCGGCTATGACGAAACCGCGCCGAAGGCGACGACCGACAAGCCGAAGAAGACCCATAGGAAGAAGGCCGCGGCCACGAACTAGTATTGGGGACAGCGTGCGCCTTGGCGCACGTCTCAGGCGTCGGCCGACCATTCCGAGAGCGCCGCGATCACGCTTTTCAGCTCGGCCCAGCGGCGGATCACCGTCTCGGCACCGGCTTCGGTCAGCGCGTCGGCATGGCCGGGATAGCTGTGGCTGGCGCCGGTGAAGCCGATCACCCGCATGCCGGCCGCCCTGGCGCCGGTGACGCCGTGCACGGAATCCTCGATGACGAAAGTGTTCACCGGGTTCGCGCCGAGTTTTTCCGCCGCGAGCAGGAACACGTCCGGCGCCGGCTTGGTCTTTTTGCTCGGTATCTCCAGCGCCGAGAAGATGCGGCCGGCGAAGAACGGCAGCAGATGCACTTTCTCCAGCATGAATTCTATCCGCTCCGAGCGTGAGTTGGAGCAGATGCAGAGTTGCGCGGTGACCGAGGCGACCGCCTCGCGCACGCCTTCTATGGCACGCACATCGCTGCGCAGTTTGCGGTCGACGAGCTCTTCGGCGCGGTCGATCAGCGACGCCTGGAACGGGATTTTGGACTTCTCCTCGATCCGCATCAGGATGTCCTTGAACGTCAGGCCGGCATAGGTCTCGGCAACCTCCTCGGCGGAGATTTCATATCCGGCCAACGTTATCAGCTCAGCCTCGACCCGCGCGGCGATGATTTCGGAATCGACGAGCACGCCGTCGCAATCGAAGATGACAAGGTCTGGCTGGGGCATGGTGATCCGGGACAAGGAAGATGGAGGAAGGCCGCGATGGGCCCAGGCGGCGCGGCATACACCAACGGTCCGGCCTTCGCAAACGGAGCGAGCGATTCCTTCGACCTTCACCGAATATTTACGCTGATCGGTAACCATAACGGGGAGTAAACAGTAACGCGTGCCCTGGGTGTAAAAAATGTCTGCCGTGCGTCTTCTCGACGACCTTTCCCATGCTCCCCAGCAATCCGAATGGCTGGACACGATCCTCAAGGGCGACTGCGTTGCGGCCCTCGACCGCCTGCCGGAAAAGTCGGTCGACGTCATCTTCGCCGATCCACCCTATAATCTGCAGCTCGACGGCGATCTGCACCGACCTGACCAGTCCAAGGTCGACGCGGTCGACGATCACTGGGACCAGTTCGAAAATTTTGAGGCCTACGACGCCTTCACCCGCGCCTGGCTTTTGGCGGCGCGCCGTGTGCTGAAGCCCAATGGCACAATCTGGGTCATCGGCTCCTATCACAACATCTTCCGGGTCGGCGCCAAGATGCAGGATCTGGGCTTCTGGATCCTCAACGACGTGGTCTGGCGCAAGACCAATCCGATGCCGAATTTCCGTGGCCGCCGTTTCCAGAACGCGCATGAGACGATGATCTGGGCGTCGCGTGACCAGAAGGGCAAGGGCTACACCTTCAATTATGAAGCGCTGAAGGCGTCCAACGATGACATCCAGATGCGCTCCGACTGGCTGTTCCCGATCTGCACCGGCGGCGAGCGGCTGAAGAACGACAATGGCGACAAATTGCATCCGACACAGAAGCCGGAGGCGCTGCTCGCCCGCATCATGATGGCCTCGACCAAGCCCGGCGACATCGTGCTCGATCCCTTCTTCGGCTCCGGCACGACGGGCGCCGTGGCCAAACGCCTCGGCCGCCATTTCGTCGGCATCGAGCGCGAGCAGGCCTACATCGACGCCGCCAACGAGCGTATCGATTCGGTGCGGCCGCTGGAAGATGCCGATTTGACGGTATTGACCGGCAAGCGCGCCGAGCCGCGCGTCGCCTTCGTCAGCCTGATCGACACCGGGTTGGTGACGCCTGGCGCCACGCTCTACGACGCCAAGAAGCGCTGGGCCGCCAAGGTGCGTGCCGACGGCACGGTTGCGATCGGCGAAAGCGCCGGCTCGATCCACAAGATCGGCGCCGAAGTGCAGGGACTGGACGCCTGCAATGGCTGGACCTTCTGGCACTATGAGCGCTCAGGCGGGCTCACCCCGATCGACGAACTGCGCCGCATTGCCCGGTTGGGCATGGAGCGGGCAGGGGGGTGATCCCCTGCCGAATTATTGCGTATCGCGTTGAATCAAAATCTCAGCGGATCGCCGCAAGCGATTCAGATCGCGCCTTGATTCCAAAGCGCTCAAGATCTGCTTGAAGCGTCCTGGCATCGGTGAACAGCACCGATTGCCAGCCCGCTGCTCGGGCGCCGTCGACATTCTTCTGGCTGTCGTCGATGAACAGCGTGGCTGACGGCTCAAGGCCGAACGCCGCGACGTGATGGTCGTAGATGGCGCGGTCTGGTTTGATCTGGCGGATATCGGCCGAGACCGTCACGCCGCGCGGGCGGCTGAGAAAGTCGAAACGCTGCCTGGCTTCGGCAAGCGTGTCGGCGGCGAAGTTGGTCAGCATGGTCACATCGTGGCCGCTCTCGATCAGGTCGAGCATGATGGCGACGCTGTCATCATAGGCGTGCGGTACCATTTCGTGCCAGTGGCGGCGGAAATTGCGGATATTTTCCGCGTGATCGGGATGGTCCGCGATCAGCAGCGCCTCCGCCTCTTCCCAGGTCCGGCCGCGATCCTGCTCGATGTTCCAGTCATGCGTGCAGACATTGTCGAAAAACCACTTTCTCTCTTCGGCATCGGGAATGAGGCGGCTGAACGGGATATTCGGGTCGTAGTGGATCAGCACCTTGCCGATGTCGAAAACGATGTGGCGGATCTCGGTCATGAAGCCTCTTTCAATGCGGGCGTTGCTTTTTCGTCGCGCCGGGTATCGCAGCCTCGATTGCCTTTTTCATGACAGTGGGCAGGGCCTCCCCGGAAATCTCACGGGCGGGTGACCAGAAATGCCCTGCCGGCGCATCACCTTTGATATGGGCGCGAAAGACTTCGAGCTCGAGTGCGAAATGGGTGAAGACATGCGTGATTGCCCCGGCACGCCGCCAGTCGCCGGGAAAGGGTGCTGCCGCCTGCGTGGTGGCTCCGTCCACTCGCGCCGTCCAGGCCGTTGTCGGCACCTCGGTCATGCCGCCGAGCAAACCTTTCTCGGGCCGTTTGCGCAGAAGAATGGCGCCGTCCTCACGCACGGCGACGAAAGCGGCACCGCGCCGCTGCGGCTTGTCGGCCTTTGGCAGCCGCACCGGGAAATTTTCGGGGTCGCCTAAGACGACGGCGCTGCAGCCGTCCCGCAGCGGGCACAGCATGCAGCGCGGACGGCGCGGCGTGCAGATCGTGGCGCCGAGATCCATCATCGCCTGGGCGAAGTCGCCCGGCCTTGCCGCCGGCACCATGGCTTCGACATGGGCACGTATCTCGGGCTTGGCTTCGCTGAGCGGCGTCGTGATTGAAAACAGCCTCGATATGACGCGTTCGACATTGCCGTCGACAACGGCGGCGGGGCGGTCGAAGGCGATCGCGGTAATTGCCGCCGAGGTGTAGGCGCCGATGCCGGGCAGGTCTCTCAAACCGGCCTCGGTATCGGGAAACCGGCCGCCACGCGCCGCCACCAGATCGGCGCAGGCCTTGAGGTTGCGTGCGCGGGAATAATAACCGAGCCCCGCCCAGGCCTTCATTACGTCCTCGGTCGGCGCCGCGCCAGCGCTTCGACATCAGGCCACTTCTCGACAAAGGTGCGGAAATAGGATTTCACCGCCTCGACGGTGGTCTGCTGCAGCATGACCTCGGACAGCCAGATACGGTAGGGATCGGGCCGCACGCCGCGTGCATGGTCGCGCGGGCTCACGCGCCACGGCAGTTCACGGTGGTGCACGTCGTACCAGGCCAGAAGGCGCGATGCGGTATCGTCCGGCATAGCCTTAGGGGTCTGGGCCTTGCGGGTCTGGTCTGCTGGTGCCATTGATCGTGTAGGCCTGGCCGGTATTGCTGGGGTCGTGGCTGGAGAACGTACATGGCAGGGAGAACGCCCTACGGCAATCCCGTCCCGGTGAGCGATCTCGCCACCAAAATCCTCGATCCGGTGCTGCGCAAGCGGGCAGGCATGTCGATTGGTCTCGTTCAGTCCTGGGAAGAGATTGCCGGACCGCGGCTTGCCAGCCGCTCGCGGCCCGAAAAGATCCAGTGGCCGCGCCGCTTGCATGAGGACGATCCGTTCGAGCCGGCAGTGCTGGTTGTCGCTTGCGAGGGCATGGCGGCACTTCACCTGCAGCACGAGACCGGCGAGATCATCAACCGCGTCAACGCTTTCCTCGGCTTTACGGCAATAGGCCGCATCAGGATCGTGCAAAAACCGGTGACGACGGACAAAGGACGGCCTAAACCGACCTTCAGGCCTTTGACGGCGGCGGAGCAGACGAAATTGTCCAGCACGGTCGAACTGATCGAGGATGACGGACTGCGCGCCTCGCTGGAAAGGCTTGGCGCAACCATTTTGGGTGAAAGGAAGTCAAAAACCCCTTGAAGACAGTCATGGATTTGTCGTCAACATCTCGCATTCGTGATCGCCTCTGTCAGGTTTCACGATTGGATTGGGGATGGAGATGCCTTAATTCGCGCCAACTCTCGCCTTTTCGTGCCTTTGCATTGCAAAATTCAACCCTTGTCAGGTGATTCGTATGAACCGTCCTCCGTTCGGCAAAAGTCTGTCTCGCAGAAACGTCCTGTCTTCGCTGGCCGCCATTCCGGCGGTGGCCCTGCTCGCCGCCTGCAGCGACTCCGGCGAACAGGCCAAGGCGGCGGATGTGAAGCCCGCCGATCCGGCCGCTCCCGCGAAGCCTGCCACGCCGGCTGCCGCTCAGGTTCCCGAGTCTCAGGGCAACGTCGACATGGCTGAACTGCTGAAGCCGGGCGCGCTGCCTGACAAGCAGCTCGGCAAGGATGACGCCAAGGTCACCATTGTCGAATACGCCTCGATGACCTGTCCGCACTGCGCGCATTTCGCCGCAACCACCTTCCCGGACCTGAAGAAGAAGTATATCGACACCGGCAAGGCGCGCTACATCCTGCGCGAATTCCCGTTCGATCCGAGCGCGGAAGCCGGTTTCATGCTGGCGCGCTGCGCCAAGGATAACTATTTCCCGATGGTGGACGTGCTGTTTGCCCAGCAGGCGAACTGGGTTGGCGTGTCGAACACCAAGGATGCGCTGCTGCAAATCTCGAAGCTCGCCGGTTTTACACAGGAGTCCTTCGAAGCCTGCTTGACGGACCAGAAACTTCTGGACGATGTGAGATCGGTCCAGAAGCGCGGCGCCAATGAATTCAAGGTCGACTCGACACCGACCTTCTTCATCAACGGTAAGACCTACAAAGGGGCGATGTCGATTGAGGAAATGTCGGCCATCATCGACCCTCTGCTCTGACATCAGGTCAGCGCTGAAGCGGCAGCGTTTCGGCGCTCGCCTTTATGGGGCGCGTGAATGAAGTTTTCGCGCCTCCGCCTCCTTGGTTTCAAGTCCTTCGTCGAGCCCGGCGAGTTCGTCATCGAACGCGGGCTGACGGGTATTGTCGGGCCGAACGGCTGCGGCAAGTCGAACCTTGTCGAGGCGCTGCGCTGGGTGATGGGCGAAAGCTCGTACAAGAACATGCGCGCGTCCGGCATGGACGACGTCATCTTTTCCGGCTCGGGCACGCGGCCTGCGCGCAACACCGCCGAAGTCACGCTTTTCCTCGACAACAGCGACCGCTCGGCACCGGCCGCCTTCAACGACGCCGATGAATTGCAGGTGTCGCGCCGCATCGAGCGCGAGGCCGGCTCGCTCTACCGCATCAACGGCAAGGAAGCTCGCGCCAAGGATGTGCAGCTTCTGTTCGCCGACCAGTCGACCGGTGCACGCTCGCCGTCCATGGTCGGGCAGGGCCGTATCGGCGAGTTGATCCAGGCCAAGCCGCAGGCGCGCCGTGCGCTGCTTGAAGAGGCCGCCGGCATTTCCGGCCTGCACACCCGCCGCCACGAGGCGGAACTGCGGCTGAAGGCGGCAGAACAGAACCTCGAACGCCTGGACGATGTCGTCGGCGAACTGGAAAGCCAGATCGAAAGCCTCAAGCGCCAGGCGCGCCAGGCATCCCGCTTCAAGAACCTGTCGGCCGATATCCGCAAGGCTGAGGCGACGCTGCTGCATCTGCGCTGGACGCTGGCCAAGACCCAGGAAGGCGAGGCGCGCTCGGCGCTGGCGGTTGCCACCGCCCTGGTCGGCGATCGCGCCGCCGCGCAGATGGCCGCCGCCAGGGAGCAAGGCATCGGCGCTCACCGCTTGCCTGATTTGCGCGACGCTGAAGCCGCGGCCGCCGCTGCCTTCCAGCGCCTGTCGATCGCCAAGTCGCAGATCGAGGAGGAGGCCGGCCGCATCCGCAACCGCCAGGCCGAAATCGAGCGCCGCTTGCAGCAGCTCGACGGCGACATCGCCCGCGAGGAGCGGATGGTGCGCGACAATGCCGATGTTCTCGAACGGCTGCGCACCGAAGAGGCCACACTGAATTCCGAGAACGCCAGCGCCGCGGAGCGCGAGGCCACCACCCGCGCGGCGTTCGAACAGGCGGCATCGACGCTTGCACAAAGCGAAGCCAAACTCGCCGCGCTGACCGCCGAACGGGCCGAGGCCGCCGCCTCGCGTCATCAGATCGAACGCACGCTGCGCGAAACCGCTGAGCGCCGCGACCGCTTCGCCCGCCAGCTCGCCGAGGTCGACCGCGAATTGTCGGACATCCTGTCCAAGGTCGCCGGCCTGCCGGATCCGGCCGAGAAGCGCGTGCTGGTCGAACAGGCGATGGCGCTGCTGGAAGAATCCGAGGCAGCCGTGGCGCAGGCCGAGCAGTCGGTCATCGATGCCCGCGCCGCCGAGAGCGCCGCCCGCCCGCCGCTTCAGGATGCGAGGGCGGAACTGGCGCGGATCGAGACCGAAGCACGCACGCTGGCCAAGATCCTCAACGCCGCCAGCGGCGATCTCTTCCCTTCGGTGCTGGAACAGATCAGCGTCGAGCGCGGCTTCGAGACGGCGCTGGGTGCCGCCCTTGGCGAAGACCTCGACGTGCCGCTCGACCGCAGCGCGCCCGCGCATTGGGGCGAAAGCCAGATCCAGCCCGGCGACGCGGCGCTGCCGGAAGACATCAAGAGCCTCGCCAGCGTGGTTCGCGCGCCGGCGCAGCTTGCCCGCCGCCTGGCGCAGATCGGCATTGTCGAGGCCGCTGACGGCCGCCGTCTGCAGGCGCTGCTCGCGCCGGGCCAGCGTCTGGTCAGCCGTGAAGGCGCGCTGTGGCGCTGGGACGGTCTCACCGCCAGCGCCGATGCGCCGACCGCCGCGCCCAAAGGCTGGCGCAGAAGAACCGGCTTGCCGAACTCGATGCCGAAGCCGTGCAGGCGACACTTGTGCTGCGCCAGGCCGAGGAGGCGCTGGCACAGGCGGAGCAGGCACTTCGCCAGGCTAGCGAGGCCGAACGCAACACGCGCCAGGCCGGACGCGACGCCCAGCACCGGCTGGACGCTGCCCGCAACGCGCTGGCCGAGGCCGAGAAGGCCGGCGGCGAACTGGCGAGCCGGCGCGCGGCACTGGATGAGGCGCGTGCCCGCATCGTCGACAGCCATGAGGAAACCTCCGCGGCCTTCGTCGAGGCCGAAATGCTGCTGCAGGACGCGCCTGATCTCGGCGACCTGCAATTGCAGCTCGAACAGTCCTCGGCCAATGTCTCCCGCGACCGCGCCACGCTTGCCGATGCGCGCGCCGTCCATGAAGGGCTGCGGCGCGAGGCCGAGGCGCGCACGCGCCGGCTGGATGCCATTGGCGCCGAGCGCAGCAACTGGTTGGTCCGCGCCGAAAACGCCTCGACGCAGATCGCCTCGCTCGGCGAACGCAAGGCCGAGGCTGAGGCCGAGCGCGAGCGGCTGGCCGATGCGCCCGACGAGATCGACGCCAAGCGGCGCGCACTGCTGTCGCAACTGACCGAGGCCGAGACCTTGCGTAAGGCGGCCGCCGACCGTCTGCAGGAGGCGGAGAACAGACAAGCCGAATTCGACAAGGCGGCCACATCCGCCATCCAGTCACTGGCCGAGGCGCGCGAAACCCGCGTGCGTGCCGAGGAAAGGCTGACGGCGGCCGACGAACGCCGGCTGGAGGTCGAGGCGCGCATCCAGGAAACGCTGAACACTCCGCCGCATCTGGTCATCCGCCACACCGGCCTGGAAGCTGACGACCCGATGCCCGAAATGGCCGAGATCGAACGCCAGCTCGACCGGCTGAAGATCGAGCGCGAGCGGCTCGGCGCCGTCAATCTGCGCGCCGAGGAAGAGCAGAAGGAACTCTCCGACCGGCTGGAAGCGATCGTCTCCGAGCGCGAGGACATCATCGAGGCGATCCGCAAGCTCAGGCAAGCGATCCAGAGCCTCAACCGCGAGGGCCGCGAGCGGCTGCTGGCCGCCTTCGATGTCGTCAACAGCCACTTCCAGCGGCTGTTCTCACATCTGTTCGGTGGCGGTACGGCGGAATTGCAGCTGATCGAATCCGAGGATCCGCTCGAGGCGGGGCTGGAAATCCTTGCCCGCCCGCCCGGCAAGAAGCCGCAGACCATGACGCTGTTGTCGGGCGGCGAGCAGGCGCTGACGGCGATGTCGCTGATCTTCGCCGTGTTCCTGACCAATCCGGCGCCGATCTGCGTGCTCGACGAAGTCGACGCGCCGCTCGACGATCACAATGTCGAACGCTTCTGCAATCTCATGGACGAGATGGCCAAGACCACCGAGACGCGCTTCGTCATCATCACCCACAACCCGATCACCATGGCGCGCATGGACCGGCTGTTCGGTGTGACCATGGCCGAGCAGGGCGTCAGCCAGCTTGTGTCGGTCGATCTGCAGGCCGCCGAAGCGATGCGCGAGGCGAGCTGAGGCGTCCGGGCTGACAGCGCTCCGGCCCGTGGGACCAGATGCGATTGGCCATCAACTTTTGCGATACATGACCCAGTTTACACACATCGCCACTGCGAGGCCGCCCGCTATACCGATGCAGTCGGCAACCCAGTCGAGCACGTCGAGATCGCGCTCTATCAGCGACGTGCCCTGAAGGACCTCGATCGCGGCCCCGACCAGGGCTAGGAAAATGACCAGCCTGACCTTGCGCCTGGGCCAGCCAAGACCTCCCAAAACAGCCAGGGTGGCGAATGCGCTGGCGTGATTGAGCTTGTCATTGTCGAAACCGATATCGAGCCCGAATTCCTGAAGCTCGGGCACTGGCAACAGCGCAAGGACCAGAACCGCAATAAGCGTGACGACAAAGGCGGTCCATAAGACGACTGAACAGGATGCCATTGTGATCCAACAATGATTTCGACCGCCAAAGATCGAAGCCTGCCGGTGGTTCCGATGCACGAGCAAGGGCAGCGCAGAGCGCTACGATTGCATCGGATGGTCAGAAAAGCAACGAACCTTCGCCGGTGTGGTAGGCGAGACCTCGAGGCGCGTTGGGGGATTTACGCCAGATGCCATTGGCCGAATATAGAAGTGGCGGAGGGGCGACAGTTTGAGTGAATCCGTTTGTCCTGCTTGCGGGGCCGGCGCACCGATGAGGCTTGCGCTGCCCCATCCATCCCTCTCCATGACGAGCGATGGCGCAATTCTCAACCGCCCCGTTGAGAAGGCTTCGTGTCTGAGGTGCGGACATGGCTTTCATGTCACCCCACTGAGACCTGAAGACCGGGACGCCATGTACAGCGATGGATACGATCTCGGCCTGGTCGATCCGGCCGCCGATGCAACTCGGGCACAAGGTTATGCCGATTGCATAGACGAATCCGCTGTCACGCTTCTCGGGCGCGCGCTTCGCCCCAGAAGCGTCGTTGAGTTCGGGGCGGGGACCGGTGCCTTGCTCGAAGACCTTGCGCGGCGATGGCAATTGAGGGAAGCGCTGGGTTTCGAAGCGGCGTCTCAACTGGTCGCGTCGGCCGGGCAGCGGGATCAAGCACAAGCGACGATCCGCCAGGGCTATGCCGAAGAAGCTCTCGGTGAAATTGGCGGACGGTACGACCTCTGCCTCTCGGTAAACGTCCTTGAGCACGCCCTCAATCCAGAGGCGTTCCTTTCCGTGTCCAGGCGTGCCCTCTCGGATGGAGGCCACGTGGTGGTGATCTGCCCGGACGGCGATGTTGCCGACACGGAGTTGTTGTTCCTTGATCATGTCTCGAGTTTCTCCCAACTGTCCCTGCGGATGGTTGCTGCGGCAGCGGGACTGCATGTCATTGGAAGCATTGCGCTGCGTGGACAGCAAAAGGGCTTTCGACTGGCCCTCCTGAATCCCGATGCGACCGCACCGCAGGCTCCCACGGATCACCAGTACCTGTCGCTGGCGCAGGCCCGATCGGATTTCCTGAAGGGCTGGTCGGAAATTGATGATGGCGCGTCGGAGTGGCTGAACGACAGGCCCTATGCGATGTTTGGAGCCGGGGAATTCCGAAATCTGCTGCGGACTTATGCCCCCGGCTGGTCAAGGGAGCCGAAGCATTCCTGACGGACGAGCCGCTCGCGACCACTCTCGACGACCGGCCTTGGCTGAGAGCCGGCGAGTATGCTTCCGCGCATCCCCGGACTATCATAGTGGCCGCCGTCAATCCGCGAAGCTGGCCGGCGCTGGCCGGAAAGTTTCGGGAGAGCGGCATGCACATCGTCCATCCCTACCTCTTTTCCAGCCGTCTTAGGGAGCAGCTGTGACCGAGATCGATCACTACGGGATCAAGGAAACCGCGGTCGTACGCGACGAGATCGATGTTCTGATCGAGGATCTCCGGCTCACCGGCTATACGACGCTCGACGCAGGAGTGACGGGCGTGGAACTGGACGCTTTGTGCCGTGACTTTGACGCTGCCGAAGTGGAATACGCCGAGCAAGCTGCAACCGCGGGCTACGACCTTTCGACGATCGGCGAGCGGGACACGATCCGTGTCCTCCCAAAATACGCTCCGGCGTTCATGGCCATAGCCTTCAATGAGCGGCTGGCGCAGTTGCTCTCAAGGATGCTTGGTGGCTACTACATCGTCAATCAGATCAATGGGCTGATCAACCGCGCCAACAAGAGCAAATACGGGCAGGCGTCCTACCATCGCGACCTTCCCTACCAGCACTTCGTCAGTTCGCGGCCGCTTGCCATAGGTGCCGTGTTTGCACTTGATGATTTCACGGCTGAAAATGGCGCCACCCGGGTCATACCCGCCAGCCATCATCGCGAGGATTTCCCCTCGGACGAGACGGTGCGGCGGCGTCAGATCCGGTAACCGTCCCGCGGGGGACATTCATCATTCTGGACTGCATGCTCTACCACGCCGGGTCGACCAACCACACCGACAGGAACCGGCGCGGTGTGAACCACGTCTTCACCATCCCGATGCTGCGGCAGCAGCTTCATCTCCCGTCGGTCCTGTCCGAGTTTCCGGGATTGAGCGCGGATCAGAAGAAGATTCTCGGATTTGGTCTGGACGAGTACCGCTCGGTGGACGCGTGGTTCGGCGCGCGAGCGAAGAAGTGGATGCTTTAAAAGCAGCACGGCACGCGCCCTGCTTCCGCCGCTACGGGCTTGCCCGCTCGATGGTGACCGATTTGAACGCCACCGCGCCGTTTCCCAGAGCCCAGACTCGAAACTCCATAACCGATGTGTGGTCGAGCGAGAAAAGCAGCTGTTGGGGGCCGTGACTTTCCGCCAGATCCTTCTGAACCAGAACGATCCCGCCCGGCGATGCAGCCGCGTCAAGGCGCAGCGTGGCCGCAGCACTGCTGCTCGCTTCGACGTCAAAGGTAAGGCGATACCTTCCCGGAGCGACACTCACATAAGGACCGTAGTACAGCGCGCCGTTCGCTTCCGGTGGCGCCACAAGCGCCTTCCCGCCGCCGCGATCTTGCAGGGAGCCCACTTGCGTAAGCGCCTGGGCGTCGGCATGAAATGTCACCGGCTGCATGAACCGGACATCCCAACCCGGCAGCTTCGCGGCAATGTTTTCTGCGAACACAAAGATGCCAAGATCGCCGAATTGAAGTTTCCGCGAAACGGGCAGTCCGAGCGCCGCCAACTGCTTCCAGTCGATCTTGTTTGCGTCCTCCTGTGCCAGCAGAAGAAACGTCTCGCCCTTCCACGTATCGGCATTGTACCAACGGTCCGCGGACAGGAAACGCATGGGCATCGGCAGGGCGCTGTCCAGGGTGATCTGCCGAACCAGGACATGCTCATCGGACAACACGCTGACCGAGCCGGCGTTCCAATAGGTGGCGTAGCCATAGGTCAGCCCATTGGCCTGGAGGTAGCGAGCCAAGGCCGACAAATCGGTGGCACGGGGTTTCTGCGGCACCAGGTTCAGATGCGACAGCGTATCCGACCTGACAAATGTCGGGTATGCACTTGTCAGCAATCCGGCAAGGACCACCGCTACGCTGAGGAACTCGATGGGTCTCAGGCGCATGTCGAGAGGCGTGGCCAACGCCACGATGGCCATCGTGACCAGCGCCGGTACCAGGTAACGGGAACTGCCGATCGGATCGGCAAGGTTGGGAATGGTCGTCGCCACTTGCAGAAGGCACACCGACAGAAGCGCCACAGATCCATAGATGGCGAGCGGTCTGACCTCGACGCCCGGCCTCGCCGATGTTGCCACCGACCGCGCGATCAAGGCCACCAGGATGACTGCCACGATCAATCGCAGCGCGCCGTAGAGACCGATCACGGTCAGAAGTCCGCTGCCTCCGGGCGGAGACCCGCCGAAAACCGCCAGGACCTCCTTGCCCAGGACCAGAAGGTTGCCGACGATCGCCTCGTATGGCAGCCATTGGACGGAGGACGCGTCGCGCGCGGCATTGTTTACATGCGCAAAGGTCACTCCATAGAGGATGGTCCCGGCACCTATCGCTGCGCAGATCGAAGCGGTCGCACCCACCAAGGATGCTCTTCCCACACCCGCGTTATGCACTCCAAGCCTGTGGATCGACCACAGCGCGGCGGCGACGAGCGGCATCCCGATGGTAACGATCGCGCGCTGAGGATTGCCCCAGAACTCGGCCGTAATCAGCGCACAGAGGAGAACGCTCCATAGGACGACGTGCTTCGTCGACTTCTCTCTCATCAACCTGACGAGGCAGTAGATCGAGTACAGCGACATGTAGAGAATTGTGCCGTACGATGCCTGTCCGTAGAGATTTTCCGCCAGAACTCCGGACATTCCCGCCGCCACTGAAGCGGTTATCAGCGTCCGCCGTGTCTTACCGATCGGCGCCAGGCCGGCAGCCAGCCAGACGCTGTGCAGCACGAGTATGGATGTGACGAGGCCCGAGATCGCATGAACTGTAAAGCCGGCAGGAAGAACAGCCAGAGCCGGTATGATAAACAGATGGCCGAATACGACGACAATATCATTGTTTCCATAGTACCAGCCTGGCGGGAAGAAATTATGACTGTTGACGATTTCTCGCGCCAGCAAGACCTTCATCGCACTGTCGGAGTGAAAGAGTTTTTTGTATTCCACGAAAACGTAGAATGTGAGGAAGCAGAAATTGATCGCCAGAATTAATACTGCCGCAGGAAACCAATAGGACCTGGCTTTGGACAGTCCCTCTGCAGGCAGATTCTGCTCAGCCAGGATTGTCCGGGACTGCTCCTGGATTGCCATGGTTCGGTTGGGCTCCCCCTAGATCGTGCACGCTGCCTGAAGCCACGGCCGGGCACGACAACTGGCCTAGATGGACCGTTTGGCTTTGCCTTTGTCAACCTGTACGAGACAATCCAAGCCGGTATCAACGGTTCTTGCTGGACGGAGAGGCTGCCGGGCGGGTGCGGTGCGCAACCCCAGCCCAAATGGACAGCTGGCATGCTAAGGTCCAAATGCTGCGGCGCCGGCCGATTCGAGCGAATGGAGAAGCAAACTGGATAACCGTGCCACCGGCATTGCCCTCATTGTTGCGGCCGTATCTTTGCTCACCATGGCCCAAATCATCATCAAGTCTCGCCTGACCGAACATGGGACGGTGCCGTTCAGCTTCGAGGCGGGCTGGCCCTATCTGCTTGGCCTGCTCGCCGACTGGCAGGTTTGGATAGGAGGCCTTGGCCTCGTGGCTTCCAGTCTTTTCTGGTACGCAGGGATATCGAGAATTCCCCTATCGGTGGCCTTCCCGTTTGCAGCCCTGTCCTATCCCCTGATTTTCGCCGGTTCGATCGTGTTCCTGCACGAACGGTTCAGCTGGCAGTCCCTTGCGGGAAACGGCTTGATTGTCCTCGGTGTAGTGCTGGCGGCGACCCAATTGCCTTAGGCCGAATGTCGATTCAGCCTAAGGCGTGCGCTTGCAAGGCTGCTGTTGTCGATGAGGGGCGGGCTGCCTGCGCGAGCAGCGCTGCCTGTCACGGACGTTTTGCCACTACCAGTCGGGATCCGCCGACCGGAAGGGTTAGGCCCGATGCGAGGATCAGGCTTTCGATCCCCATCACGGCCCGCAAAGAGGCATTTGCGGCCCGTCCAAGGCGCAATTCCCTGCCGGCGTCCAACTCCGGGCTCTCGCTTTTGCGCTGCCGCGATAGGAACATCAGCGGCAACAGAAGCGACACGAACGACGTGCTGTAGACGATCTCCAGTCCCACGCCTTCGATCTTTTCATGCAGTTCCCGCTTTTCATAGCGCCGGAAATGAAACGACTGCTTGTCGAGATCGCTCCAAAGCCATTTGTGCTGCGGCACGGAAATGATCACACCCCCTCCGGGCCTTACCGCGCGCTTCAGATTTTCCAGCACGTCGACATCTTCCTCGATGTGCTCGATCACGTCGAACGCCCCCACCACGTCGAATTCCGCGGCATAGGGCAATCGTCTTGCGTCCATCTGCGCAAAGCTTGCCGACGGCACGCGGGCGGCGGCAAAGGGCAGCCCTGCAACGAAGATCTCGGTCCCGACAAGCCGGACGTCAGGAAAGGCGCGGGCGATGCCGCTCAGCACAAACCCAGTGCCACAGCCGATCTCGAGGAACGACCGGAATTGCGGAAAGAACCGCCTCAGGGTGCGAACGATGATGGTATTGCGGGCCTCGAACCAGAAATTGCCTGCTTCGCGCTGAGCGAGTTCAGCAAAGAAGGTCTCGTGGAACCCCCCGCCTTGGTTTGCCATTTCTGGCGCCCAGGCGGGGAAGCCGTTCAGGCTGGTGGGAACGAAGCCGCAGGCCGGACAGCCAGCGTCCAGGGATGCATGGTGCAGACTGCAGCGCGGGCAAACGATCATGTGTCGGCTCAAGCCTTGCTAACGAGCACGGCCAGGCCGAAGCCGGTCTTCCCGTAACCATTGCCGTTGTAGAGCATGTAGCGCTGCCCCCCATGATCGAACACATAGGGATACTCGATCATCTCGCAATCCCAGCCTGACTCTGAGCTCGCGATGCCCACGGCGTGGTCGAGCCGGGTCCAGTTCAGGCCGTCGGCCGACTCGGCATAGCCAATGCGATAGCGGTCGCCGCGATAGGCATACCACATGCGCCACAGCTCGCCGTCTCTCACAACCGATGGGCGAGATATCGCATATTCCTGTTCGTTCGCGAAACCGATGGCGACCCGTCCGTCACGGCGCCAGTGGATGCCGTCGTCGGAACTCGCATATTTGATATGGTAGCGGTGTCGTGGCCCATCGGCCAACTGGGTCCACCCGACGCAAGACAAGTACCACATGTGCCAGAGGCCGGCCTCATGCAGCACACAGCAGCTGCCGACAAAATGTGGCTCAGTCATCGAGCGATCAATCAGCGGACCCGCGGCGAAGCGTGAAAACGGGCCGTCAACCGACGCCGTGGCGAGGCCAATGGCATTGCGAAAGGGAACGGTGACGCCCAGATTCCAGCCGATATAGTAGAGATATCTCGTCGGACCCACGACCGTGAGCCAGCTCGCCAGGGCGCCGCTGTCATCAAATTCGCCGAGGTTTCCCGGCACCAGGACAGGCGACCGAGCTACCTCGAGAATCCGCGCCGGCGACGAAAGGTCGACGATAACATAGCCGGTGTGCGAGCGTTGCGATGCATCGCGAGACCCGAAATAGATTCTGAACAGATCGCCCGATACGTGCTCGGCGATCGGCACGGTGGCGTGCGAGCGCATCCATTCGATATCGCCGGTCGGACAGAACAGGCGACCGAGTTTCTCCCATCGCACCGCGTCAAATCCTTCTCAGCCGCGAGCTCGGCACTTTCGACCGCTCCGTCGCGTTGCCGAGATAGACGCCGTCGGGCGCCGCATCCGCCAGGATCAACGCTCCTGCGCCGATCACGCACCTCTCGCCCACACGGATATGATCGCGCAGCGTCGCGTTGACCCCCAGGAAGCAGGCCTCACCGATATCGACCCCGCCCGAGACCACGATATGCGAGGCAAGAAAGCAATGATCGGCAATACGGGAGTGGTGCCCGATGTGATTGCCACTCCACAGCGTCACGTTGTTGCCGATCGATGCGAAAGGTTGAACGACATTGTGCTCGAGAATGAAGCAGTTTTCGCCGATTTTGCCGTCGTTGAGCATGGTGGCCTTGGAACTGACATAGCTGGCGAAATCATAGCCCAGCGCTTTGAGTGCCAGATATTTTTCGCGGCGAACCTCATTCAGCTTGCTGTAGCTGAGCGCCACGAACGCAATATGGCTGTTCGGCGGATATTCTCGGGTCAATGCCTCGAATGGCACGACAGGGAGGCCCGCCAGCCGGTCCTGGGTCAGGAATGCAGTGTCCACGGCAAAGGCGGCGACATCGTAAGAGGAATCGCGGGTGAAATAGTAGTGGGCAAGCTCAGCGATATCGCCTGCTCCGAATATGACGATGGGCCGCTTCATGACTTCCTGACCAGGATGGTAAATTCATAGAGACCATAGTCGTGCAGCAGTGCCACGCGCTGCGCATATTTTTTCTTGCAGATGTCGAAAAGGTGCGTTGGATCGGCATAGAACAGATCGGCTCTTCTCTTGTCCGGATCCGAATAGGAGGTAAGGCAATTGAAGGCGAAGCCGCGCCGGCTGGTGGCATGGAGGACGTCCAGCGTCGACTCCAGATAAGCCGCCCATTGATCATCCGGACGTGTCAGCCTGACGTTGAAGATACCGCTCGCGAAGCCGAAATCGGCAATCTGCGCCGGCACTGATCCGACGGCAAACTGCGCTTGGGAATGATCACCAAAAAGTGTGGCGGCTGCTTCAATCATCTCTGCAGCCACATCGCAGCCATAGTACCGTATGCCGGGAAAGCGATCGGCGAGGAACGGCAGCAAAGCACCGTAGCCGCACCCGAGGTCGTTGACCGTGAAGTCGCCCGGCAGGTCGATCAACGATGCCAATTGTCTGAAGCGAAGGATCTGGCCTTCTTCCGTATTCCAATCCACACCCTTCGGACTGGGGCCGTGCGCCTGCACCTTGTCGCCATAGTAGCGGGCGACTTCAAGCAACATTGCCCCGCTTTTGTCCGTTGCCGGGGCGCCAATAGACGTCATGGGCATAACCATCGGTGGGTTTTCGCTCACAGAATCGTGTATCCAAGTCTAAATGGGCGGTTCCGCGAATGATACCGGAATTGAATTTTGTTTCCCCGTTGACTAGACAGCCGCTGACAAAGACGCCGGACGGCTCCGCGTTGCTGGGCGGGTCAGATGAGCGCTATCCCCTGATCGACGGCATCCCGCAACTGCTCATCCGCTCCGGCCAGGTGCAGGCCTCTTCCGACAGCCATGCCTATTACCGCGAGCGGGCAAGCGAATATGATCATGGCATCGAGGTAATGTTTGCCATGTTCCTTGCGGACGAGGAGCAAACGCGCAGGGACATGTTTGCCCAACTCGAGCTTCGGCCGGATAGCAGGGTGCTCGAGATCGGTTGCGGAACCTGCCGCGACACCATCCATCTGCTGGATATGCCCATTGACGTATTTGCCGGCGACCTGTCCCTCGAAATGGTGCTGACGGGTCGGGACCGGCTGCTCCGCGCCGAGAAGAACACTTCGCGCCTGCAGTTGTTCTGCGCCGATGTGATGCACTTGCCTTTCGCGGATGGATTCTTCGATGCGGCCTATCATTTCGGCGGCTTCAACCTGTTCCCCGACTACAAGGAAGCTTTGGCTGAAATCACCCGCGTCGTGAAGCCGAACGGGCGGGTCGTGGTCGGCGACGAAGGAATCGCGCCCTGGTTGGCAAACAGCGAATTCGCCAGGATACTGGAAAACTCCAATCCCCTGTTTCGCCATCGTGCGCCGCTGGACTGCATCCCGGTCGATGCGCGACAGGTCGGCTGCCGGTGGATTCTCGGCGGGTCCTTCTATCTGATCAGCTTCGTGAAGGGCCAGGGAGAGCCGCCGCTCAATCTCGACGTCACGTTCCCCGGACGACGGGGCGGATCGCACCGGACCCGCTATTTCGGCAAGCTGGAGGGCGTTGCCCCCGCATTGCGCGACCGAGTGCTGGATGCGGCGGCGGCCGAGGGGATATCCGTGGTCGCCTGGCTGGAAAAAACACTTGGCCGAGCTGTGCAGAATGCTCCGAGTGATGGCGTCGACGACTAGCTAGTCGCGCACCCTCTCCGGCCCAAGGGATGACCGATCTTCAACGGCGGCATGACCATCGACCTGCCCCTCAATCCCTGTCGCAGGGCCACGATGAATATCTCGAATTATCGTGTAGGGACGACGTTTGGTTTCGGACAGTATGTTGGCAATATATACGCTAAGAATGCCGAGAGTGAGCATCGTCACGCCACCAAAGAACCATATGGAAATGATTATGGAGGTAAATCCGGTAACGCCTATACCATATGTGAGGTATCTGGTAACGTAATATAAGACAGATAATATTGATAATATCGAAATCGCCAATCCAGAATATAGTATGATATATAAAAGTTTTGTGGACGTCGTCATCAAATAGCGCGTCGCCATTTGAATGCGCCGGCTGAGTGAATAGGTCGTTGGGGATAAAGCGTGCTTGACGACGAGCTGCGAATCCTGCCGGAAACCGGTCAGCTGAAACAGATGGGCGATGATAAACTCATGATCCTGATGGCTGACGAGCGCGGCGACGTAGGCGCGTGTCATCAGCCGCGCGATCACCAAATTACGTGGCAGCTGCAGGTCGCTCAGCGCATTGGTGATTGAGAAGAACAGCGTGCCGGTCCATCTCTCAAAGGTGCCGCCACGTCGAGCTTTCTGCACCCCATAGACCACATCGAGTTTCTGTTCCGACATCTGGTCGGCAAAGGACAACAGCCACTCGGGCTCTTCCTCGAGATCGCTGTCGATGAGGAACACCCGATCGCCCTTGGCGTGGGCCAGCCCGGTCATGATCGCCTTGTGGTGGCCGAAATTCCGCGACAGGTCGATGACTGTGACGTGCCGATCAACCATGCTGCGCGCGACCGCCAGGTCCAGGCTGCCATCGGGAGAGCCGTCATTGACGAGGATGATCTCGAATTCATCCCCGACCAGGCGGTGCGCCACGGCAGAGATCCGGTCGCAAAACTCGGCGATATGGGACTCTGACTTGTAGAGCGTGCTGACGACGGAAAGCTTCATGAGGGGACGGGTCCGTTGCTGCGCCAAGCGCTTCCGCCCGACGTCTCATTTCAGCTATCGTTGCCCCAGGAAAAGCAACACCGTCAACCTGGCTTCCTTCATTCTACGTCCTCAGCGCCGAAATCGGATGTTCTCGCGCCCAATTTCCCAAGTTGGCTTGCTCAAGCCGCCAATTAATGGAACTGTCCTGGTTGAAGTACAGGAGGTACTTTCTTTCGGCGACACCAGTAGCGCCGTTTGGCGGGGGGACGACAGTGTCCGATTCTTTGAACAAGCCTTTGCGGACTGCAGGGTCGCTGCCTGTTGCATTCAATCGCCTGCACTTGACCGGACGGGAGATGCTCTACATCGCTGAGGCGCGAGTCGCCCAGCACATGTCCGGTGACGGGACCTTCACCAAACGCTGCCATGCCTGGATAGAGGAGCATGTCGGCTGCGCAAAGGCGCTGCTGACCCATTCATGCACGGCGGCGCTGGAGATGTCGGCTCTCCTGCTGGATATTGTTCCCGGCGACGAAATCATCATGCCGTCTTACACATTCACATCGACCGCGAATGCGTTTGTGCTGCGCGGCGGCGTGCCCGTATTCGTCGACATAAGGGAGGATACCCTCAGGGCTGTTCAACGCTAACATCTTTGTGATCGGCTTTGATGCGTCGCGGGCAAAAAGGGCGATTCCCTCCGGGAGATTTGTCTGAATCTATGCAGGGCAACCAATCATGAGGGTTGCACCGTTGCCCGGCACATTGCTGTCATTGTTTTCGCAGATCCCCGATCCACGCCGTGGCCAGGGGCAGATGTATCCCCAGGCGCCGATCCTGCTGTTCACGGTGCTGGCGATGCTGGCCGGGGCGGTTTCGTATCGTCAGGTCCACGCCTTCATCCGCATCCATCTTGTCCGCCTGAACGGCGTGTTCGGGGTCTCGGTGCGAAAGGCCCCAGCCTACTCGACGGTGCGGTTCATCCTTCGCGGTCTCGACGGGGCGGAGGTCGAAAGGGTGTTCCGCCAGCATGCGGCCGGCCTGCCGACGCCCCCGGCCCAAGAGCCGGACGACGCCATGCCGGACGACGTCATGCCGGCGTGCGTGGCCATTGACGGCAAGACGCTGCGCGGCAGCTTCGACGCCTTCAACGATCGCAAAGCGGCGCATCTGCTGAGTGCTTTCGCCAGCGATGGTCAGATCATCCTCGGCCATCTGGCGATCGATGAGAAGAGCAACGAAATCCCCGCCGCCCAGGACTTGATCGCCACGCTGGGCCTGACCGGGCGCATGTTCACTCTCGACGCCATGCATGCCCAAAAAAACCTTCGCCGTAGCCCTGGCCACGGGTAACCATCTGCTGGTTCAACTCAAGGAGAACCAGCCCAATCTGGATGACGAGATTCGCGCCATCGTCGACAGCCGCACTCCCAGCGACACGGCCTCCTCACGCGACACAGTGCGATCCCGGCAGGAGGATCGAACCGTGGACGTCTTTCCCGTCGGCAAGGCCCTCGTCGACAGCGAATGGCAGCCCTTCGTCAAGACCATCATCCGCGTCACCCGCCAAACTTGGCTCCGCAGTGCCGCCACGGGCATGTGGCAGCCGCGCGGCGAGGTCTCATACTATATCTCCTCCGAACAGGGTCTCCCCGCCAAGACTTGGGCCGCCATCATCCGAGGCCACTGGGGCATCGAGAACCGCAACCACTATGTCCGCGACGTGTCCTGCGACGAGGACCGCAGCCGTATCCGCGACAACCCCGGCATCATGGCCAGAGCCCGCAGCTTCGCCCTCAACATCCTGCGTCACAACGGCACGAAAAACGTCGCTCAAGCCCTCTGGAACGGCGCTCTCTCCCTCGATCTCATCCTCGCTTACAAGGCTCTGTAATCAGCGTTGAACAGCCCTGAGGATACCCTCAACCTCGACGAGCGCCTGATAGAGGCCGCGATAACCCCAAGGACACGGGCGATCGTGGTGGTCCACTATGCCGGAGTGGGCTGCGAGATGGACGCAATACTTGATATCGCGCACCGGCATGGCCTCAAGATCGTGGAAGATGCCGCCCAGGGTGCCATGGCACGCTACAAGGGGCGGCCGCTCGGCAGCATCGGCGATCTTGGGGCGCTAAGCTTCCATGAGACCAAGAACCTGATTTCGGGTGAGGGCGGGGCGCTGCTGATCAATGACCCCGAGCTGAGCCAGCGGGCTGAGATCATTCGCGAAAAGGGAACTGACCGCAGCCGGTTCTTCCGCGGCGAGGTCGACAAATACACCTGGCAGGACGTCGGCTCCTCCTATCTCCCCAGCGATTTGCTGGCGGCATTCCTGCTCGCACAGTTCGAAGATGCGGGGACGATCACCGCGGAGCGCTTGCGGATTTGGAACCGCTATCACGAGCTGCTGGCGCCGCTGGAGCAGGCCGGGCAGCTTCGTCGACCAATCGTTCCGGCCGAGTGCGAACACAATGCGCATCTCTACTACGTGCTGCTGCCCGAGGGCGTTGACAGGCGTGGCGTGCTGGCCGATTTCCAGGAAAATGGCATCGCCGCCATTTTCCACTATGTTCCGCTGCACGAATCGCCGGCGGGCCGACGCTACTGCCGGACACATGGCGATCTGCGCGTCACCACCGAAGCCGCCGCGCGCCTGATCAGACTGCCGCTGTGGTATGGCCTCAGTCTCGCTGCCCAGGAGGGCGTGGCCGCGGTGCTGAGCGCCGGTCACCGCTGAACAATCCGTAAGGATGTTGAGCTATTCCCAGGATTCTTGGGTGAGTGAAGCTGCGAGCAGATGACGAAGCGGGTGGCCATTCTCCAGTCGAACTATATCCCCTGGAAGGGATATTTCGACCTCATCGCTGCGGTCGACGAGTTCATCCTCTACGACGACATGCAATATACCCGTCGCGACTGGCGCAATCGCAACAAGATCAAGACGCCCGCCGGAGCCCAATGGCTGACCGTGCCTGTCGTGACCAAGGGAAAATACCTTCAGAAGATCCTCGAAACCGAGATAGACGGCGCCGACTGGGCTCAATCGCACTGGCGGCAGCTGCAACAAAACTACCGCCGGGCAAGCTGCTTTTCGGAAATAGCCGAATGGGTGGAGCCGCTCTATGGCCGCCACTATACGCACATATCGGACCTGAACCGCTGCTTCATCGCGGCAATATGCGGGTATTTGGGGATCACCACGGCCATCACGTCGTCCAGCGCGTACCAGCTCAACGGTGCCAAAACCGAGCGTTTGGCTGACATTTGTGCCCAGGCGGGAGGAACGGTCTACGTTTCAGGGCCGTCCGCAAAGGACTACATCGTGCCCGACGTCTTCGAGCTCAAGGGAATCAATCTCGAATGGTTCGACTATGAGGGTTATCCTGCCTACCCGCAGCTCTGGACGGGATTCATCCACCAGGTGTCGATCCTCGATCTGCTGTTCAACTGCGGAAAGCAATCGCCTCAGTTTATGAGGTTCGTCGCCAAGCGGGCCTAGTTCTGGCGCCTTGATCAAAAAATTTATTAAGTCATTGATTCAATACACAATCATTGATTGGCTGGGGCGCCAGGATTCGAACCTGGGAATGTCGGTACCAAAAACCGATGCCTTACCACTTGGCGACGCCCCAATAGCCGTCAGAGTCGCTTGTGCGGCGCGTTATTAGCAGAGCAGCCGAAAAGCACAATCCTTATGGCGATGGCAAGAACGCTCAAATCCAGCAATCCACAAAAGCCGCCAGATCCTGCCCGAGCGGGCTAAAGCAATTCCAGGAAAAGTGTGGGCGGTTTTCCGTCCGGAATTGCGTCAAAACAAAGAGTTAGAGCGGTTCGCCGTTTCCGTGAAACGGTGAACTGCTCTAGTCACCCCAGACAGCCAGTTCATTGCCGGCCGGATCGATGAAGTGGAAGCGCCGGCCCCCGGGAAACGCGAAGATCGGCTTGACGACCGTACCGCCTGCACTTTCGACGGCGCTCAGCGTTTCTTCGAGGTTGTCGCTATAGAGCACAGGCAGCGGCTTGGCCGGTGCTTCCGCGGCATCGGCCTGGAAACCGCCATCCAGGCCCTCGGCAAAGGCTGAATAGGTCGGCCCGTAGTCGGTGAACGACCAGGCAAAGGCAGAACTGTAAAAAGCCTTCAACCGGTCCAGCCTGCCGCCGGTCGCCGGCATTTCCAGATAGTCGAGTTTTCCAGTCAGTTTCATGGGGCACCTCTTTGTTCCCTTTATGTTCTAGTCTTCGGACCCTGAGGTGGCAAGTCTTTTTGCCGCATGTCCGGGCGAGGCTTTCTCTTAATCGATTGTAGCGGCAGGGCGGCTTTGCCGGCGCTTGCCTTTCGCACTGCAGCATCATATCGCTCCAAAGTCGGACCTGGGTGGAACTTTCCGTTTCGCCAATCTTTCCAATCTCCTGCAACCGGAGAGCAAAGCATGACCAAATGGGTTTTCACCTTTGGCGATGGTGCGGCGGAAGGCCGTGCCGGCGACAAGAATCTGCTGGGCGGCAAAGGCGCCAATCTGGCCGAGATGTGCAGCCTGGGCCTGCCGGTACCACCGGGCTTCACCATCACCACCGAGGTCTGCAATGCGTATTATGCCAATGGCCGCGCCTATCCGGCGGGGTTGGAAGCCGACGTCGCGGTCGCGCTCGATCACATCGGCCGGCTGACCGGCCGCCGGTTCGGCGATCCGTCGAAGCTGCTGCTGGTTTCGGTGCGCTCCGGAGCCCGCGCCTCGATGCCGGGCATGATGGACACCGTGCTCAATCTCGGCCTCAACGACGAGACCGTCGAGGCCCTGGCCACCGATTCCGGCGATGCGCGGTTTGCCTATGACAGCTACCGCCGCTTCATCCAGATGTACTCGGACGTGGTCATGGGCCTCGATCACGAGGTGTTCGAGGAGATACTCGAAGACCAGAAGGCCAGCCTCGGCCACGAGCTCGATACCGAGCTGACGGCCATCGAATGGCAAGCCGTGATCGCGCTCTACAAGGCCAAGGTCGAGGAAGAGCTCGGCAGGCCATTCCCGCAGGACCCGCAAGAGCAGCTCTGGGGCGCCATCGGTGCGGTGTTCTCGAGCTGGATGAACAACCGCGCCATCACCTACCGGCGTCTGCACGACATTCCCGAAAGCTGGGGCACGGCGGTCAATGTCCAGGCCATGGTGTTCGGCAATATGGGCGAGACCTCGGCCACCGGCGTCGCCTTCACCCGCAACCCGTCGACCGGCGAAAAGCAGCTTTATGGCGAGTTCCTGGTCAACGCGCAGGGCGAGGATGTCGTCGCCGGCATCCGCACGCCGCAGAACATCACCGAGGCCGCCCGTATCGCCGCCGGCTCCGACAAGCCGTCGCTGCAGAAGCTGATGCCGGACGCCTTCCAGTCTTTCGTCACCATCTCCGACAGTCTGGAAAAGCACTACCGCGACATGCAGGACCTCGAATTCACCATCGAGCGCGGCAAATTGTGGATGCTGCAGACCCGGTCGGGCAAGCGCACCGCCAAGGCGGCGCTGAAGATTGCGGTCGAAATGGCCAGGGACGGCCTGATCACCAAGGAGGAAGCCGTCGCCCGCATCGATCCGGCGTCGCTCGACCAGTTGCTGCACCCGACCATCGACCCGAAGGCCGCGCGTGACGTCATCGGTGTCGGTCTGCCGGCGTCGCCCGGCGCTGCCACCGGCGAGATCGTGTTTTCCTCCGGCGATGCCGAGGACCTCAAGGCGCAAGGCCGCAAGGCGATCCTGGTGCGCATCGAGACCAGCCCCGAGGACATCCACGGCATGCACGCTGCCGAAGGCATCCTGACCACGCGCGGCGGCATGACCAGCCATGCGGCTGTTGTCGCGCGCGGCATGGGCAAGCCCTGCGTGTCGGGTGCCGGCTCGCTGCGCGTCGACTACAAGGCGGGCACGCTGCTCTCGATGGGACAGACCTTCCGCAAGGGCGAGATTATCACCATCGACGGCGGCAACGGCCAGGTGCTGAAGGGCACCGTGGCGATGCTGCAGCCGGAGCTGTCCGGCGATTTCGCCGCCATCATGGAATGGGCGGACGCCGTGCGCCGCATGAAGGTGCGTACCAACGCCGAAACACCGCTGGATGCCCGCATGGCGCGCTCCTTCGGCGCCGAAGGCATCGGGCTTTGCCGTACCGAGCACATGTTCTTCGATGGCGACCGTATCGTCGCCATGCGCGAGATGATCCTGGCCGACACCGAGAAGGACCGGCGCACCGCCCTTGCCAAGCTTCTGCCCATGCAGCGCTCGGATTTCCTCGAACTGTTCGAGATCATGGCCGGTCTGCCGGTGACGATCCGCCTGCTCGATCCGCCGCTGCATGAATTCCTGCCCAAGACCGAGGCTGAGATCGCCGAGGTTGCCGCCGCCATGAACGTGTCGCCCGACAAGCTCAGGCAGCGCACCGAAGCGCTGCATGAATTCAACCCGATGCTCGGCCATCGCGGTTGCCGCCTGGCCGTCTCCTATCCCGAGATCGCCGAAATGCAGGCGCGCGCCATTTTCGAGGCCGCTGTCGAGGCCGGCAAGAAAGCCGGCGCACTGGTGGTGCCCGAGATCATGGTGCCGTTGGTCGGCCTGGTGAAGGAACTCGACTATGTGAAGGCGCGCATCGATGCGGTCGCCAAGAGCGTCATAGAGGAGACCGGCGTCAAGATCGAGTATCTCACCGGCACCATGATCGAACTGCCGCGCGCGGCGATCCGCGCCCATATCATCGCCGAGTCCGCCGAGTTCTTCTCCTTCGGCACCAACGATCTTACCCAGACCACTTTCGGCATCTCGCGCGATGATGCGGCGTCGTTCCTGGAGACTTACCGCCAGAAGGGCATCATCGAGCAGGACCCATTCGTCTCGCTCGACATAGACGGCGTCGGCGAACTGGTGCGCATGGCCGCACAAAAGGGCAGGGCGACGCGGCCGGAGATCAAGCTCGGCATCTGCGGCGAACATGGCGGCGACCCGGCATCCATCCGTTTCTGCGAGGAGGTCGGTCTCGACTATGTGTCGTGCTCGCCCTATCGCGTGCCGATCGCCAGGCTGGCGGCCGCGCAGGCCGCGGTCCAGGCGGCGAAAACGGGGCGCGGATAGGGGGAACAAAGCTTACGGTTTTGTATGAAAACTCACGCGAACGTGCTGAAGGTATTGCGTAATCTCGACATTGTTCCTGCCCAATTTGCGGACGGCCCGCCAATTGTCCCCGGAATCACATGTTGCAGATCTCACCCGCGCCGTTCCGCTCGATCCTGGTCATTCAAACGAAGTTCATCGGCGATATCGTCCTCGCCTCGACGCTCGCCAGGAACCTGCAGCTCGAATTCCCCGGCGCCAGGATCGTCTTCCTTTGCGAAGCGCGCTTCAAAAGCTTCGTGGTCGCGCATGGCATCGCCTCCGAAGTGGTCACGTTCAGCCGATCCCGCATGCGCGGCTCCCCGCTTGAGCGCGCAAAAGAGCTCTATGCCATGGTGCGGGAGTTGCGCGGCTTCCGCTTCGATCTGGCGATCGACCTGACCGATTCCAAGACCTCGCGCCTGGTCAGCGGGCTCGTCAACGCAAAGACGCGGGTCGGCTACAATCCTCCCGAAAGGCCGCTGAAGCTCCTGGAGCGGCAGCCCGCCAATCTGTTTGCAAAACCGCAGGGGTTTGGCGGCCAGCATTTTGTCTATCGCTATCTTTCGCCCCTTGAGGCGCTCGGCATCGATCTGCGTGTGACGGTGCCGAGCCTTCAGCCGCTGCCATCGGAGACCCTGAAAGCCCTGGCGCTTCTGGGCAAGCATCGTCTCAACCCAAACGGCTTCATCGCCGTGCATGCGGGCGCGAGCTTCAAGGGCCGGCAGTGGCAGCCGGAACGGTTTGCCGAGGCCATCGACGAAATCGTAGCCGACAGCGGATTGGGCATTGCTCTGGTGGGAGGGCCGGACGAACGCGAGGCCGCCGCGCGGATCATAGCCAGGACGGCGGCGCCGGTCGTCGACCTTGTCGGGTCGCTATCGCTCGAGACTTTGCTGGCTGTCCTCAAACAGGCGCGGCTGTTTCTTGGCAATGAGAGCGGCCCGATGCATATGGCGGCCGCCACGGGCACGCCGGTTGTCGGGCTTTTCGGCCTGACGCATCCGTCGCGCTGGGGGCCTGTCGGCGTGCCCAGCATCGGGCTGCGGCCGCCGATGCCGTGCGACTGTGTGGCCAAGGACTTGTGCCGCCCGAAGGACCCCAGCAAGGCGTGCTGCGTGTGGCGCCTGGAGGTGAAGCCTGTCGTCGAAGCGGCGCGCGAGCTCCTGGCGCGCACAGAGATGAGGCGGGAACGCGCTGTCTGAACGGCGATCAATCGTTGAGGGCTACCGAATGGCTCGTGCAACCACGCGGGCGGTCAAATTGCCGCGCCAGGCATTTTTCTGCTATCCATCGTCCCGATTTCCGCCTTCATGCGAGTCTTTGGATACCGGCTTGAAATCGCCAGTCTCGAAAATCAACGGTCTTCAAAAATCGCAAGTCAGGAATTCGGTTTGATGCGTCTGCTGCAAAGACATCTCTGCATGATTGCCATGTCGTTGGCGGTGGTATCCAGCGCCCATGCCGCGACTCTGGTCGAGCCGACGCTGCGCATCAAGCCCGCGGCAAGCGGAGCCGGCCGCGTTGCGCTCACGCTCGATGCCTGCGGCGGACAGACCGACACACGCATTCTCTCGGCGCTGGTGGAAAACAAGATCCCGGCCACCATTTTCGTCACTGGCATCTGGCTGAAGCGCAACGCCGCGGCGGTCGAGATCATGCGGGCGCATCCCGACCTTTTCGAACTGGAAAATCACGGCGGGCGCCATATCCCTGCGGTCGACACGCCGCAGAAGATCTATGGCATAAAGAGCGCCGGCAGCCCGGAGGCCGTGCTGGCCGAGGTCGAGTCGGGGGCGCGGCGCTTGCCAGGACCGGTGAGCCGGCACCGAAATGGTTCCGCGGCGCGACCGCCGAATACAGCCCCTCGGCAATCGCGATGATCCGCAAGCTCGGCTTCAAGATCGCCGGCTTCTCGATCAATGGCGATGGCGGCTCGCTGCTGGGCGCCAAGGAAACCACCAGGCGTATCGCCGCGGCCAAGGACGGTGACGTCATCATCGCCCACATCAACCAGCCGACCCACGCTGCCGGCGAGGGCGTGGTTCAGGGCCTGCTGGCGCTCAAGGACAAGGGCATGACCTTCGTGCGCCTCGACGATGCCGATGGCACGGGCAATCACGGCACCACCGACTAAGGGTGCGCCTGACCTGAATCTCAACGCACCCCGATGCGTTCGGGTCGGAGCGTTCAGCCCGGCTCGGCTTCGATGCTGACCTTGCTGGCGTAGAACGCGCCGTGGTCGCGGATTTCGGTCATTTCGTCGAAGGGCCGCTCGTAAGCCCACATCGCATTCTGACCGGTTTCGCCGGCAGGCAGCACGCTCCAATAGCTGGCGTCGCCCTTGTAGGGGCAATGGGTCGAGTGCTGCGTGCTGCTGAGCTTGTCGAAATCGATATCGGCGAACGGAATGTAGAAGGCCGGGGAATAGGGAGCCTCCGTCAGCACCTTGGCCTTGCTGGATGACGCGATGACTGTATCGCCGGCGCGCACGGTGACGGTGCCGATATAGGGCTCGATGGTGATGATCTTGTCGGGATTGCGCTGGAAACCGGGTGCCGGGTTGGCGATCTTGTCCATGCTGTTTTCTCCTTACCTCGCCCCGTAAGGTGTGGCGGGTAAGGCTGTTGCGCAAGGTCCGTTCACATCACGAAAACCGGCGCCGGTCGCCGAGGCGTGGCGCTACAGCGCTTTCGGGCGTCCGCCGAGGCTCAGGCGGCGGTCTTGAATGCGTCCATCAGTCCGGCATAGGCGGCCGCGATGCCCGCCACCGGGTTGCTGCTCCTCGAAACGGTCTCGACTTTCAGCGAGCCGCCGCCGGTCGGCAATGTCAGCAGAAGGAATTGGCGATTGCCACCAGCGCCGACGGACGCCGCCGCGACGTGCTGGCCTTCTCCTTCGTTCTGGACGCACATCTTGAAAAGCAGCGTGCCGCCGACCGCTTCGAGCGCGCCGCCGACAACTTCAACAAATTCGTCTTCGGAAACAGTCTTTTCGTCCGGCCCCAGATCGGCCAGGCTTTCGGCAAGTGTGCTCTCAAGCACTTTGTCGTCGAGCTGCGTGTCCATGCGAACCTCTTTCAGTCGCCAATCGCACCCCTTTGCCCGTTAACGAAACTTAACGCGGACGATGGCCGGATTGTGGCGGATTTCCCGGTCATTTCGCAAGGCAATGCCGCAGCAATGGTGGTTTGGACCCTCCTGCCATCTCGATGGCACGAGGGATCAGCAGCCTGAAATCCAAAACATACCAGAATTCAAACGCTTGCCGTTGCGGAACGGGCTCTGAAATTCGTGTCCCGCGCAAGCGGGTGACTGGACAATCCGACGGTTCGCTTCACAATGCGCCAAAGCTACGACGCAAAATGCGCGAGGGAGGAGGAACGAGATGCTGGGGCTGATGCAGGAATGGCCGCTGCTGTGCCACAAGCTTATCGACAACGCTGAACGGCAGCATGGGGTGCGCGAGATCGTGTCGCGCTCGATCGAGGGACCGATCGTACGCACCACCTATGCCGACATTCATCGTCGTTCCCTCAAGGTTGCCCAGCGGCTGGAGCGGGACGGCTATGGGCTGGGCGACCGCATCGCCACGCTGGCCTGGAACACGGCGCGCCATATCGAGGCCTGGTACGGCATCATGGGTGTCGGCGCGATCTATCATACGCTCAATCCGCGCCTGTTTCCCGAGCAGATCATCTGGATCATGAACCATGCCGAGGACAAGGCCGTCTTCGTCGACCTCACCTTCATACCGTTGCTCGAGAAGATCGCCGGTGCCGTCAAATCGCTGAAAAAGGTGATTGTGCTGACCGACAAGGCGCACATGCCGCAAACGACCTTGCCCAATGCCGTCGCCTATGAGGACTGGCTTGACGAGGTCGATGGCGATTTCGCCTGGAAGACCTTCGACGAAGGCACCGCCGCCGGCATGTGCTACACATCGGGCACGACGGGCGATCCCAAGGGTGTCGTCTACAGCCATCGCTCGAACGTGCTGCACGCCATGATCGCCGCCATGCCCGACGCGATGGGCTTGTCGTCGCGCGACACGATCCTGCCGGTGGTGCCGATGTTCCACGCCAATGCCTGGGGCCTTGGCCAGAGCGGCCCGATGATCGGCGCCAAGCTGGTCATGCCCGGCTGCAAGATGGACGGCGCCTCGATCTATGAATTGCTCGACACCGAGAAGGTGACCTTCAGCGCCGCCGTGCCAACCGTGTGGATGATGCTGCTGCAATATCTGGAGGAGACCGGCAAGAAGCTGCCCTATCTGAACAAGGTCGTCATCGGCGGCTCGTCCTGCCCGCGCGCGATCATGATGAAATTCCAGGACAATTACGACGTCCAGGTCATCCATGCCTGGGGCATGACCGAAATGTCGCCGCTCGGCACGCTGTGCACCTTGAAGCCCGAATATGACGATCTCCAGGGCGCGGCCCGGCTCGATGTCCAGCAGAAGCAGGGCTATCCGCCCTTCGGCGTCGACATGAAGGTGACCGATGACGAGAACAATCCGCAACCCTGGGATGGCAAGACCTTTGGCCGCCTGAAGGTGCGCGGACCGGCCGTCGCCCGCGCCTATTACGGTGGCGTCGGTGCGGAGCAGTTCGATGAGGACGGCTGGTTCGACACCGGAGACGTCGCCCATATCGATGCCGGCGGCTACATGCAGATCACCGATCGGGCCAAGGACGTCATCAAGTCCGGCGGCGAATGGATTTCGACCATCGACCTTGAGAATCTGGCCGTCGGCCATCCGGACGTGGCGGAAGCAGCGGCCATCGGCGTCCATCACTCGAAATGGGGCGAGCGGCCCTTGCTGGTCGTCGTTGCCAAGCCGGGCAAGGAGCCGACCAAGGCGGAGATTCTCGGCTTCATGGATGGCAAGGTGGCCAAGTGGTGGATGCCCGACGATGTCGCTTTCGTCGGCGAAATACCGCATACCGCCACCGGCAAGATCCAGAAGATCACCTTGCGCCAGCAGTTCAGGGATTATCGCTTGCCGACGGATTGACGGGATGTTGCGTGTTTCGGCTTCAAGCCGCCGCGAAAATTCACTAAACCTCCGTCCGGGTTGGGGCAACGCAGAGAACAATGGTTAGCATTCCCGAACGGCGAACGTCGAAGGCTGCCGGCTGGTCGCGGCGCACCGGCGCATTTTCAGCGGTGCTTTTGCTGACCGACTTTGTCGGCCACCGCTTCGATCTCATCGAAACGCCGGTGTTCCTGTGGGTGCTGGGCCTTGTCGCGCTGCTGGCGGCGCTGGCGCTGCTGTTCGCCGCCTTTGCCTTTTCGAGGCTATGGAAATTTGGTGACCGCGGTGGCCGCGACCTGACCGTCGGCGCCTTGCTGGCACTGCTGGTGCTGGTCCCCTATGGCGTCGCCGCCTACTGGGCGACGATCTATCCGCCGCTCCGGGACATCACGACCGATTTCGATGATCCGCCCGCGCTCGACGTCAGCGACCGGACGAAGGACATGAATGTGCTCGTCCCATCGACGCCGGGCGAACAGCGGCTGCAGGCCGACAGCTATCCGCTGGTCACCGCGCGCAGCTACGACCTGCCATTCGAGACGATCGTCAATGCCGTCGAAACCGTGCTCGACCGGCGCAGCTGGGAGCTTTCCGAGCCCTATCCCGACCTTGCCGGGCAAAGTGACGTGACCATCACCGCCGTCGCCAAGGGCTTCGTGCTTGGCCTTCCGGCCGATGTGGCGATCCGGGTGACGGACGACGGCGATACGGTGATCGTCGACATGCGCTCTGCTTCGCGTTACGGCCGCTACGACCTTGGCGACAATGCCCAGCGCATCACAGATTTCCTGGCGGAATTGGATCAGGAAGTCGCCGGCCAGGTCGGGGCGGCGCCTGCCGAGTGAAATCCAGAACATCTTGCAGCCAGGCGGATTTGCGCAGTGCCGCACAAATGTGGCTTCAGTCTGCAAGCGGACTATTCGGCCGGCTCGAAGCTGCCTTGCAGCAAGATCGTCGCGACCGGACCAAGCGGATTGGCGATCCGGCTCTCGAGGACCTCGATGAGTTTGTGCCCGACATCTGCCATGTCCACGGAATGAACGCCGATGTTCGCCGGCAGGAAGCGCGCCAGACGCGTGTTGTCACGGGTGACGATGTGAACGTCACGGCCCGGCACCAGACCCCGTCTGCCGAGAGCGTGCAACGCGCCCAGAAGCCCCAGTTCGTTGGCGCATGCCAGGCCAGTGGGAGGATCTGACGACGCCAGCAGGCGATCGAACCAGGCCGCGCTCGATTCCATTGTGAACGTGCCGTCACCGATCAGCGATTGGTCGATCGGGATACCGGCCTCGGCCATCGCCCTTCTATAGCCGGCGAGACGCGTGGCGCTCGCCTGATCCTTCTGCACGAGAAGTTGTAGAGCAATGCGTCGACAGCCCTTGTCCATGAGCCGCCGCGTCGCCTCATAGGCGATCTGTTCATTGTCGATATCGACATAGGGATAGGCGATGTCCAGGTCGGTTCTTCCAAAAGCGACGAACGGTATGCCCTGATCCAGCAGCAGCCTGACGCGCGGATCGTCCGAGACCATGCGCGTGATGATCAGACCGTCCGCGCTGTGCGCCTGAAGCAGGCGCTGCACGCTTTCGACGGGATCGTCGTCGGGCGTGGTGGAATAGATGGACAGACTATAGCCCGCTTGCCGCGCCGCCAGCGTCAGTCCTTCGATCAAAGGAAGCTTCGCGAGATCCGACAGGTAGTCGCGTGTTTCCATCGGCAGCACCGCCGTCAGCGTCAGGGTCTGTCCGGTTTTCAGCGCGCGGCCGTGATGGTTCGGGACATAGCCGACCCGCTTCGCCACCTCCTTGACGCGCGCCACGGTCGAGGGATGCACCTCCGGCCCGTCCTTCAACGCGCGTGATACCGTGGTCACCGAAAGGGAAAGTTCCGCCGCGATCTGTTTTAGATTGGCCATGTCGCCCGACTTCATTTGCGAAAGCGCCGGCTGATTTGCTTGGCATCGTAACGTTACCGGATTCGACCCGGGGGTCAAATCCGGGCTCGCCGAAACTGACCGAGTTCGCCTGAAAGCAGCTTGACTCTGAGGCATTTCGCGGTAATCGTAACGTTACGATTTCAAAAAAAGGCCACATAAGGCGATATTTCGGCGAATCCTGGAGGAGAACACATGTCCCGGTTACTACGCATTTCGTTGGCGGCGATCGCAGTCTCGGCCGCCGTGCCCGTCTATGCCCAATCAGTCACCATCACGACCGCGGGCGGCGATTATGGCAACGCCATGAAGGAGGCGATGTGGGCCCCCGCCGCAAAGGAACTTGGCTATGATGTTCGCGAGGAAACGCAGAGCGATGGCCTTGCCGCTTTGAAGATGCAGGTCACCGCGGGTGCGGTCACCACCGACATCATCCACCTCGGCTCGCCGGAAGGCGCCCAGGCGGCCGCCCAGTCGCTGCTGGAGCCGCTTGACTACAAGATCATCGATCCCAACTCCGTGCCGGCCGGCGCAAAGTCCGATTACTGCTATCCTTTCGACTCCTATGGCACCGTCATGTCGTGGAGCACCAAGACCTATGGCGAGAATCCGCCAAAGACCTGGGCGGAGTTCTGGGATGTTGCCAAATTCCCGGGCCGTCGCGCGCTGCGCGCCAATGCGCAGGACCTGATCGAGATCGCGCTTCTCTCCGACGGCGTGGCGCCGGCGGACGTCTATCCCACGCTCAGCACGCCCGAGGGCCTGGCGCGCGCCATCAAGCGGCTTGAAGCGATCAAACCGAGTGTCTCCGTGTGGTGGACCTCCGGAGCGCAGTCGGCGCAATTGCTGAAGGACGGCGAGGCGGATCTGGTCGTTACCTGGAATGGGCGAGCCCAGACGGTGAAGGCGGATGGCGGCTCGGTTGACTACACATTCAAAGGTTCCGTCATCGGCACGGACTGCCTTGGAGTGCCGAAGGGAGCGCCGAACAAGGAAGCGGCCATGAAGCTCATCGCGGCGATGACGCAGCCCGCACGCGTGGCGAAGCTGACCGACTTCATCGCCTATGGTCCGGTCAATCCTGCCGGCTATGAGGGTGGTCTTATCCCAAAAGATCGTCTGAAAACCCTGGCGACAGCGCCTGAAAACGCCGGCACCTCGGTGTTTTCGAACGCTGACTGGTGGGTCAAGAACGGCGAGGCCGCTCAAAAAGCCTTTGATGAAATGATGAGTCGCTGAGTCTATGGTGCATCAGCTCTAGACGTTCGAGCCCTCATGAAGTCGCTCCCGATCACCATCGACAGCGTGCGCAAGACCTATGGATCTTACGTCGCGCTGGACGATGTATCGCTCGACATTCGGGCTGGCGAATTCTTGACGCTGCTGGGGCCGTCCGGATCGGGCAAGACCACTTTGCTCATGGCTCTGGCCGGGTTTGTCCGGCCCGATTCCGGCAAGCTTCTGTTGGGGGATCGGGACATCACCCGCCTGGCCCCCAACAAGCGCGACATCGGCATCGTATTCCAGAACTATGCCCTGTTTCCCCACATGAACGTCCTGGCGAATGTCGAGTATCCGTTGGCGCTGCGTAAGACGCCGAAAGCGGAGGCTCGGCAGCGGGCGCTTGACACCTTGGCCCGCGTGAAGCTCGAAGGTCTGTCGGAGCGCAACATTGCCGCGCTGTCCGGCGGCCAGCGCCAGCGGGTGGCGCTGGCGCGAGCCATCGTCTTCGAACCACGCGTGATGTTGATGGACGAGCCGCTGTCGGCGCTCGACAGGAATCTGCGCGAAACCATGCAGTACGAGATTAGGCGTCTGCATGATGATCTGGGGATAACCACGATCTATGTGACGCATGACCAGCGCGAGGCGCTGACCATGTCCGACCGGGTTGCCGTGATGAATTCCGGCCGCATCCAGCAGATCGATACGCCGCAGCGAATTTATGATCGTCCGTCGACCCGCTTCGTCGCGCAGTTCATGGGCGAGGCCAACATTCTGGCCCCGGGCTCAGTGCGCACAATCGACGGCGGCGATGCATCACACGAAACCCTGATGATCCGCGCGGAAAGCTTCCACCTGGATGCCAGGCTCGCCGGGCCAGGCGCAGTGGCGCTCGAAGGAATGCTCCGCGCCAAGGCGTTTCGCGGCGAGAACTGGCTTTTGACGTTGGCACCTGACGGTGGGCAGGAGGTTCTTGTCTGCATTCCGTCGGCACTTGCCGGCGGCTGCGCCGAGCTTGCCACCGGTCAGCGGGTGACCGTGTTTGCATCGGCAGCGAAAGCTCACGCCATACCGGGAGCGATAGCGTGACCATCGCCGCCGATCCTGCGCTCGCCGCCGATGCGCGAAGCGAACGGCGGTTCTTCCTTGCGCTTTCGCTACCGGCGCTTCTCATCGTCGGACTGGGGGCGATACTGCCCATCCTCTGGATTATCCGGCAGTCCTTCCTGACCACGGGGGACGAGTACACTGTCGGCAACTACGAGAAGGTGCTTTCGAGTGGACTGACATGGTCGGCACTCATAACAACCGTTGAGCTGTCCCTGGGGACGCTGGCGTTCTGCATCCTTCTAGGCACCCCCTGGCGCTCGCCCTGGCCAGCGTCAGGCCAAGGGTGGCCAATTTGCTGATGGCCTTCGTCATGCTGCCGCTGTGGACCTCCATTCTGGTGCGCACTTATGGCTGGCTGGTGCTGTTGCGGCGCGATGGCCTGATCAACGCGGCTTTGACGGGCTCGGGAATGACAGGGGAGCCATTGCCGCTGGTCTACAACTTCACGGGAACGCTGATCGGCATGGTCCACTACATGCTGCCGCTCTTTCTGCTGCCTGTTTATGCCGCGATGCGCGATATCGACGCAAACCTTGTTCGCGCATCGGCGAGCATGGGAGCGACGCTCGGGCAGGCGATCCGCACCGTTATTCTGCCCCTTTCGGCCGGCGGCATCGTCTCGGGTTCGATGATCGTTTTCATCTACACCATAGGTTTTTTCATCACGCCGGCGGTGCTGGGCGGCGGCAAGGTAAATCCTCTTTCCATCCGGATCGAGCGCACGCTGTCGACCTTTCAGGACTGGGGTTCGGCGAGCGTCCTGGGCATTCTGCTGCTCGTTCTCATGGCGCTGGTCGGTGCGATGTTCCTGGTGGCGCGCCGACTGGTGGCGCGCAACAAAGTCGGTGCGGCTCATGCTTGAAGCCTATCCCGACAACAGGCTGGCCCGCATCTTCCTGTGGGGCTTTTCCGCGCTGGCAATGGCTTTCTTGATGCTGCCGACGCTGGTGGTCGTGCCACTCTCCTTTTCGGCGTCCGATCTTCTCGAGTTTCCGCCGCGCGCATACTCGTTGCGCTGGTACGAGAATTTCTTCGGTTCGGCGACGTGGATGGCCGGACTGAGGACGAGCCTGATCCTTGGGACGTTGACGGCGATGGTCGCGGTGCCCCTAGGGTTGCTGGCCTGCATCTCGATCAACCGGCTCGGCGGAAAGACCGCCTCAGCCATCCAAGGTGTACTGCTCGCCCCCTCCATCGTGCCGGGAATCCTGCTTGCGATCGGCCTCTTCTTCGTGCTGGCGGCGCAAGGCCTGGTCGGAACGCTGTTCGGCGTGCTGGTCGGACATGTGGTGCTGGCCATTCCGGTGGCGTGCATTGTGCTGTTGCCTGCCGTGGCCCGCTTTGACTGGAACCAGGTCCAGGCGGCGCGCAGCCTTGGTGCGGACTGGGCGAGGGCCATCGGCGGAATAATCGTTCCGCAACTTCAAATCAGCCTGTTGTCGGCGACACTGATGGCCTTCCTGACGTCACTCGACGAGTCCGTCATTTCGATCTTCGTCGCCAGTGGTCGCAACAGCACCCTGCCGAAGCTCATGTTCCTGTCGCTACGTGATCAGATCGATCCGACCATCGCGGCGATCTCGACATTGTGGACCGCCATCGTCGTGGTCGTCGTCCTGATCGTGACCCTTCGCCAAAAATCCTGACCGAGACTGGAAACATGCCTGCCCATCATCACGCAACCTCCGATCCGACGGATCAACCCACGGACATACCCCAGGTGGGGTTGGCGATCATCACCGGGTCGGCAAACTGGGGGCTTGCCTTCCCGGAAGATGTCCCGGTCGACGGCGTGCGCACCTTGCAGCGCGACATGAGTTTTGAAACGCCTTTCGGCCGCACCGACAACTGGAAGCTGCTCGAGTTCGATGCGTCGATTACCGCCGAAGGCAAAACGAAACGCGCCTTGTGCATGTATTCGCACGGCAATCCCCGCGACCATATCGATCATTCCTGCCATCGCCGCGCGTTCTGGGTGTTGATGCGCGCGGGTGTCCGACAGGTCCTGTCCTGCTCGACCATTGGCGCCGTCAACAAGGCCATCAAGCCCGGTGACATGGTGGTGAACGCCGATATTATCGAACTGACGCAGACGCCGTTTTCGCTGCTTCCTGGCCGCCAGAGCTTCGACTGCTCGGGCAAGCAGATCGTATGTCCAAGATGCGCGGCGGTTCTGGTCGAAACCGCCCGCCGTCATTGGCCAGCCGAATGCCGTGTTCATGGCATCGAACAGCAGTTGGTCGCCGCTCACTGTTACGGGCCGCGGCTGACGACCCCGGCCGAGGCCCTGGCGTTCCGGAGCATGGGGGCGGATGTGCTCAACCATTCGATCGCCCCCGAAGCCACCTTGTCGCGAGAGATCGGCGCGTGTTTCGTGCCTTTGGCGTTCGTGACGGCAGGCTTCAACGACTATATGGACCGCAATCGCCAGCAATTGCTGCAGGAAGACGTGTTGCCGAACCTGTCCATGACAGCCTCGCGGGTCGCGCTGGAAACCGCCGCACGACTCCCGGCCGATCCGGAATGCTCTTGCCAGGGTTTGAAGTCGCCTCAACCAGAAGAACGGTCCAGCCGGTTCTGAGGCAGGGCGGTGCAAGGTCGTGGCGAGGTCTTGGATTAGCCAGCCAGCATGAAAATACCGTCAATGGCAGGGGCGGCTTCCGTCGACACCATGCCGCGCGCCACCAGGTCCTCGAGATGCGCAAGCACCGACAGTCCGGCGGCGCCATGCAGCCGGGGATCGGTGTCGCGATAGATTGCCTTGACCATGTCGGGAATGGTCCGGTCGCCGGCCCTGACCCGCTCCAATATGGCCCGCTCGCGCATCTTGCGATGCGTCTTCAACCCGCGCATGAAAGCGCGCGGCTTGGTCACCGGCCCGCCATGGCCAGGCAGCAGCAGGCTGTCATCGCGCGCGATGAGCCGGTCCAGCGATGCCATGTAATCGGCCATCGCTCCGTCCGGCGGCGCGACGATGGATGTCGCCCACGCCATGACATGATCGGCCGAAAACAGGATGCCGGTTCCTTCCAGCGCGAACACCGCATGATTGGCGGTGTGGCCGGGGGTCAGAACCGTGCGGATCGCCCAGCCGTCGCCGTCGACCAACACATTGTCTGGCAGCGCGATGTCGGGAACGAAAGCGGTGTCGGCGCTGGCGTCGAGCGCATTGGTCTCGCCGATATGCAGCGCCCTTGCCGGCCGGTGCGGCCCCTCCGCCATCACCGTAGCGCCGGTGCGCTCCTTGAGCCGTGCCGCCAGCGGCGAATGGTCACGATGCGTGTGGCTGACGAAGATATGGCTGACCGGCCTGCCGGCGATCACGTCGAGCAGGGTCTGAAGATGTGCCTCGTCGTCAGGCCCGGGATCGATCACCGCCAGCGTGTCGCGCCCGACGATATAGCTGTTGGTGCCGTGAAAAGTGAAGGGGCTGGGATTCCGGACCGTGACGCGCTGTACGTCCGGTGCCACGTTCACGCCCTGGCCGTAGCGCGGATCGAAGCTGGTATCGAATTTGAGAGCCATATCGGCACATTGTTCCCGCAACGGCAAAACCGATTGCCGCATAGCACGCAAGCCAATATAGGAAAACGCTGAGACCGCGATTATCGGATCGCGACAGACCGGATTGGGGAAGACCATGGCAACTGCAACGACGATGCGCCCGCTTGTTTCTCTGGCTTTGCCGCAAGAAGGCGCGGCGCGACTGGCAACGCAGCTTTTCCTGGCGATTGCCGGAACGCTGCTGCTGACCTTGTCGGCCAAGACCAAAGTGGTGCTTGGCCCCGTCGATATCTCGATGCAGACGCTCGCCGTCCTCCTGATCGCCGCCGCCTTCGGCATGCGCCTCGGCGTCGCCACGCTGCTGCTCTACATGGCGGAAGGCGCGATGGGCTTCCCGGTCTTCCAAGGCACGCCTGAGAAGGGCATTGGCCTTGCCTACATGGTCGGCCCGACGGGTGGCTATCTCGCGGGCTTCGTGGTCATGGCGGCGATTGTCGGCTGGGCCGCCGATCGTGGCTGGGATCGCCACCCGATCAAGCTTTTCAACGCGATGCTGGTTGCCGAGGTGGTGATGATGGCGATGGGCTTTGCCTGGCTGGCGCTGCTCATCGGTCCGGAAAAGTCCTGGCAGTTCGGCGTCGTGCCGTTCGTTGTCGGCGACCTGATCAAGGTTGCGCTGGCGGCCAGCCTTGTGCCGGCCGTGTGGTCGCTGCTGAAGCGCTCCTGAGGTCTGCGGTAAGCTTGGCGTGCCATAGACGTCAGGGATCCAGTCCCAAGGGCGGGCGCTTCCGATGAAGGTTCTGGTCACCGGCGCCGCCGGCTTCGTAGGCTATCATGTCGCCAGGCGGCTCCTGCAGCGTGGCGACGAGGTTGTCGGCATCGACAGCGTCAACGACTACTACGATCCGGCGCTCAAGCAGGCGCGGTTGCGGCTGCTGGCCGAGGCAAGCCGAAGCACCAATTCCGGCTATCATTTCATCCACGGTAATCTTGCCGACAGGGGCATCGTGGACGGCTGCTTTGCCGACCACGCCTTCGACCGGGTGATCCACCTCGCCGCCCAGGCCGGGGTGCGCTACAGCCTGGAAAACCCGCGCGCCTATGTTGAAAGCAACATCGTCGCTTTCACCAACATGCTGGAGGCCTGCCGCAATGGCGGCATAGCGCACCTGACCTATGCCAGCACTTCGAGCGTTTACGGCGCCAACACCGACATGCCGTTTTCCGAGCACCGTCCGGCCGATCATCCGCTGCAGTTCTATGCCGCGACCAAGCGCGCCAACGAACTGATGGCGCACAGCTACAGCCATCTGTTCGGGCTGCCGACCACGGGGCTGCGTTTCTTCACCGTATACGGCCCCTGGGGGCGTCCTGACATGGCGCTGTTCCTGTTCACCAGGAGCATCCTGGCTGGCGAGCCGATCAAGCTGTTCAACAACGGCAACCACACGCGCGACTTTACCTATGTCGACGACATCGCCGAAGGCGTGATCCGAGCCAGCGACAGTCCTGCCGCTGGCAACCCTGCCTGGGATTCCGGCCATCCGGACCCGGCAACGAGCATCGCCCCCTGGCGCATCTTCAACATCGGCAACAACAATCCGGTGAAGCTGACCGCCTATGTCGAGGCGTTGGAAAACGCGCTCGGCCGCAAGGCCATCATCGAGTTCTTGCCGCTGCAGGCCGGCGACGTGCCGGACACCTTCGCCGACACCTCGGCTCTGCAAGACGCCGTCGGCTACCGCCCCGGCACGTCCGTGTCCGACGGGGTAGGGCGGTTCGTCGAGTGGTACCAGGCGTATTTTGGTAACGACTCTAGGATATAAGCCGGCGCTGGCAGCAGCTTTTTCAGGGTGTAGTATGGCTACCACTGCTGCCGAGGGGATTTGGGCATGTCGGGGAGAGCTTCTTGAAAGGAATTATCCTTGCGGGAGGTAGTGGAACGCGCCTTTATCCGCTCACGCTGGCAGTCTCTAAGCAAATTCTTCCGGTATACGACAAGCCGATGATCTATTATCCGCTGAGCGTACTGATGCTCGCGGAAATACGCGAAATCCTGGTTATTTCGACGCCGCGAGATCTGCCCGTCTTTCGGGATTTGCTCGGCGACGGATCGGATTTTGGGCTGGATATCTCCTATGCGGAGCAGCCGCACCCCAATGGGCTTGCCGAAGCTTTCATCATCGGCCGCGACTTTATCGGCAGGGACAGCGTGTCGATGATTCTGGGCGACAACATCTATTTTGGCGACGGGCTGTCGCAGCTTTGCCGCACCGCCGCGTCGCGCGACACCGGCGCCTCGGTGTTCGCCTACCGTGTCGATGATCCTGAACGGTATGGCGTCGTGTCCTTCGACAAGGCCACCGGAACCGCGCTGACGATCGAGGAAAAGCCGCAAAAGCCGAAATCCAACTGGGCCGTCACGGGGCTGTATTTCTACGACAACACTGTCGTCGACATCGCTTCGGCCATTCGGCCTTCGGCCCGCGGCGAGCTCGAGATCACGGCGGTCAACAATGCCTATCTCGATCGCGGCCTGCTGCACGTGCACCGGCTGGGGCGCGGCTATGCCTGGCTCGACACAGGGACGCATGACAGTCTGAACGACGCGTCTTCCTTCGTGCGCACGATTGAACATCGGCAAGGGATCAAGGTCGCTTGCCCGGAGGAGATCGCCTTCGAGCAGGGCTGGCTGACGGCAGAGCAAGTGCTGCAACGCGCGACCCGGTTGGGAAAAAATGAGTATGCCGCCTATCTGCGCCGGCGCGTCGCCGATCTGTCGGAGGGCTGAGCGTTGGAGATCAGGTCACTCGGCCTCGAAGGCGTGCTGGAAATCGTTCCAAAGCGGCATGGCGATGCACGCGGTTTCTTCATGGAAACCTACAGTGCCGAGCGATTCGCGCAGGCTGGGATAAAATTGCATTTCGTGCAGGACAACCATTCCTATTCCGCGGCGGCAGGTGTCTTGCGCGGGCTCCATTACCAGCTAGCGCCCCGCACCCAGGACAAGTTGCTGCGCGTGATCCGCGGCCGGGTCCTGGACGTTTGTGTCGACATCCGCCGCGGTTCGAAAAGCTTTGGGAAATGGATGGCCCACGAGATTTCGGCCGAAAGGGGCAACCAGATTCTCGTGCCGAAGGGCTTTGCACATGGTTTTGTGACGCTCGTGCCCGACACCGAGGTCCTCTACAAGGTCACCGACACCTATTCACCCGAGCATGAACGCTCGATCCGTTTCGATGATCCCGCCATCGGTATCAAGTGGCCGTCCATCGCTGGCGGGTTCCAGCTTTCGGACAAGGACCTTAAGGCGCCGATGCTTGCTGCCGCAGAGGTGTTTGCCTGATGAATTTCCTGGTGACAGGCGGGGCTGGCTTCATCGGTTCGGCGGTGTGCCGGCATCTGTGCGCCAATCCGGCCTACCGGGTGACCAATCTCGACAAGCTCACCTATGCCGGCAACGTGGCCTCGCTGCGCCAGATCGAGAACGCGCATAATTATCGCTTCGCCCATGCCGATATCTGCGACGAGCGGGCTGTGCTTGACATACTGCGCCGTGACGATATCGACATCGTCATGAACCTCGCCGCCGAGAGCCATGTCGACCGTTCGATCGACGGGCCTGGCGCCTTCATCGAGACCAACATCGTCGGCACCTACCGCATCCTCAATGCGGCGCTCGAATATTGGCGCGGCCTTGCCGACGACCGGAAAAGCCGCTTCCGCTTCCATCATGTCTCCACCGACGAGGTGTTCGGCGATCTGCCTTTCGACGGCGGCATGTTCGTCGAGGAGACGCCTTACGCACCGTCCTCGCCCTATTCCGCCTCGAAGGCAGCCTCGGACCATCTGGTGCGGGCCTGGCACGAGACCTACGGCCTGCCGGTCGTGCTCTCCAATTGTTCGAACAATTACGGCCCCTATCATTTTCCCGAGAAACTGATCCCGCTCGTCATCCTCAACGCGCTCGACGAAAAGCCGCTGCCGATTTACGGCGCCGGCGCCAATGTGCGCGACTGGCTGTTCGTCGAGGATCATGCACGGGCCTTGGAGCTCGTCGCCACCAAGGGAACGCCGGGCGAAAGCTACAATGTCGGCGGCAATTCGGAACGGACGAACCTCACCGTCGTCGAGACGATCTGCGACCTGCTCGACATCAGGCGTCCCCGCAGCGGCGGCAAGCGCTATCGCGAGCTGATCTCCTTCGTCACCGACCGTCCCGGCCACGACCGCCGCTACGCCATCGATGCCTCCAAGATTGGCCGCGAACTCGGCTGGGCGCCCAGGGAAAATTTCGACAGCGGTCTGGCCAGGACCGTGGACTGGTTCCTCGACAACAAATGGTGGTGGGGGCCGATCCGCGAACAGCGCTATGCCGGTGAGAGACTGGGCGAAGCGCGCAAGGGTGGCGCGTGAGGCTCGTCGTCACCGGACGCGACGGCCAGGTCGCGGCAAGCCTGCTGGAGGCCGGCCAGGCGCACGCCGGCGTGGAGGTCGTCGCCATCGGCCGCCCGGAGCTCGATCTGGCAAGACCCGAGACCGTCATCGACGCCATCGCGGTTGCAAAGCCGCATATCGTCGTGTCGGCCGCCGCTTACACGGCGGTGGATCAGGCCGAGGACGAGCCCGATCTAGCCTTTGCGGTCAACGCAGCCGGCGCCGGCAAGGTGGCTGAAGCGGCAGCGCGGCTCGGCGTTCCAACCATCCACCTTTCGACTGACTATGTCTTCGATGGCAGCGCTTCTCGCCCGTATCTCGAGACCGACGCGACGGCACCGCTCGGCGTTTACGGCGCCTCCAAGCTCGCTGGTGAACAGGCGGTGGCTGCTGCCGGCCCGCGCCACCTGATCCTGCGTACCGCCTGGGTCTACAGCCCGTTCGGCAGGAATTTCGTCAAAACCATGCTGCGGCTGGCCGCCGATCGCGACGAGATTTCGGTGGTGGCCGATCAATGGGGCAATCCCACCTCGGCGCTCGATATCGCCGACGCCATCCTGCATGCGGCGGCGATGCTGCATGGCGACAAGAGCGTCAGTGCGTTCGGTACCTATCATCTGGCCGGCACGGGTGAGACCAACTGGAGCGGCTTTGCCCGTCATATCCTGGACACAAGCCGGGCGTCTGGCGGCCCTTGGGCTGATGTGCGGGATATTGCCACCAAGGACTACCCGACCAAGGCGCGGCGTCCTGCCAATTCGCGGCTGTCGAGCGCGAAATTCGCCGCCATATTCGGATGGAGCGCGCCGGAATGGCGAAAATCCACCGAGCGGGTCGTGCGCCGCATCCTGGATCGTCCGTGAAGAACTCGCGGTTCCAATCAGCGCTTGATTTGCCTACTCGCTAGGCTTGGTCCGTAGCCTTCACGGTCGCTGCCGCCTGAATCCCCTGCAGCGTGTTGAAATCGAACTCGGTCCCGCGTCCGAGATTGACAAGCCATTGCGCGAAACCTAAGCACGGGCAACTTGGGTGTCAGGTGGGGGCTTGGCAATTCACGGAGAGCTTCTTGAAAGGAATGCTCCTTGCTCGAGGCAATGAGAACCGGCTGTACCCAGTAATATTAGCGGTCTCTAAGCAAAAACTGCCTGTATATGAAGATCAGGTCGCTGGCTTTGATCTATAGTAGCGCGCTGTCCGATGGTGTCGCTCACCAGCCTTCATGCTGTCGCAGGCTTGGACAGGTGAGGGGGCTTGCCGCAATTCGTGCCGGGGCGGCATTGCTGGAAAAAGGTAGCTATCCGTGACTTTGAAGTTCGGCACCAGCGGGCTGCGCGGTCTCGTCAGCGAGCTCAGGGGACCACCGGCGCGCACTTATACAATTGCGTTCGCACGCATGCTTTTGGGGCGTGGTGTCTTGAGCGCGGGCGACAAGATCCTTATTGGACGTGACCTTCGCTCTTCCAGTCCCGAGATTGCGGGGATTGTCCATGCCGCGATCGCCGAAGCCGGTTTGGAGCCGGTCGATTGCGGCGCCTTGCCGACGCCGGCACTCGCCCTTTATGCCACCGGCAAGAACGCCCCGGCGATCATGGTGACCGGCAGTCACATTCCCGACGACAGGAATGGGCTCAAATTCTACCGGGCAGACGGTGAGATCGACAAGCGCGATGAGCTCGAGATTGTGGGAATCCACGCGGGCTTGCAGATAGCCGATCGATCGCAGCCGTCCGTTGAACCCGTACAGCTGGGCTCCGAACCGTCAGCAGGCTACAGGGATCATTTTCTTGGCTTCTTTCAGCCGGGTAACCTCTCCGGTCTCCGTGTCGGCGTCTACCAGCACTCGTCCGTGGCCAGGGACATCATTGTCGATATGCTTCGTGCGTTGGGAGCAGAGGCGGTCCCCCCTGGGCAGGTCCACGCATTTCATTCCGGTGGATACCGAAGCGCTCAGGCAAGAGGATCTATCGCTTCTCAAAAACTGGGCGGCGACGGAGCCGTTCGATGCCATTGTGTCCGCCGATGGCGATGGCGACCGGCCGCTTGTGGCGGATGCGCATGGCGGTTTCGTACGCGGCGACCTGATCGGCGCGATCACGGCGCGTTTTCTCGATGCCGACTGCGTCGTCACCCCGGTCAGTTCCAATTCTGCCCTGGAGCGTTGCGGGCATTTCGCAACCGTGCTGCGCACACGCATAGGCTCGCCCTATGTCATCGAAGGTATCGGCACGGCCCTCGCTCAAGGGGCGAAATGCGTCGTGGGGTTCGAAGCAAATGGCGGCGTTCTTCTGGGTTCATCCGTTGAGAAGGATGGCCGCACGCTCGCAGCCTTGCTGACCCGGGATTCGCTGTTGCCAATTCTCTGTGCGCTTTCAACGATTGCGGCGACAGGTCGCCCGCTCGCTGAGATCGCGGCCGGTTTCGGATTCCTCGCCGCGGCCAGTGGCCGGCTTGAAGGCGTTTCGGCGGAAGACAGCGCGTCTTTCCTCAAAAGACTGGCGACGGATGCCGCCTATGCCGGCACTCTTTTCGAGATTCTCGGGGGCGTCGCTTATATTGACAATCGCGACGGCGTGCGTATCACCGCCCGCAACGGAGAGGTCGTTCACTTCCGTGCGTCCGGCAACGCGCCCGAATTGCGATGCTACATTGAGGCAAAGACAGAATCTCGCGCAGACGAATTGCTCGGTTGGGGTCTTGACCTCAGCCGAACTCAAATCCTGGAAAGCTGAAGTTTGACCAATATCGTTCCTGTCATCATAAGTGGCGGTGTCGGTTCCCGCCTCTGGCCTATTTCTCGTGCGTTGCACCCAAAACCCTTTATTCCTTTGCCGGGAGGGGGAACCCTCATTCGCAGGACCTACGCCCGCGCGGCTGGACTTGCAGGCGTTGATCAAATTGTGACGGTCACCAACCGCGATCTGCTGTTCCTGACGGCGGACGAATATGCGGAGGTGGTGGCGCCAGACGTAAAGAACACGTTCCTGCTGGAGCCTTTCGGTCGTGACACGGCAGCCGCGGTCGCGCTTGCCGCGTTGCAGGTCGCGCGCGACGATCCGGACGCGGTTCTGGTTGTGCTGCCCGCGGATCACCTGATCCTGGACGAAGCCGGCTTTGGTGCGGCCGTGGCGAAGGCGGCGGCGATCGCGGCCACGGGACGGATCGTGACCTTTGGCATGAAGGCCGAGAGCCCTGAAACCGGGTTTGGCTATATCGAGGCCGAGGGAGATACGGTCCTTCGGTTCGTGGAAAAGCCGAATGCGGAACGAGCGGCCCAATTTATCGCCAGCGGTCGTTTCTTCTGGAACTCGGGCATGTTCTGTTTTGCGGCCCGCTCGATGATCGCCGCGATGCAGGAACTGTGTCAGGATGTGCTCTCCAATGCGCGCGCAGCACTCGAGAAGGCCAGGACAAGCGGTGCCGCGGACCGCACCACTGTTGAGATAGACAGGGATGCCTTCGCGGCCGTCCCTGCTGTTTCCATCGACTATGCGGTCATGGAGAAAGCGAAGAACGTAGGTTTCGTGCCCTGCAACTTCGATTGGTCCGATATCGGCTCATGGAACGTTCTGTCGAAGCTTGTTCCAGCCGACGACAGCGGCAACCGCACCACCGGCGAAACGATGCTCCATGATGTGACGAACTGTTACGTGCACAGCGAAGACCGGCTTGTAGGTCTTGTCGGCGTCTCGGATCTGTTGATCGTCGACACGCCGGATGCGCTTCTAATTGCCCACAAGGACAAGGCGCAGGAAGTCAAGGATCTCTACAATCGCCTCAAGACGGAGGGGCATGAGGCGGCAACCGTGCATCGCACCGTGCATCGCCCATGGGGCACCTACACGGTCCTGGAGGAAGGGCCGCGCTTCAAGATCAAGCGCATCGAGGTAAAGCCGAACGCGCGGCTCAGCCTTCAGGCGCATCATCACCGCTCCGAGCACTGGGTGGTGGTGAGCGGGACTGCGAAGGTCGTCAACGGCCAGAGTGAAATCCTGCTGGCGACCAACCAGTCCACCTATATCCCCTGCGGCCACAAGCACCGCCTCGAAAATCCCGGCATTCTTCCGCTCGTCATGATCGAAGTGCAGAGCGGGGAATATCTTGGCGAAGACGATATCGTGCGGTTTGATGATGTCTATGGCCGCGCGTGACCCGAAGACAACCCATCGGGCACATCTGCGAATTGGGTACGTTTTGCGTTTTGGGCAGACGGTTTGCATTCCTGAAATAGCGATCAAGAAGGTAGAGACAGGTTCACCATGAATTCCAAAACAGCGTTTATCACCGGCGTGACCGGGCAGGATGGAGCCTATCTCTCGAAGTTCCTGCTTGAGAAGGGATACGAGGTCCACGGCCTTTTGCGGCGTAGTGCTTCGGCCGATGTGGTCGGTTCACGGCTGAAATGGCTTGGTGTCGCCGACAAGATCGTGCTTCACGACGGCAATCTGACGGATCTCTCCGGCCTTATCCGGGTGCTCCAGGACGTTCGTCCGGCCGAAGTCTACAATCTTGCCGCCCAATCTTTCGTCAAATCGTCTTGGCAACAACCACTTTTGACGGGCAACGTGACAGGCATTGGCGCAGCCAATGTGCTGGAAGCGGTGCGGATAACGTGTCCCGAAACCCGTTTCTACCAGGCATCCTCTTCGGAAATGTTCGGGCTGATCCAGGAACCCATCCAGTCGGAAAAGACCCCGTTTTATCCGCGCTCTCCCTATGCCGCGGCCAAGCTCTATGCACATTGGATGACGGTGAATTATCGCGAGAGCTTTGGGCTCCACGCATCGAGCGGTATTCTCTTCAATCATGAATCGCCCCTGCGCGGCATCGAATTCGTCACCCGCAAGATTACCGACGCTGTCGCCCGCATTAAGCTTGGGCTGCAGGACAAGCTGGCGCTCGGCAATTTGGACGCCAAGCGCGACTGGGGTCACGCGCGCGACTATGTGGAAGCCATGTGGCTGATGGTGCAGCAAGACACGGCAAGCGACTATGTGGTCGCGACGGGCAAGACCGTGTCGGTTCGGGACTTCTGCAAGCTCGCCTTCGAACATGCCGGTCTCAATATGGAGGATCACGTTTCTATCGATGAGCGCTTTCTGCGGCCTGCGGAAGTCGAAGTTCTGCATGGCAATCCGACCAAGGCCAAAGAGAAGTTGGGCTGGGAGGCAAAGACGAGCCTCAAGGAGCTCGTCATTGAGATGGTCGAAGCCGATCTTGAGCGTGTAAGACGTGACCAACACCTTTGAGGTGCGGTTAGCGAGGTCGGCATGCGAGTTTTGATCACCGGGGCACGGGGCTTTGTCGGTCCCTATGTCCATGAAGCGTTGCACAGCATTTGCGGTCGCGACTTGACGGTTATTGCGACCTCAAAGGACGCAGGACCGCATCCCGTGCTTGGTCAAATCCTGGCGCTCGACGTGACGGACAAGGTTGCTGTTCACGAGGCTATTGCTCGCCACAAGCCGACGCACGTTATCCATTTGGCGGCCGTCGCCGCCCTTGGCGCCGCCCAGGCTGACCCTGAAAACACCTGGCGCATCCACGTCCAGGGCGCGCTCAACGTGGCCCACGCCATTCTTGACGAGGCACCGGGATGTTGGTTGATCTATGTCGGGTCGGGCCTGGTCTATGGCGAGAGCGCAAAGGCTGGCCAGCCGCTTGACGAAAATGCGCTGCTTGCGCCGATGGACGACTATGCCGTGACCAAGGCCGCGGCCGACCTCGCTTTGGGTGCGCTTTCCCGTGACGGCCTTAAATGCATTCGTCTGCGCCCCTTCAATCACACGGGACCAGGGCAAACCGAGGCATTTGCCGTACCTGCCTTCGCCATGCAGATCGCACGGATTGAAGCCGGTTTGGCCCCGCCGGTCATTCGTGTCGGCAATCTTGACGCGCACCGTGATTTCCTGGATGCGCGAGACGTCTCCAGTGCTTATGCGCGCGTCGCCTTGAACAGCGACGGTCTCGTGCCAAACACCATCTTCAATGTTGCTTCGGGCATCTCGTGGCGGATGGGAGATATTTTGGACCAGCTCTTGGCGCGAAGCAGTGTCAAGATCGTCACCGAACAAGATCCGCTGCGGCTGCGACCGAGTGATCTGCCATGCATTGTGGGGGATGCGACCCGCGCCCGAACGCGTCTTGGCTGGGTGCCTGAGCATCCCTTCGAAGAGGCCCTTGCCGCGGTTCTGAAGGATTGCCGCGCACGGGTGGCCCAAGCGTAGAGAACTGCAGTCAATGCCTTTGAATCAATACCCTTTCACCAACCAATTGAGGGTCAGAATTCATGAACGAGGTAAGGTATCACGCCATCGAGACCTGCCGTGTCGGCAAGGACAAGGATCTCGTCACCGTGCTCAATCTTGGCGAGCAGGCGCTCACCGGAGTGTTTCCCAAAACTGCGTCTGAACCCGTGACCAAAGGGCCGCTCGAGCTGGTCTGGTCTCCGTCCAGTGGACTTCTGCAGCTGAAACATTCCTATGAGCCGAGCGAAATGTACGGCGACAATTACGGCTATCGCTCGGGCCTCAACCAGTCGATGGTCGATCATTTGACGCACAAGGTTCGCTTCCTGGAGAGGCTCGCCTCGCCACGCGGCGGTGACGTCGTTCTCGACATCGGGAGCAATGATTGCACGACCCTCAAGGCCTATTCGACCGCGGGGTTGACGCGCATAGGCATTGATCCGACGGGCAAGAAATTTGCGCAGTATTATCCGGACGATGTGAAACTGGTGCCTGACTTTTTTCGGCCGAGGCATATCGGGGCATCTCACAAAAGCGGGCCAAGATCGTGACATCCATTGCGATGTTCTACGATCTTGAGGATCCCATCGCCTTTGCGCGTCAGGTGGCCGAGGTCCTTGCCGAAGACGGCATCTGGCATTTCGAGCAAAGCTACATGCCGTCCATGCTTCGCCTCAACTCCTATGACACGATTTGCCACGAGCATGTCGAGTACTATTCCCTCGGCGTTGTGGCGAAGATACTGGAAGCGGCTGGCCTCAAGGTCGTCAACGTTGTCATGAACAACATCAACGGTGGCAGTTTCGCGGTCACGGCCACGCACAAGGGCAACACAAGCCTCAGACCAGGGCTGTTCAACGCTGATTACAGAGCCTTGTAAGCGAGGATGAGATCGAGGGAGAGAGCGCCGTTCCAGAGGGCTTGAGCGACGTTTTTCGTGCCGTTGTGACGCAGGATGTTGAGGGCGAAGCTGCGGGCTCTGGCCATGATGCCGGGGTTGTCGCGGATACGGCTGCGGTCCTCGTCGCAGGACACGTCGCGGACATAGTGGTTGCGGTTCTCGATGCCCCAGTGGCCTCGGATGATGGCGGCCCAAGTCTTGGCGGGGAGACCCTGTTCGGAGGAGATATAGTATGAGACCTCGCCGCGCGGCTGCCACATGCCCGTGGCGGCACTGCGGAGCCAAGTTTGGCGGGTGACGCGGATGATGGTCTTGACGAAGGGCTGCCATTCGCTGTCGACGAGGGCCTTGCCGACGGGAAAGACGTCCACGGTTCGATCCTCCTGCCGGGATCGCACTGTG